>NZ_JBUESO010000017.1:0-77848 GCF_055502545.1 Bacillus sp. CZDM1 | reverse complement strand
ACTATGCCTGATTGCCCAATGAATAATTAGGATTACAAACGTAAAAGCCAGGGAACCACTTCCTGGCTTTTACTGTTTACAGTAACCACATTTTTGGGGTAATACCTACCAGTGCTTTTTTTAATTCTCCATATCTCATTGTGCCTTCCGACATTAGTTACAATAAAATAATGGGCTTCCATTTCCCAACCAAGATGGAAAGTGCATCGTGTACTTTACAATATTCAGGTTTTATTTTCATCTTAACCTCCAATATTAGGGTATATTCAGGTTCGTCAGGAGATATTGTATCTAATACACTGAATTACGCATCTGTCACATTTTTAGAAATGATATTAGAAAAAAGTGCATATGTTATTCAAGACCTTCCTGGTACCTATAATGGCTATATTTATGTATTAGAAGGAAGTGGCACATTCGGAGAAAATCAAGTCGAAGCCACGCCAGCGCAATAGCCTCTTGAAAATTAAACTCTTGCTACCCTTTAGTCTAAGTGCAATTTATGACAAACAATAAATTTCACCTTGTGACAGCAAGTAATAATGTAAGAGAATGTTATTAGTAGGCGATTCCTACACGTGATTGGACATAATCGCTACTTTCTATCTGACGATAAGTAAATTCTGCTGTATCAGAAACTGATATTTTCATACCACCTTCTGGCAAAAAATTACGTTCAATTCGATATTGACCTTCTCTTTCTCCATCTGGTAAATATGTAGGACATACAATCGTCCAATCGAGTGTTGATTGTTCCAGCATATCGTAAACTTTATGATGTTCTTCTGCTGCATGGGTTGATTTACGTTTTGATTCACTTGACTGATAACGGATTACGGTTGGCGTAGTTCTACTTTGTAAGATCCCTGCGGTTCCTATCGTGATAATTCGTTTTATACCTTCGTTTTCCATTGCTTTGATAATTAGTGGCAAACTTTCTGATAGAGTGGTTGTGCCATCAGTGTTTAGTGCACTAATAACTACATCAATCCCATGCATTGCACGTACTATATCATTTTTATTTAAAACATTCCCTTGAATAATGGTTAAATTTTCATTATTTATTTGAAGCTTCTCTGGAGTGCGAACTAATACAGTAACATGATGTCTATCATGAAGGGCATAAGTTACTATTTGACTTCCAACTCGTCCAGTTGCACCTAAAATTAAAATATTCAAAAGTATAATCCTCCTTTTTACGAATACAAATATTACGATACACTATAAATGCTATTATTTCGTCATTTTACAGCACTCTTCAACTAACAGTTAGCTTAACTACACTTGTTCACAAACCTCATTTCATCTTAACACAATCTTCCATTACAAATTTTAGTGTAAATTTCCGCATTAAACGCTGTATATCCATAAAAAAAAGAGTGACAAATTCATATACAATTTGGCACCCTTTTTAAGTTATATTTTTAATGTTTGTGATAGGTAACGGAACTTTAAGAATAAGTTAACCTTATACTAAAGCCTCTTTTGTACCTATTACCACGGGCTGTAAAAAACCTCTCCAATGTTTACTTGCCAAATGGTTGTCCCTTTTTATCCGTCCACGGTTTCCCGGTGTTCTTAGCTATCGTTAACCCCACTATTAGTCTTGTGTCTGCGACAATCATGAACAATGCTGTCCCAATTGCAAGATGGACAACAGCCCATGGGATGCTGATATTGGTTATAATTGTGAGGATGCCACTTAATATCTGCATTACTACCATAGTAGCAGCAAGGAGTAACCGCATCTTCAATCCCTGACCCCAATTATTCAGATAAGCCTTAAACAGCAGGAAAACAGTATATGCTGCAGTAATGACTGCTAATACACGATGCCCGGTTTGAAGGATTTCAGGTGTTGTTACAGGCAGCAGTGTTTCTCTACAATCCAGCCAGCCACATGCCAGACCATAATATTCATGTTTAATAAATGCACCAAATCCCATGGTTAATAAAAGCAGGATGATCAATACATTTAACTGAAATACGATATTTAATTTCCTGTTATCACTTAATTTCGTTTCAATTCGAGTATGAGATTCAGTCCGATAAATCCACAACAAGACAAGCATGAACAGCATGGCTACAAGTAGATGAACAGTAATAACAATTGTCGGTAAATCCAGCACGACAACCACTGCTCCCGCTAATATCTGTAATGTTAGTAAACTTATAAGCCAATTTCCTGCAGTTTGGAGTATTTTGTTGTTCTTATTCCGTTTGATTAGTACAAAGAGAGTCCCTACTAAAATGGCAAGCAGAAGACCTATGGCTCGATGCGCAAATTCTATCAATGTCTCATTTTCCAAAACAGGAATAACCTCTCCATTGCATAAAGGCCATTCTGGCCCGCATCCCATCCCTGATTCCGAAGAAGCAACATATCCTCCGAATACAATTAGTATGTAGGTAAGTAAAACTGAGATAATAGCTACTAGTTTTATAATATTCCCTCCAATCAGTAAGCTTTTAACCAAAGTTTACCAACAATCGAAACCTTTCAAAGTGAATCTAATCACTACTTTCTGTTTTTTCTAAAAATTCAATAATAAAATAAACAGCAATCCATGATTGCTGCCGTTGGAAATGATTAGAGATAAAAATACCTTCTATATATAATGTACGACAGTCTGAATACACTTTGCGAATTTAAAATTATGTTTAACAAAACAAAAAGAGATGGAGACCATCCCTTTTTAACATTCATACAATTATTTAATTGTAAATCCAATTTTCACTTATCTAATTTCACCCATAACCCAGTTGGTTCTCGCACCTGTCACTCCCGTGCTTGGGCACTTGCCGCCGCCTCCTGTCAAGTCAGCCACAATCGTTTCCACAAGGGGTTGATGGACATGCTGCGGTGCTTCAAAATTCCATTGCTCTGTTCCACCTGCCGTAGTCAAAACAATCGGATCATTACCAAAAGTGGAAAAGGTGATTTTCCCTTTACTGCCTACGATTTCATTCACATCCACATCTTCAAATGCAGAAAAACACCAATTTCCTACGCCGTGAATTCCAGATTCAAATTGATAGGTACCTGTAACGATATCTTCCGCATCATAATAGCCTGCTTGATTCGATGCAAAACCTTTAACCTCTTTAATTGGCCCCAGCAAAAAATCTAATAGATCAAGCGTATGACTGGCTAAATCAAAAAACAGTCCCCCTCCGGACAATTCAGGTTGAAGCCTCCACGGGAGATTTTGTACATCCTTCACATCTTCTGAGGCTTTTTGATATTGTGTCGTTGCGACGAAACGAACGTCTCCAATCGCTTTATTTTCCAACAGCTCTTTTACTTTTACAAATCGAGGCAATGCCCTGCGGTAGTAAGCAACATATAATGGAACTCGAGCCTCCTCGCAGGCATCGATCATTTCCTTGCAATCATCAAAATTGAGTGCCATTGGCTTTTCAACATAAACAGGTTTTCCTGCCTTCGCAGCTTTAATTGTATATTCTTTATGTGAACCAGGTGGTGTCGCAATATAGATTGCATCAACATTTGGATCGTTAATAAGGGCGTCAGCATCATCGTACCATTTTGGTACATGATGTCTTATTGCATAGTCTTTTGCAAGTTCACCCGTTCTACGCATAACGGCAGATAACTCTGAATTTTTTACTTTTTGGAATGCAGGTCCACTTTTCACTTCCGTCACATCACCACATCCAATAATGCCCCAGCGAACTTTGTTAAATTTCACGGCAAAAATCTCCTTCCTTTTCATTCACCTTAGCTTTTCATATGTGGGGATTCAGGATTCATTTCCATAAACTCGAGCCAATTTTCATCAGGATCTACTACCCAGAATTGGTAATTCAAAGCCCTGCCTTGAGAAATTTCAACTTCTAAAGAAACTCCCTTTTTCTTCAATTGATCCGCTGCTTCATGAATATCATCGACCTCGAAACAGATGTGGTCTGCTCTGTTCTTAACCCCCTCTGCACCTCCATAAAATAATTCAATGAAACACCCATCTGCCACTTTTACATAGACAATCCACGGTTCACCATTTGGATGATTCAATTCAAACGCTTTCTTAAAACCAAGCTTATTGCAATAAAAGTCCAATGAGCGTTCCATATCTACTACATGAAAACCTTTGTGATTAATCCCTTTAATCATTTTTTCTCCCACCTTTACATTTTTTTATACTAAAACAGCCTCTGCCTGTTCTTAATTAATTATTTCACTTCTTTATAAAGGTTGATTTCTGTGCTTTCTCTCAATCTCCTCAACTCTGGAACATATTTCATAATATGTTCACTTTTATTGTGTTGATTGATAACCTCTTCATTCTCCCATTCTTCAATCGTTGTTAGGATGGATGGATCATGGATATCTTCATGAAGAGTATACATCATGCATCCTTTTTCTTTTCTGGTTTCTGTCACAACTTCTCTAGCAAGAGTTAAATATTCTTCAAGATTTACTCCTGGTTTAAGCTTTGCCTTACAAACTACTCTTATCATTTTATTAGCTCCTATTTATTAATGACTAATATTTAAAAAAACTAGACCTTCAAGACCTTCATTTCATTTTAAGTATATGCTCGTCCACTCCCTAATTAACCGTATGATGATACATATGTACCACTATATGATTATATTAAGTATAAAAAATGTTTAATTACCATGTCAATAGATTGGGTTTTAAAATTATTGTCAATATTTCTGTGTCAAATTTGTGAACTGAAAAGTTACGTTATTGTCCTGATTGGTAATAATAATCCAGTTAATACTTTATTTTAAATACTTGGTTTGCTAATATAAATATATAGTTATTAAAAATAACCAGGATACTTTAGGGGGCTTTGCGAATGGATACAGAAAATAAATTATGCAGCAAAGTTGAAGAATGCTATCATATACTAGGAAAAAAATGGGTTGGCCTAGTCATTCACGCTTTAATGGAGAAGCCAAAAAGATTTAGTGAAATCCATACCTTTATACCAGACTTAAGTAAAAGAGTATTAAATGAACGGATGAAAGAGCTCGAGGACAATGGAATTGTATTGCGAAATGTAATTGCCGACCGTCCTGTACGGACCGAATATTCTTTAACCAAAAAAGGGACAGAACTTGGACGATCGCTCAAAGCTTTAGAAGCATGGGCAGATAAATGGTTATGAATTAAAAACCTCTCTCATTTAATAACCGGGATTACTTGTGAGGTGCAAAATGGTAAATCGCAACTAGCTAATCGCATAAACTTCACTGCATATATCACAGTCAAAAAGGCTTAGAGAAGCAAATACCTCTAAGCCTTTTTAAAATTTCCCCTTTTTCGCGAAACCACCCGTAAGTTGTACAAGTTCATTAGATGCTAAAGCGAGTTTGTTAAATAAGCGGAGAAATTCCTCTTAATTAGAAAATAACACTAAAAATGGCTTAAATAGACGGAAGAATTCCGACTATTTACTCCGAAAAACGTGAAAATGGGCAATTTTGCTTTGCTTAAACGGAAAATCTCCGCCTATATACCCCGACCGAGCTCTATTCTACAGTCTAATCGGAAAATCTCCGCTTATTTATATGTCACTAGTTACTCAATTAAGGTTAGGTGACGGGATTGTTAGAGACTCTCGATTTGTACAGGCTGTCCTGTCCGTGCGGATTCATAAATAGCTAATATGATTTTTAGTGGTTTTAATCCCTCTTCACCATTCACAAGCGGTTCTCTATTTTCCTGAATGGCATTCATCATATCAATAAACTGTAAACGATGAGAAGCACCATCAAGTGCTGCAGGGTCAACAGACGCATGATCAAGGTCTTCCCCACTAGGTTTTTCAATACCAGCTAAATTAATAGCTTCACTTTCATTATTTGGATTTCGCAGATAATGCTTCATTAATTGATCATTCTCAATCACAGCTGTTCCATTTGTTCCGATAATCTCCAAGCGGGCTGACAGGCCTGGATAAGCAGCAGTCGTTCCAACAATGGTTCCTAACCCGCCATTTTTAAATTTCACCGTGGCAACAGCCACATCCTCCACTTCAATTCCTTCATGAGCTAAGATGGCTGTATGTGCGTAAACACTTTCCACTTCTCCCATGAAGTACTGAAATAAATCTATCGTATGAATGGCCTGATTGATTAAGACGCCGCCCCCATCCATTTTCAAGGTCCCTCTCCACTTACTAGTATCATAGTAGCTTTGCGGACGATACCAATTCACAGCGGCTTGCCCAAGGACCATTTTTCCAAATCGTCCTGAATCAATATCATCTTTAATCTTCACTGCCGATGCATCAAAACGATGTTGTGAAATAATACTTAGTTTAACATGATGTTCACGGCATACATCAATCATTTGCTGTGCTTTTTCAAGGGAAATATCCATTGGTTTTTCCACGATTACATGCTTTCCAGCCCGTGCTGCCTCTATCGCCATGTCAGCATGAGTGCCGCTGGGTGTAATAATCGATACAATATCAATATCTTTTTTCTTTAGCATTTCTTGATAATCTGTATACCAATCTGCACCTGCTTTTTCCGCAAGTGATTTTGCCTTTTCTTCCTTGCGGGAGTAAACGGCAACCACTTTTGCTCCTTCAATCGCTGAAATTTGCTGATAATGCGTTGTACTAATGAGACCAGTTCCAACAATAGCAAACCCAAATTCCGTTTTCATTACAACCGCTCTCCTTCAGATTAACTCTCTATTTATTTTCGTTATCATATTTATTAACATTCGTATTTAACAAATTTATCATCCATAACACTTAACCACAATGCGGTACATTTGTATCGCATTGTGGTTAACTAAAGTATAATTTATAATGAAAGAACCTGTCAATTATTCTTTCTTCATAATTTTGTTATTATTACTATATGTATTTATGGCTTTACACTATTTGCTGGAATTAAATTAGGCTATTATGTTTGAAAGGAAGGAGGAATTATCTTGAACATCGATGACCAAAATCAAAATAAGACATCCAGTATCCAGGTTATTACACGTGCAGCTAATATACTGCGGACGCTTAGAGAGCATCCAAAAGGATTAAGTCTTACACAGATTTCAAAAGAGGTAGACCTGGCTAGGTCAACTGTCCAAAGAATTGTAGCCGCACTAGAACAAGAAAACCTAGTAACACCAGCTTCTGCTAACAAAGGATTTCGCCTTGGGCCTGAGATTGCAAGGCTTGCTGGCGCTGTACATAGTGATTTAAGAGAAGAAATTAGACCATTTTTAATCCAGCTTTCTACTATGATCAATGAAACGGTCGACCTATCTGTATTAGATAACGGTAAGGTACTGTTTGTTGATCAAATTATCGCGGCACATCCCCTGCAAGCAACATCACAGCCTGGTGCTTCTTTTCCATTGCATTGCACAGCAAACGGAAAAGCTATTCTCGCTTCACTGCCTTTAACTGAAGTTGAAAGCCTGCTGCCGAAAGAGCTAAAACGGTACACGGATAAAACGATTACGAATCGGGATGAATTGTTAAAGGAGCTAGAAACGGCCCGAAGAGAAGGAGTTGCTTTTTCAAGAGAAGAGCATATTGAAGGAATATGTGCAGTCGGGGCTGTTGTAGTTGATCGATTGGGCAATCGGAGTGCAGTCTCCATTCCGCTCCCATCTACACGTTTTTATGGGAATGAGGATAAGCTCGTTACTGCCCTTATCAAAGCATGTCAAAATATTAATCGACACTTCGAATAAAAGGTATAGAGAAAGGCGCTGGAATATATCCAAGCGCCTTTCTTCATTATTATACTGCTACTGGTGATAATTTCTTTGCAGCTTCTTTTACTTTTTCTAATCCTGCAGCAATAATCGCTTCAGCTTGAGCTGGCATTGCTGCATGCCCTTCAATAATAACTTCGTCAATGATTTCCATACCGAATACAAGACCAACAACGTTTTTAATATAAGTAGCAGACATTTCCATTGGTGCTGCTTCAGGTGTTGAATAAACGCCGCCGCGTGCACTTAGGATAATTGCTTTTTTGTGTGTCATTAATTGGACAGCTTGACCATTTTCATCGTACTTGAAAGTGAAACCAGCTTGGTATACATAATCAATGAACGTTTGTAATGGTGCTGGGATTGTTAAGTTCCATAATGGGAATGCGAATACCACTAAGTCAGCTGCTGTGAGAGCATCCATTGCTTTTTGTTTTGCAGCTAGAAGACGTTTTTCTAGATCCGTCATTTCCTCGCCTGATTCAACTTTACCAAATGCATTGAATAAATCTTGACCAAAGTAAGGCATATCTTCAGCGAAAACATCGAAAGTTGTGACATTCACACCCTCTAAGTTTTCCATAAAAGTTTCATACATTTTACTTGATACAGCATCTGAAGCTGGACGGTTGTTTGCTTTTACTACTAAAACATTCATATATATAACTCTCCTTTTTATCTCGGAATTTATTATTTTTAAATCATTTATCTCGAATTAATAATATATTAATCTATTACTCTAGTCAATAGAACCACCATAGTAGATATTTCCTGTTTTAGAAAATAAATAACTAATAAAAAAGTCTGATGGAATGACCCCATCAGACTTTTTTATTCATTTAAATTTTATTGATTCGCTTTTTTTACCCATTCTGCAACTGTTACTGTACGCTTTGCTTGATGCTTTACAGCAGCTTGAACATCTTCAATCATTTTCCCATCTTGACCAACTGTAACACTTGTTCCATATGGGTTACCGCCGGCTCCAAATGTTACGGCATCTGTATAACCAGGAGCTGCGACAATTGCACCCCAATGATACATGGTTGTGTAAAGTGATAAAATCGTTGCTTCTTGACCACCGTGAGGGTTTTGTGCGGAAGTCATTGCGCTTACAACTTTATTCATTAGCTTGCCATTAAACCAAAGACCACCCGTAGTGTCTAAGAATTGCTTCATTTGAGCCGGCATGTTACCAAAGCGGGTAGGCACACTGAAAATAATCGCATCTGCCCATTCTAGGTCATCCAATTTAACCTCTGGCACATCTTTTGTTGCATCTACATGTGCTTTCCAAACGGGATTCCCTTCAATAGCTGATTGTGGAGCAAGTTCAGGTACTTTTAAAACTTTTACTTCAGCACCCGCTTCCTTTGCACCCTCTTCGGCCCATTTTGATAATTGATAGTTAGTGCCACCCATGCTGTAATAAATCACCGCTAATTTTACATTTGTCATTTTTTCTTCCTCCTTTTCAGTTGCATCCAAATAAACGAGACAAGAAACCCAATTGTAACACCTCCTATTGTTTCTCTCTTTTAAAATTCCATTCAGTCTTAAGCCGTTCGTTTTTTCTCCGTTGAGTCTTCCATTTACGTTATATTATTTCGTTAAATAATGCTTTCGATACCAATTTGCTGCTGCTTCCACTTCTTGACTGGTTAATTGATGGCCTCTATTTTCCCAATGGAGTTCTACCTTCGCATTTGCCTTTTCTAATAATGACTGAAGCTCTGTTGATTCCATTGGAGAACAAATCGGGTCATTCGTCCCTGCTGCAATAAATACTGATTTCCCAGTTAAATCAGGAAGTTCTATTCCTTTTCGAGGCACCATTGGATGATGAAGAATTGCACCCTTTAATGCATGTTGATAGTGAAATAATAAACTCGCAGCAATATTTGCTCCATTTGAGTAGCCGATGGCTAGAATATTATCGCGGTCAAAATCATACTTTTCAGCGGCTTCATCTAGAAACTCGTTTAATTCCTTTGTTCGAAAAATAAGATCTTCCTCATCAAAAATGCCTTCAGCTAATCTGCGGAAAAATCGTGGCATGCCGTTTTCTAGAACATTCCCACGAACGCTTAGTACGTTTGCTTCATCATCAATCATTCCTGCAAGCGGAAGCAGGTCTAGTTCATTGCCTCCTGTTCCATGCAGCATAAGAAAAGTTGGTTTTGTTGGATTTTTTCCCTTATTGAATATATGTTTCATTATTTATCTCCCTCTATTAAGAATTTCTCCAAAGTGTTCATCTGGAGATTATTTAGGTCTTTCCATGGAAAACAGCTCGCCAATTTTTGCATAGTTGGTACCAGCCAATCTGCTAACAGCTGCTAAACCCCTAGGATCAATTCTTCCTTTATCATATAGGTCATTTTCGATATGAAACTGAACAATTCTCCCTATTAAAAGATCACACCCCGGTGAATCCACTCCGCCTAATTCAAGGGAATGCTCTAAAAGGCATTCCATTCGAATTTTGGCTTCTTTTACACCAGGTACAGAGACTTTGACACTTTCCACTGGCGTTAATTGAGCCATTTCTATTTCACTTTGATGGGGAGGCAGACTTGCTGCCGTTTGATTGATCTTTTCAACATTCTGATCATCTACGATGTGAATCACAAATTCTTTTGACTCGATGATATTTCTCGCTGTATCTTTGTGCTGCCCCTCTCTTCGCTGAATTGATAACGAAATCATCGGGGGATTTGACGAAACAATATTAAAATAACTAAAAGGTGCACCATTTAAAATTCCATCCTTCGAAAGCGTGGTAACAAAAGCGATTGGTCTTGGAATAATACTGCCGATTAGAAATTTATAATTTTCTCTTTCAGACAATGAGGCCGGATCAATTGAAAGCAAAGACATCATTCCTTTTCAAATAATTAATCTAATTCTCTAACTTTAAAAGGCAGTAACCCGCGTTCAATTTGTTCTCTATGTTGTTCATACTGTGAAGGCAGCATTAATTTTTCTCCCATTGTCGCTACGGATTCATCATGGGCAAACCCTGGAGGATCAGTGGCAATTTCAAATAAGATTTCCCCATGTTCTCTAAAATAAATCGCATTGAAATAGTTTCGATCCTGTACAGGAGTGACACCGTAACCATTCGCTGCAACATACTTTTGCCATTCCAGTTGATCCTGATCATCACTTGCACGCCATGCGATATGATGTACAGTACCCACACCCATTCTTCCTCGTCCATTCGAAGTTAATTTTAGGTCAATGACATTTCCAATTTCAGCTGAAGAGCGATAACGGGCGAAATCTCCTTCTTTTCCTACGAACTCAAGCCCCATAACTTTTTCTAACAAATCCGCCGTTTTACTAGGCTGTGATGATAATAGAGTGGCTCCGCCAAACCCTTTAATGGCAACCTCTGGTGATACACCGTTAAAGTTCCAGTTATTCACTTCTCCTTCTTCTCTTTCAACAATTTCAAGGTGAAGACCATGTGGATCATCGAATTCCAAATATTGCTCGCCAAATCGTTCTATTTTAGTAAAAGATACTTTGAATTTTTCTAATCTATTTTCCCAAAATTCCATTGTACCTTTCGGAACAACATACGAGGTAACTCCTACTTGTCCGTCACCGATAGTACCTTGTCGAGCACCAGCCCATGGGAAGAAGGTGATGATGGTTCCAGGTTTTCCTCCCCCGTCTCCAAAATAAAGGTGATACGTGCCAGGGTCATCAAAGTTTACCGTTTGTTTCACTAGGCGCAATCCTAATACACCTGCATAAAAATCAACATTCTCCTGTGGATGACCTACAATAGCAGTAATATGATGAATACCCATTGTTTTCTTACTCAATTTGAAAACACTCCTTTTTATATTATGGTGTCTTATTTTTATTTAAATTATCGATAAAACCACTAAACTAAGAATCTCTAATTCGAGATATATTAGAATAAAAAAGCATCTAATGCATATTGACCTGGCCCAATTAGTGCTATACCAATTACCACTGCTATTAATGTCAGGTTATATTCGTATCCATTTTGTGTTGCCCAATAACCATTAGCAGCATGAACCTTTATAATCGCCATTACCATTGTAGCTGCAATCATGATTCCTGCAAGGGGTGTAAGAAGTCCTAATGTAAACAATAATCCCCCCATTAATTCTGCTAATCCTGCCATAAGGGCCATCATCACACCTGGTTTCATACCAAGGGATTCCATCCAGCCACCTGTACCCTTTAAGCCGTAACCGCCAAACCAGCCAAATAATTTCTGTGCGCCGTGAGCCATGAATGACACACCGATTACTACCCTTATAATTAATAATCCAATACTCATCATTTTATTTTCCTCCTGCTTTCTATTTATCTCGATTCCGAGATATTAACTAAAAAAATATACATCAAACTCTGTTACTCACTTTTATTAAGGAGTCGACTAACAACTGTGATTCATTATCTGTTAAATCAGCAAAAATTGAATCAATCATGTCTTGATACTTCGGCATGATGCTTTCCATCATCTTAATTCCTTCAGCCGTTAAGGTTATATGAATAACCCGCCTGTCTTCTCTACAGTCATTTCTTTTTAGTATCCCTTTTTTTTCAAGTTTATCAATAACATACGTCATCGAACCGCTAGAGATCAGGATTTTACTTCCAATTTGCTGAATGGTTTGTTTTCCTTTGTGGAATAGCACTTCTAAAACAGAGAACTCGGTAATACTAAGTTTATTTTTGGACATTTCATCTCTTATTCGTTCCTGAATGGCTTTTGAGGTTTGCATTAACAGTAAAAATGGCTGGTTTGTACATTTCCTTTCCATGTTTACACCTCCTGTTTTAAATATCCTTATTGAATACGTTATTTACTCGATATTATTGCAAATACCTCTATTGTGCTTCTTCAATAAAGCTATGGACTTCATCAAGTTGAAATATACGCATGTAACGTGGCAAAAAGCTACGTATTTCCTCTTCATTAAACCCTACTTGTAGTCTCTTTTCATCAAGGATTAACGGTTTCCTTAATACCCCGGGATTTTCTTTAATGATTGCATATAATTCACGGAGTGAAAGAGAATCAATATTTATATTTAACTTCTGAAATGCTTTTGATTTAGTTGAGATAATTTCATCGGTGCCATCCTCTGTGAAGTGAAGAATATTCTTAATCTCATCTAATGTAAGCTTTTCAGAAAGGATATTTCTTTCCTTATAAGGAATTTGATGTTCATCAAACCAAGCTTTTGCTTTTCGGCATGAAGCACAACTAGGTGTATTATATAAAGTTACCATTATTAACACTCCCTTGATATTTTTTAGTCCATTCGACTTCTATCTATCCAACCAGCGTTCCCTTTTATCTCGGCTCAAATTATCTTGAAACAAATTATCTCGAATTGAAGATACCTTTATTATATACCAACTACTTCATAAGTCAACCGTAAATATTTAATTAATAAAAAAATGGTGCACCTTAAATAAAGTAAAAAAAATTACCATAAATAATAGCGCCAATGTTCCCCATCCTATAAAGGTAAATATAATTTGGAGGTAATTTCATGGCACAATTAAGAGATATTATGACAGCAAATATTGTTACTGTTAACGAAACACAAACCGTACAGGAAGCTGCAGCGTTAATGAGCCAATATAATATTGGAGCTATCCCAGTAGTAAATAACAACAGGCAAATGGTTGGAATTGTAACAGATCGTGATATTACCCTTCGTACGACAGCACAAGGAGAAAATGCACAAACACCAGTATCTCAAGTTATGACTGCACAGCAAATCGTACAAGGTACACCTGATATGGATGTTCATCAAGCAGCGAATATAATGGCACAGCAGCAAATTCGCCGATTGCCGGTAATCGAAAATGGACAAATAGTAGGGATGGTTGCTTTAGGTGATCTAGCAGTACAAAATCAATTTGCAAACGAAGCAGAACAGGCGTTACAAAGTATTTCAACTCCTTCAGCACCTCAACAGTAACAGGGGTTACTTTTATTGCCATAAAATAATTATTAGCACAGACCCAGGCCTTGGTCTGTGCTAATATTTTTTATAGTAGAAGTGAATCACATGTCTTTAGTCAATCAATAAATTCACCTAATGAACACCTTCCTCCAAATTTTGCTTTAATGGTAAAAAATCACAATCACTCTGTAGATATTCCTCTCAATTCCAGACCCATCCTTTTATTTTCGGTACTCGATAGATATAGTAATCGTTTGGTATTTCTAATTAAAAGGGAGAGAAGCCTTATAAATGGCTTCTCTCCTCTCCTGTCAGTAATAGTGCACTTTCCCTTCGAAATACTTCAAGTGGTGACAGGCACCATTAAAGGCACTATTAATTAGCACCCATGCTGATAAATAGACGGAGAAATTCCGCTTAATTAGTAATTATCATAAAAAAAGCTTAAATAGACGGAGATATTCCGCCTATTGACTCGAAAAACATGAAAATTGATGAAATTTCTTTGCATAACCGGAAAACCTCCGCTTAAATATCCCGAAATGAGCTCCATTCTACATTTAACCGGAAAATCTCCGCTTATTTTTTTTTGCTGCTTTTTTATTTGAATTGTTGATTACATAGGACCCGTTTGGAGATGAAACTCTTTTTGCGGGACAAAGGATTCATTCCAGGCTACCTGCCCAAAAAATCATTATTCATAAGGGTCGATGAAAGACAAATCAGAAGATTCCTCATTTAATAAAATGACTCAGTTCAATAGTGAACGGAGTCATTTTTATATAAAACTATGCACCAGTAGTGGTTACCTTTTTTCAACTCTTCCATCCTTATGGCGTGCGAATCTTCCTGATTCACGCTTATTTACAGGATCAGGACGGTCCCATGGCCAGCCTCCAAATTGTGTATTTTGATAATCCTTGAATGCATCGCGAATTTCCTGCTCGGTATTCATGACAAACGGTCCATAGGATAGGACAGGTTCTTGTATTGGTTCACCCTCTAGGATCAGCATATAACTCTCAGAAGATCCATTTGTAATCGTAACTTCCTGATCACCAGCGAGCTTTACACGATGGTTCGTTTCAATCGCTGTTTCGTCAATATTTAGTGTATCTCCCTGATAAAAGTATAAATTTCTTGTCATTGTCGCTGAAACTGCGGGCAGGACGAAGACTGCTTCAGGCTCCATATGAATAACGCAGATTCCCACATGATGATTTTTATCGTTTGCCCAAGAAGCAGAGTTTGGTTCTAAACTAGACTGGCCCATCACATTTCCGGCGATCAGTCTTACGGTCGTTTTCTGTCCATTTGTATCAGCCGATTGTACTTCCGGTATATCCTCAGCCCATAACATTTTATATTCAGGATCAGCGAATTTATCTTTTGCAGGTAAATTCAGCCATATCTGAAAGAATTCAAGTGGATTGCCTTTGTCCTGATGGACGAGAGGGAACATTTCAGAATGCTGGCTGCCCTTTCCTGCTGTCATCCATTGAACATCCCCATTCCCAAATCTTCCTGTGGACCCATATGAGTCAAAATGATCAATCAAACCTTCAAGAACGACAGTGACCGTTTCAAAACCTCTGTGGGGATGTACAGGAAATCCCGGAACCGTTTTGCCATGATACATTCTAAAACCATCACGCAACGTAAAATCCTCGCCAAGATTTCTGCCTTCCAATGAAGCCGTTGGACCCTGCTGATCATTTCCTGAAGGATACGCATCCTTATGATGCACGGTCATAAGGAACGGGTCTTCTGTCTCCCATGGAAATCCTAATTTTTGTATTTTCATGATTTTACTATTCATTCCTATTCCTCTCCTTTAAAAACCATCCAATTGTGAAATAATTCCTATTATTCCTTGATGAATTCCTTTGTACTTCTCACTGTATCAATTGGACGAACTAATTTTTCTATTTCTTCACGTTTTGGCTCTAAGAATGGAGGTAAAGATAATTTTTCTCCCAGCGTTTCATAAGGTTCATCTCCCATGAACCCAGGGCCATCCGTAGCGAACTCAAATAAAATTTGCGGTGCAACTCTTGCGTATAATGACTCAAAAAAGTGACGATTTACATAACCGGATGTTTGTAATCCAAAACCACTCAACCGTTCAATCCATTCCTCTAAAACAGCACGATCCTCTACTCGTAATGCTGCATGGTGAACCGTACCAAATCCTTGTCGGGCTTGAGGAAGAACCGCATTATATTCTACAATGACTGAGGCACCATTTCCGCCTTCTCCCACTTCAAATAAGTGGAAGGAACCATCTCTATCTGTCTCTTTAAATAATAGAACCTTTTCCATCATTTCTTTAAAGTAATCAAAGTTCGCAATACGAACAAAAATAGGACCTAAACCCGTAATGGCATATTCCAGTGGAATTGGACCTTTTTGCCATGGTGTGCCAGATTCCACGCCTTTATTGAATTCATCTGAAATCAATTGATATTGTTGATCATCAAAGTCAACGAAAGAAAGAGTTTTCTTGCCAAATTGTTCTTTGATTCCAGCATGTTTAACTTCTAGACGATCAAAACGTTTTACCCAATAGTCTAACGCAGCATCACTTGGTACACGGAACGATGTCTTTGAAATCTCGTTTGTACCGTGTACGCCTTTCGGAATACCAGGGAAGTCAAAGAATGTCATGTCCGTGCCTGCACTGCCTTTATCATCTGCAAAGAATAAATGATAGGTTTGAATATCATCTTGATTGACCGTTTTCTTAACTAATCGCATACCTAAAACATAAGTGAAAAATTCATAGTTCTTTTCTGCACTGCTAGTAATTGCTGTTACATGGTGTATTCCTTTTAAATGGTTCATTCCATATTCCTCCAAGTGTTTAATTTAAGATTAATGGACGTAATTTTTCTTCGATTTCTTTTCGATTTGGTTCTAAAAATGATGGAAGTGATAGTTTTTCTCCCATTGTTTCCATTGGTTCATCTGTCGCAAATCCTGGTGTATCTGTTGATAATTCAAATAAGATTCCATTGGGTTCCCTAAAATATAATGCTTTGAAGTAATACCGCTCCACTTTCCCTGAATTCGGTAACCTGTATTCTTCCAAACGCTCTGCCCATTGATCATATTCTTCCTCATTCGGAACACGGAAGGCAACATGGTGAACACCACCACGACCTAAGCGGACTCTTGGCAATTCAGGTCTTGTTTCAATATGAACCTCAGCACCGCTGCCTCCCTCGCCAGTTGCATAAACCGATATATCAGGATAATCCCCTTCAGGTGACGGATAGGAACCGACAAATCGAAAACCCATAACTTCTGTTAATACACCGATAGTTGGTTCGGCAATTGCCACTGTGAGGGTTACGGGTCCTAAACCAATAATGGCATGTTCCAACGAAATGTCATCTCGTTGCCAAGGAACCCCTGCTCTCACACCTTTTTCACCGTTATCAGATACAAGTACTATCCGAGTCCCCTCGAAATCTCTGAAAGCCAATGTATCACGACTTGCTCTTTTTTGAATATCATCATGTTCTATCCCAAATTGGTTAAAACGTTCTTTCCAAAATAACAATGATTCCGAATTTCTAACTCTAAGTGATACAGTAGAAATATCTGAAGTTCCCCTATATGTTTGCCCAAGATGAGGAATGTCAAAGAACGTAACTTCAGTTCCTGGGGTTCCTTCACCATCAGCATAGAAAAGATGATAGGATTCTGTATTATCCTGGTTTACAGTTTTCTTTACCAATCTCATTCCTAAAATTTTTGTATAAAATTCATAATTCTTTTCCGCTTTCCCTGTTAAAATTGATACATGATGTAGTCCTAAGAGTTCCATCTCCTAATCACTCCTGTCATATTAGTAACAATCATAGTTTCTTTATGTGCTGTTAATGTTATTTATCTCGAATTCGAGATAAATTATAAAAAAAATGAGAGTATAAACTTTATTCATCAATTGCTTTAGGTGTTTGCTTTACTATTAGAAAGGGCAGATTATTGCATTTCCTCTCCATTATTTCCCCCTAAAGAATCTTAAATTTAAATATATTTAATTAAAACATCTTGAATACAAGATAATAATAATACCTATAAACCTTTTTGTCAATAACACTTTTATTTTATTAAATTAAAATGCATTTATAGATACTTCCAAATATGCAGTCCAATTCGCGAATTGGACTGCTTTTTAATCAGATTACCATTATTTTGATATGCGTTTTTGCAATTCTTCTCTTTCTGCTTCATATCCTGGCTTACCAAGGAGTGCAAACATGTTTTTCTTATTAGCTTCTACAACTGCTGGTCAAAATTGATAGCTTTTGTTTTCTGCCAAGTTGGGATTGTTTTATGTAAGGGCGTTAACTCTGAGATAACGCCCTTCTTTTTATTAGACAGTTTTCCAATCCGCAGCAAATTTTTCAAGTCCCTGATCTGTTAACGGATGCTTTGATAGTTGCTCAATGACCTTAAATGGAATGGTTGCGATATGAGCTCCAGCCAATGCAACACGGGTTACATGGTCCGGATGACGAACAGATGCTGCAATGATTTGTGAATCTAGATTTTGAACACGGAACATCTGAGCAATTTTTGCGACAAGTTCAACTCCATCTTCATTAATATCATCCAAGCGTCCTAAGAATGGAGAAACATATGTAGCTCCTGCACGTGCAGCAAGTAATGCCTGATTGACACTAAAAATTAAGGTAACATTGGTTTTAACACCTTTTTTAGTTAAATAGCGGCAAGTCTCTAGTCCATCAAGTGTCATTGGAACTTTGATGGTAATATTCTTATCACCGCCGTTAATTTTAATCAGCTCGTCTGCTTCCGCAATCATTTGCTCAGCTGTTAAAGCATTTGGTGTTACTTCGGCAGAAACTGATTCAACCTCCGGAACGGCATTTAAGATTTCTGCGATACGGTCTTCGAATTTCACGCCTTCTTTAGCAACGAGTGAAGGGTTGGTTGTTACACCTGATAATACGCCAATTTTATATGCCTTTTTAATTTCCTCTAAGTTTGCAGTATCGATAAAAAATTTCATGATGTTTTTCCTCCAATTATTTTATAGGTTTTGTTAAAGATAGGTGTTGATTTTTCCCATGAAAATCCTTATGAAGGACGATTCTCTTTCCGAACTCTCCTGATTTGTCCTTCATCCCGCTTATAAAGGACGAATCTCTTTCCGAACTCTTCTGATTTGTCTTTCATCCCGCTTATGAAGGACGAATCTCTTTGCGAGCTCTCCTGATTTGTCCTTCATCCCGCTTATGAAGGACGAATCTCTTTCCGAACTCTCCTGATTTGTCCTTCATCCCGCTTATGAAGGACAAATCTCAATGTGAATTCTCCTAATTTGTCCTTCATCCTACTTTTATACAGCTGTTCTATTAAATTTATTAATTCTTTTCGACAGCATGTCCGCCAAATTCATTTCTTAATGCAGCTACAACCTTTCCTGTAAAGGTATCATCTTCCAGGGAGCGATAACGCATTAATAATGACATAGCAATGACGGGTGTTGCTGTTTTGAGGTCTAATGCGGCCTCAACAGTCCATTTTCCTTCACCAGAGGAATGCATAATCCCTTTAATTTCATCCAAATTTGGATATTTTGAGAATGCATTTTCTGTTAATTCCATCAACCATGAACGAATAACGGATCCATTATTCCAAACTCTTGCAACCTGTTCATAATCAAAATCGAATTCACTTTTTTCCAGTACTTCAAATCCTTCTCCAATAGCAGCCATCATGGCATATTCGATTCCATTATGAACCATCTTTAAGAAATGCCCGCTGCCTGTTTTACCGGCATATAAGAAGCCATTTTCAACAGCTGTATCTTTGAACAGGGGTTGTACGACTTCCCATGCCTCTGGGTCACCACCGATCATATAACAAGCACCATTTCGCGCACCCTCCATACCGCCTGAAGTACCCGCATCCATAAAGCTTACGCCTACTTCCTTTAATTCATTGTAGCGTTGAATTGATTCTTTATAGTGAGAATTACCTGCTTCAACGACGATATCTCCTTTTTCCAAAAACGGTAAGATTTCACCGATAACGGAATCTACCACTGCATGCGGGACCATAATCCATATAACCCTTGGATGATCCAAAGACTGAATGAGTTCTTTATAACTTGATACACCTGTTGCTCCATATTCCTTCATATTATCTACTGCATTTGGATTCACATCAAATGCTATCACTTCGTGATGGTGATCCAATAAATTTTGTCCTAAATTCAGCCCCATTTTCCCTAAACCAATAAGTCCAACCTTCATTATATTTCCCTCCAACAGCTTGATTATTATTTCGTAAAATCCCTCTTGTATATATTCTGCTGATTGCTGACTAAACAATTCCCAACTTGTTTAGTTCTGTAATACCTTTTCCTTATTTTCTTGATGACTTTCATCCAGCCACCATGTAAAGCCATTTTCCAAAAGTAATAAATCAGCGGCAGCAGGACCATAAGAACCTGACTGATATTTAGTGAGCGGTACTAGATTTTCCTTAAATGCATCTAATATCGGCTGCACCCATTCCCATGACAACTCAACTTCTTTCCAATGAGCAAAGAAGGTGGAATCTCCATTAATTGCATCATTAATTAGTCTTTCATACGCTTCAGGGACCCCTAAGCTTATTTGATCATTCGATAAATGGATCCTTACAGGTTCAACCTTTCCATTATTTAATGGGTTTTTGCTGTTTAATTGGATAGAAATATTTTCATCTGGGTTGATTTCGATGATTAATAAGTTAGGATTTATTTGATTACTTTTATACGAAAGGTTTTCTTGATTTTTAAATTCAATGACAATTCGGGTGGATTTTTCTTTCATTCTTTTTCCTGTGCGAATGTAAAAGGGAACCCCGGTCCAGGATGGATGATCCATCCACAACCTTGCAGCTACAAAGGTATCCGTAGTGGAAGCAGAAGCAACGCCTGGCTCCTCTTGATAGCTTGGGACTTTCTCTCCATTTACTTCTCCTGAAATATATTGGCCGCGTACAATATCGTAATGAACATTTTCTTTCATTACGGGACGAAGTGACTCCATGACCTTCCGTTTCTCTCTTCTAACTTCAGCTGCGTTTATTTCTTTAGGTGTATCCATAGCGGTCATCATTAGCATTTGCAGCATATGGTTTTGAAACATATCTCGGATTGCCCCAGCCTGATCGTAGTATCCTGCTCTTTTTTCAACCCCAACCGTTTCACTTGCGGTAATTTGAACATTTGCTATATGTTCTTTATTCCACAAGGACCGCAGAATCGGATTTGCAAAAGACAAAGCTTCAAGGTTTTGAACCATCGGTTTGCCTAAGTAGTGGTCAATTCGAAAAATTTCCTCTTCGACAAAAGCACGGCTTAGTTGTTCATTTAGGTCACGTGCAGATTCGAGATCATGACCAAAGGGCTTTTCAATGATCAAGCGTTTCCAGCCCGTGGTTTCACCTAATCCACTGTTATTGATGTTCAGGGCAATCGTATCAAAAAATTCTGGTGCAACCGAAAGATAAAACATGCGATTTTCTTCTAAATGAAGTTCCTTTTCTTGCTTCTTTACTAACTGTAGTAATGCTTGATAATCTTCTTGACGGTTCACATCCAATTTACTATAGCGGAAGTAATCTAAAAATCCACTCATAGCCGCAGCCTCATGTTCTAGACGCCGAGAAAACTCCAAAATGGATTCCTTCACTTTCTCTTGAAAATCAGCATGTGAAATTTCCCCTCTTCCAAGACCGATTATAGATATGGACTTTGGTAATTTCTGATCAACATATAAGTTGTAGAGAGCTGGGAAAATTTTTCTTTTCGCTAGATCCCCTGTGGCTCCAAATAAGACAAAAGTCATTGATTCCATTACTCTTCCCCCATGTTCGTAATCTATTTTCTCTACTATTTATCTTCGGACTTTCGTTACAAGTTTGTTATCCCTAATGGTAATAACAGCATCCGCCATACCGACAAATAATCCATTATCCACCACACCAGGCAGAAGATTCAGATTTTTCTCTAATACTTCTGGCTGATTAATTTTTTGAAAACTGCTGTCGATCATATAGTTACCATTATCGGTAAGAAAAGGAGTTCCTCCACTATTCCTGAGCGTTGGTTTACCTCCAAGCTCTCGAATGTATTTCATGGTCATTTCATATCCAAATGGCACCACTTCGATTGGCAGTGGAAAAGTACCTAATGTTTCAACATACTTTTGAGAATCAGCAACGACGATAAAAGTTTTCGCTGCCTTCGCGATAATTTTCTCTCTTAGAAGGGCTCCGCCTCCCCCTTTTATGAGATGTAATTCTGGGTTCACCTCATCAGCCCCATCAATCGATACATCAATTTGATCAATCTCATGGAACGAAACAAGCGGGATACCGAGCTCTATTGCTATTTTTTCTGTCTGCTTAGAGGATGGGACCCCTTTTATGGATAATCCTTGCTCGACCAATTCGCCAAGCTTAGAAATGAAATAATAGACAGTAGACCCTGTACCAAGTCCCACGATCATTCCGTCTTTTACATACTCTACAGCTTTTTCTCCAACTTCCTTTTTTTCAATCATGCCTTTATCCCCCTTTTACGCTGGATATCTCATGATTAATTTGTCCATTGTCTTCTAACTTGTTCCCTTGCCATCTGTAAGATTTGTTTTTCTGGTGTGTCTTTGCTTACAATGACATTCGTTTGATAGTTTTTTCCTTCGAAATTAAGTTTTACAGTTACTTCAATCATATAGTTCACTCCTTAATGGTTTTTAAAATGATCTTTCTTGTAGTTGCTTTTATCAGAAGGTTATTTATTGTTATTAAAGTTACTTTATGTAACCATATTACATCTTCCTTTTTAGAATCGTCAAGAATTTTATCTCTAATTAAAGATACTAATATTTAAAATGCGAAACCATTCAATTCTAAAACTAATGTTAAAATTTATATATAATAGAAAGAATACCTTTACAGGAGTGATAAAGTTGAAAATTTATGTTGATGCAGATGCATGTCCGGTTAAGGATATTATTATCGCTGAGAGTAGGAATGCTGACATTCCCGTTGTCCTTGTTACTAGCTTTTCTCATTTTTCTAATGCAGAACAACCCTCAGGCGTAGAAATCATTTATGTGGATTCTGGAGCAGATGCGGCGGATTATCGGATTATGAAGTTAGCAGCGAAAGGAGATATCATCGTTACGCAGGATTATGGTCTTGCTTCACTAGCCTTAGCAAAAGGGTGTACGGTTCTTCACCATACTGGTTATAGCTATACAAATGAAAACATTGATCAATTATTACAATCACGATATTTGAGTGCCATGGCTCGAAAAAGCGGAAAACGTACAAAGGGGCCAAAACCATTTACAGCAGAAGATAAGGAGAAATTTAGGGAGCTTTTTAAAGGGGCGATTTTATGTTAAAAATCAGCCCCAGCCTCCCCATCCCGATATTGAGAGGGTGTTCTGCCTGTTTCTTTTTTAAATACCCTAGAAAAGTAGGAGGGATCCTCATAGCCAATCATCCAAGCGATTTCCTCAACCGATAGACTCTCTGTTCTCAAAAGATGTTTGGCTTGTTTTATTCGTAACATCTGCTGAAAACCGGTTAAGGTCATGTTTGTTTCTTCTTTAAATTTTCTGGATAGATGGCTGGGATGGGTAGACAGTTTTGCTGCTAACTCTTCTTTATTGATTTGTTTATTATAAAAGCTAAGAATATATTCAATCACCCTTTGGGTCATGTTTGAGTATTTACTTAAAGAGCTGGATACAACTATATCGCAGTATTCCTCAATCATGCGGTCTTCTAATTGATGCAGGATTTCCACCTGATTTGCATTTTCAATTTCGTAGGCATATTTTTCCGAAATTCGATGAATCATGATGGCCGGGACATCACTGTTTCTTGCTGACGTCCTAAGTAGAGTATTTAGTATAATAGCAACATTCTTAAGTCTGCGTAACGGCTGATTTGGAAAACGTTCTGAAAAAGAAAACAACATATTTTTAGAATTAATGAGTTGTAAAGCCTCCTTTTTATCCCCACGTTCAACCGCATGCATAAAATCCTTTTCAGTCTTATACCTCAATTTAACTAGTTCTCCTTCTTCATCCACATTGAAACGGTCATCTGTTTTATGAACAAGAGTGCTGTTTTTTTCAGAAATAATGAATATTGGGGACATTTCCTCCTCAACCATGTTTGTAAACTGCTGAAGGATACTTCCAAAACTGCTGGCTTTTTCTGCAGTTAGTACATAGATTTTATTGCTTATCAGCTTTAAATCTTCACTTTGTGCACTCGTGAGCTGGTAGTCCCTTGATAAACTGTATAGATTCGGTGTCTTATCAAAATACGGTCCGATAATAATCGTATAAGCTTCCTCTTTTTCTCTGAAGGAATAACTAAAATAGTGTAAGTCCCATTCATTTATATAGGAATAAAGTTGTCCTGTTTGTTTCATATTGTCATACAAAGATAAGACATCTCTCTCCCCTGAACCGGGCATAAATGCAGGGATTGTAGTCATTTCATATTGATAAATCAGTTCCCGATTTTGATTGAACACATACGTATTTAAATTGGTTATATGTTGAACTTTCATGGCCGTTGAGATGATTTTTGATGGTTCCAGGTTACTCCCTCCTATTGGACAGCAACAAATTTATATTTGTCCTATATATCCGGATATTATCAAACGAGTCCTAATGGAATACAATTGAAATCATTATACTAGTAGTACGTTAGCCCTTTCAATTTTTTGAAATTTTAAATAGAGAAAATGAAAGCGATAAATATAGTGATAAGAAATAGTAATTGAGGAAATGAATGCAAAAGATATAGTTATGGGAGTGTGTAAACAACTATGAGTAACCAAAAACAAGATACACATACAAATAATGTACCTAATGCGAAAAAAGAAACGGCATTGTCTAAAGTTTTAAGTGTGATTTCAGGAAGCTTTGCCCCTATTATCGGTGTTCTTGCTGGTGCTGGACTCTTAAAAGCAATGTTATCCGTTTTAAATACATTAGGCTGGTTGTCTAATGAGAGTGGTGCCTTTGTCATTTTATCGGCGGCTGGAGATGCCGTTTTTCATTTCCTGCCATTGTTTCTTGGAATATCCATCGCTCTTAAACTAGGTGCTAACGGTTATGTCGGCGGGGTGATTGGTGCATCCATTCTCACACCTGAAATTATGCACCTTGTAGAAAACGATGTGAAGACAATCGACTTTTTAGGCATCCCTGTTTTATTAGCTGATTATTCTTCTACTGTATTTCCAATCTTTATCGCCATGTTTGTTTATGCAGGACTCGATCGATTATTAAAAAAGGTAATTTATAAAGATATACAGATGTTTATCAACCCTTTGATTTCATTACTCATTCTCGTCCCGTTAACGATGCTGGTGTTTGGTCCAATCGGAACACTTCTCGGCGAAGGGTTAGGTTCGGTGATTAATTTCTTAAGCGAACGAAGCGGATTATTAGCTGGTGCTGTTTTAGGAGCAGCTTGGACCTTCCTGACCATTATGGGATTGCATTGGACGATTATACCACTTGCGATCGTAAATCTTGCCACTGGTCCAGACCCCATTATTGCTATGGCAGCGGCAGCTCCATTTGCACAAGTGGGTATTGGGATTGCGGTTTTTCTAAAAACACGTGATAAAGATTTAAAGGCTCTTGCTGCAAGCGGAATATTACCTGGTGCTTTGGCCGGAACCACTGAGGCGATTAATTATGGAATCATCCTTCGTTATCGAAAAACAATGTTCTATGTAATCATAGCTGCTGGAATTGGCGGGGCGATCAATGGCAGTCTTGGAGTTGTGATGAATGATTTTGTCCTTCCTAGTGTTCTATCCATTCCAGCTTTTACACCCATTTGGCAGTACCTAATTGGGATTGGTGTGGCATTTGCAATCGGATTTCTTTTGACGTATCTCATTGGATATGAAGGCAAAAATTCAAAGGTGGATGATCATTTCACGCAAAATATTTTTGGTGTACTGCCGGAAACCATTCATAGTCCATTACGTGGTAGGGTAGTGCCATTAACTTCTATCCGTGATCCATTATTTGCAACCGAGACCGTTGGTAAAGGAATTGCCATTGAGCCTGAAGCAGGTAAGATTTATTCACCGGTTGATGGTGTAATTACAACTCAATTTCCTACAGGACATGCAGTTGGTATAACCTCTGAGGATGGGGCTGAAGTATTAATTTATATTGGGCTCGATACAGTAAAACTAAAAGGAAAATATATTACACCACGTGTAAAACAAGGCGATTATGTCAAACAAGGCGACCTGCTCATTGAATTTGAAATGGACCAAATAAAAGCAAAGGGATTTGAAACCACCACATTGGTTGTCATTACAAACACGAATCAATATTTAAATGTTGAAACCACTGCTAACGACACGGTAGAACAAAATGGTCAGTTGTTGAAACTAACAGTTTAAAGTAATTGTAATAGGGTTGGTCCAATTGGACCAACCCTTTTGAATAGCATTAAGCTTTCTTAATTTGTTTATATACTCAATTTCTAAACAGTAATAGAATCAAACTGAATCGGTCTCATGATTCTTTTTCTCTTATCAAATGTCGCTACTTCTTTCACACCTTTGTCCACTAATAATTTGTTGATTTCTTCTGTATAAATACCTAAATCATTAGGATAATGGGAATCAGAGGATACTGTGAACTTTACACCTTCTGCAATTAATATATCGAGGAGCAATGGACTTGGACAAAATTCTTTAACAGGATAGCGATAATATAATCCTGCATTAATCTCTGTTGCCACGTTATTTTCAACTAATGTTTTGGCTACTGCTTTATATTCATCAACTAAACCAGCTTCGTTTGGTCTATCATTGAATACTTTCAAATTATCTAAATGTGCAATGAAATCGAAAAGCCCGCACTTTGCTGCCTTTTTTACTGTTTCAAAGTGATTTTTATAAAGGGCATTCAAGTCGTACTGCTTAAATTTAGATTGAAGGTCCGGGTTGTCAAATCCCCATCCCTCATAAAAATGAACAGACCCGATCACATAATCAAAGTCATAACCTTTTAAGATTGATTTTAATTCATCTTCTCCGCCTGCAAAATAATCTGCCTCTATTCCTACCTTCAACTCGACACCTTTAGCTGCCCACTTTTTTTTCTCAGAAGAAATAAATAAAACAAAATCCTCCAAGCTTCTTACCATAACCTTATTTAACCAATCCAATTGTTGTTTGCCAATTTCATCTGAAGTAACATCCATATATCTAGTGAAATAATCTCTCGTTTCTATAAATCTGTATAAATGATCTACAATTCCTACTTGCTTAATGCCCTTACGTAAAGCCTCCTGCAGATAAAAATCTAACCACCATGATGAGTATTCACTCTCATCCAAACGTCTCTTCATTTGATTAATAGCTTGAACCAGCCATTCTTTTGTATGCCTTTTTTCCTGACTAATAGTAAAATGCTCCATTGCATTCAAACTTTTTTCAACAAAAGAAAGCGAATATGGGCCCTCCTCAAGATGTATATGATAATCTACTTTCATTTGTTTCATCCTTCCTTTTCAATGCTGACTCATAAATAGGTATCCACCTATATCCGCTTTCTGGCCAGTCTGACGGTTTTTCTTTATCACAAATAATTTTTGCTATATTGGAAATCGGACTTATTTCAAACACCGATTTTTTATTTAATTTCGATGAGTCTGTAAGTAAAATAGCTTCATGACTATGTTGAATCATTACTTCTGATACAAGGGATTCATCCATATCAAAATCATAGATAGCGTCTTTGGTTACACCGCCACAAGAGATAAAGGCCCGATTAAAGTTAAATCTTTTTAAAAATTCAATCGTATAGGTGCCTTTCACTGATGACTGATCAGGGTGCGTAATTCCTGGCAGCATAATCACCTGACCAGACATACGTTTTTCTTCAATTGCTAAATTAAATCGAAGGGCCGCGCTTAAAGAGTTCGTTACAACTGTTAACGAATGTATATCTTCAATCATATCTGCAATATGAACCGTAGTTGTCCCTACGTCTACAGCGATCGTATCACCGTGTTGAATCAATTGAGCCGCTTTCTTGGCTATTTTTAACTTTTCCTCATAATGTAATGACAGTTTCCTTTCATACACCATTTCTTTTTGCGTCGGTATAAAGGGAACTGCTCCACCGTGAATTCGCGTCAACTGTTCATTCATCTCAAGCTCTGCTAGGTCTTTTCTGATCGTTTCAGGTGTGACATTCACATCATTCGATAAATCAGAAACCATAATTTTATTATGCTTTTGTAATTGACTTAAAATAAATTGAAGACGTTCATCTTTATTCACCTTTTATACACCTCGATCGTTATCTCTAATTAATCTACCAAAATATCATAGGATTTCCAGTAGCCTTTTTTCCACCGTAAAAATAATAATGAAGCACGAATCCACTCATCTACTATAAAGACAATCCATATTCCTATTAACCCGTAATCTAACCATACACCAATAATAAAACTCATTGGAATAACAAATCCCCATACTACTATCATACTGATCAATACAGGATATTTCACATCACCGGATACATTAAGTGTTGAAACGAGCATTACATTTGCTGTTCTAGCTGGTTCTAACAGTACACTTAGAAAAACAAGGAGAATCGTAAGATGAATAATATCTTCATTTGTTGTAAAAATGGAAACAATACTCGTAGATAATAATGCGATAAAAGCAGTAAATATAGTTGTAACCACAATACTTTTCCATAACAAACGCTCTGAAAAGTTATACGCATCGTCCATCTTTCTATTCCCAATCAGCTTCCCAGTGATGATTTGTGCTGCTTGTGATATCGCCATTGAACAAGCGAACACGACTGAAGTGATGGTTTGAGCATAAATCTTAGCGGCAATCGTAGCAGCTCCCAAGCTTGCAACAAAGCCAGTGATTAATACTTGTGATAAATTGTAAGAAACATGTTCACCTGCTGAAGGGATACCAAGTACAAGTATTTTTTTCAATGTTTTTATTTCTATTTTGATCCAATTTATAAAACCAAAAAGATGCTGCTTATGCAATAGAAAATAAGCATATAAGATGATCATACCTATCATTCGGCTTATGTTTGTTGCGACGGCGACACCAAAAACGCCTTCACCGAAAATAGAAATGGGTGTAAATAATACAATATAGTTGAAAGCAATATTTAGAATATTACAGAGTATGGTTACAAACATAACAATCTTAACCAAGGAGTAACTTCTAAAAATACTCCCCATCAAACCCATAATAGCATGGAAAATGAGACCATACGTGATTACCTTTAAATAGGTCGATGCTTCAGCCATTAAGCTGTCCGGTGTTTGCATGATTTTAAGGAAGGTTTCGTTAAACACTAGTAAAACAGTCATCATGATGATTGTAAAAATCATATTTAAATAAAAAGCATGGGAAACAACTTTTGCGCTTTTTTCCTTATGGCCCGTACTTGACAACTGCGTTAGCTGAATGGTCGTTCCAATATTTATAAATCCATATATCATGGTTGTGACTACAATCAATTGGTTCGCTATCCCAACTGCAGCAACACTATTATCAGAGTATTGACTAAGCATTAGGACATCCATATTCCCTAATAATAGTTGAAAGAATTGCTCTATTAACAAAGGAATGAAAAGGAATTTAAATTTTGGTATTTCCTGATAGTTCCTCATCTATTTGTAGTTGGTATACGTATCTGTCTCAATGATATAGGAATCAAATGATTGATGGTCGTTGAGCTCGATTACCCGCGCGCCTCGAGTAAGCTCCCCGTAACATTGGAAGCCGCTGATTCTGCCGTAACACAATTTAATCCCCTGATATTCAGCTGTAAAGTCGTTATCATGATCATGTCCACAAAACACACCCGCAACATTTCCATTGAGTAATAATGAAGTAAATAATCCTGTATTCACCATTGGTGAAGAAATGGTCTCATTCTTTCGGCCCACTACATTCCCATACATTAAGGCGTCTTTGTATTCAGGAAGTGGAATATGCAGGAATAAGATATCTTGTTTGAAATCTTTATCTCTATTATTATATTGTTTCGAAACTTCATGAAACCATGTAACCTGATCTGGATGAACAAACTCATACGTTCCAATGCCTAACGGATCTAGTGCACCGCTGTCTATTAAATAGAGAACATTTGCAACTTCACCCTTCCTATTTTTGATTTCAATGCAATAACTTTCCCGATCCTCAACAATATGCCGATGCTTTTTATGAACTACTTGCTCAATTTTTCCTTCCATTTCCCTTAATTCAGTACGAGTAATCCCCTCTTCTGAATCGTGGTTCCCATATGTAATCGCAATTGGTTTATTTAATTCGTTTAAGACTTTTATTAATTCATCAAAGCTTTTTTCAGGGCCTGGGACACCTTCAGACCAGATTAAATCTCCCGTAATGACAATTAAATCCGGATTTGCTTTTTCCGTCATATCTTTAATATGTTGAAATGTATAACCATCCTGTTCATGAAACGGCATAGAGCCAATATGCAAATCAGTCAATTGTAAAATTGAAAACGTACCTTCTTCACTCATCATTAGTGCCATTATTTTCTCTCCTATTCTTTCACTGAACCTATATTTACACCCTTAACAAAATACTTTTGAATAAATGGATAAATCATGATTATGGGTGCCACGACAATGATAATGGTTGCCATCTTTAAGGAGTCGCCCGTTACCGTTATCTTCTCTAACATGGCATACGCGCCTGAGTTTCTTAACAAAGCATCCGCCATCGTCTGTTGTTTCGTCAGCATTTCTTGTAAAAGTGTTGCCAATGGCTTTAGTTCTGGATTTCTTACATAAAAAGATCCAGAGAACCAATCATTCCAGTGAGCTACTGCATTAAATAATCCAATCGTTGCAATAACCGGTTTACTCATCGGCAGAATGATTCTTATAAAGATTTGAAACTCACTGCAGCCATCAATTCTCGCTGCTTCCTCAATACTATCTGGTATTTGCAAAAAGAAAGTCCTCATAATTAAAATATTCCACACACTATATAGACTTGGAATAATATATACCCAGATGGTGTTTGTTAATTGAAGCTCTGTTAAAACCAAATAATATGGAACAATTCCGCCGCTGAATAACATCGTAAAAAATATGATAAAGGTAATGACCTTCCTGCCTGGAAGCGTCCTTGTTTTCAGAGCATAAGCAGCCATTGCCGTTAAAAATACACTTATTATGGTTCCGACAACCGTCCTGAACACACTGATGCCGAATGCATTTAGAATGGATGATTGCTTAAATACTTCTAGATAATTCTCGAAGCTAAACTCTCTAGGAAAGAAATGAATACCCCCTCGTTGCGCATCCGTTCCTTCATTAAGAGAAAGTGCAAGGATGTTTAAAAATGGCAGAATGATAGATAGCGAAAGTAGAATCACTATGCTGATATTCAGCGCTTTAAAGAACCGCCAAGATTTATTATGGTCGTCTAACATCGAAATCCCTCCCATTTAAAAGGAAGCTTCCTTCCTCTAGAGAGAAAGGAAGCTTGTTGTTTTAAAATTTGATGATCGTACCTTCTTTTTCTTTTTCTTCAATGATTTTGATATAATCATTTAATCCTGACTTTTCTAGTAATTCCTTCGAATCGTTTAGTATTTCCTTGGCCTCTTCTTCGGACTTACTGTAGTAGGCGCGCAATAAATTTTCATTGTATGTTTCTAAGGCAATATTAAGGTTTTCCCCATTTTCATATTCAAAAATAAAGGTTTGAGGGGTTGAACCGTCTATTACTTCCGCATTCTTGAACTTCTCATCATAATTCCATAGCTCAAGGATTTTCTGAGCTGCTTGTGTATCTTCACCACGTACTCTTTCACCGTATTCGCGTTCACCAAAGTCAGCAAAGTTATCCATATCTGTATATCCAAGATGCTCTGCCCAATAAGAACCCGCACCTCTGAACCCTAGCTTCGCGGCAGCTGCTGGATCATTTTCCTTTAATTCTAAAACCTCTTTGTTAACAACTGGATTTCCCTTTTCATCTAACGTATAGTCTCTGCCTTCAATCCCATAATGGCTTAGTAATTTACCTTCACGGCTTGCCAAAAAGTCAGCTAACTTCACAATATCCTCTGGATTTTCGGTAGTGGAAGGAACCGACCATCCTGCATATCCTGATTTATAGGATAATTGCATTTGATATTCTCCTTCAGCTGTATTGATTGGTCCAAGAGGAACATATTTCATATCATTGTTTTGTACAACATAATTATGGAGATCAGCCACAATTCCAAACGATTTATTGACAATACCTTCTTTTGCTTTATTTTCTTCCATTGTGAAGAACTCTGGATGAAGAAGATCATCTGCTAATAAATCCCTAACAAAATTAACACGTTTTAGTCCATAATCAGTTTGGGACTCATGCTTAATCTTTCCAGCGTTATCTTTTAGGAATTTCTCACCTGAATCTCCTGACCACACAAGATCATTGAAAATAAAGTCTCTATCTGCACCGCCCCATGCCGTTGGACCAATTGGTGTGACGGGCTTACCATTTACATCTTTAAAATTACCCGCTTGAATCTTCTCTGCTACTTCTCGTAATTCTTCCGTTGTATTAATGTCAGCTGGGTTAATCCCTAATTGATCAGCAATATCTTTAAGAATATACGGTCCGCCAACATATTTACGATTGACTGTCCCTGGCTCACGTGGAATCGACATATGGACAAAATAGCTTGAACCGTCAAACTCATCTCTAAACATAATATTGTCTTTCGTATCTTTCGGTAGGTAACCCTCTTCAAAATACTTACTATAAATCTTTGTTTCTTTCAGCATAGGAGTTAAATCGTGGAACATTCCCTCACGTGCACCTTTTAATAAAATTTGCATTTCTGGACGTCCACTATTATTTAAATAATAGGCAACAAAATCTGGTAAATCCCCAGCTGCCAGCCCTGCCGTTAATGCCTCTGTAGAATCTTCGACAGTTATTCCCTGCAGCTCTAAAGTAATACCTGTTTGTTTCTTTAATTCCGCGGCAATTTCTGGATTCATTTCAGCTGAAACGTCGCCATCACTCATAAAGACAAGCCCTTTTACGGTTCGATCAGCAATCCATGTATCTGGCGCATCTTTCGGTTTTTCCCGGTTCACCGTCTCTTCTGATTTAGTAGAACAAGCAGTGAGTAACAAAACGCCAACTAAAAGCAAGGTTAAAACTTTATAGGATAGTATTTTCATATTAATAATTTCCTCTCTGAATTTATTTACCATAATGATGTATTAAATTTCTTGCTCGAAAAACGGTTGACTACTAACACCACAATCAAACCTACAATTCCTTGCATCATCCCGACTGCTGTTGCATATCCAAATTGACCGCTTTGCAGCCCTGTGCGAATGACATATGTATCGATAATTTCGGAAACCTCTGCATTTCCTGGTGTTTTCAATAAATAAATCTGATCAAATCCTGCAGATAGGATATTCCCTAATGAGAGAATAAACAAAATGATGATCGTTGGTCTTATACCAGTTAAAGTGATATGCCAAATTTGTCTCCATCTATTTGCCCCGTCAATGGCAGCTGCTTCATATAGGCTAGGGTTAATCCCAGCAATCGCGGCAAAATAAATGATTGAATTCCAGCCAATATCCTTCCAAACATAGCTCCAAAACATAATCGAATGAAAATTTTCTTCCTCCATTAAGAAAAATGTGCTCCCATCACCTCCCATAAAGGATATAAGTTGATTCAGCAGCCCGGTATTAGGTGCTAAAATACTTTGTAGAATTCCTACAACCACCACCCATGAAATAAAATGCGGCAGGTAGGTAATACTTTGAAAAAAGCTTCTGATTTTATTGTTTTTTATTTCATTAAACATGAGGGCCAATATAATCGGAAACGGCAGGGCTAAAATCAATTTCATCGAACTAATAATGAGCGTATTTTTTATGAAGTTCCAACTTTGGGGGTCCTGGAAAAAGCGTTCAAAATATTTAAGCCCAACCCATGCCCCGCCAAATATTCCTGTATCAAAACGAAACTCCTTAAAGGCCAATACCATACCTGCCATAGGTAAGTAAGAAAAAATAATAAAGAATACAATACAGGGCAAAAGCATGAAATACTGTGCGCGGTGCTGCCAAATATTTTCAAAGGTTAATTTCATTGGCTGTGCTTTTTTCTTCCTTTTCCGCTTTTCCACAGCAGAACCAGTCCCAAGTTGTTTATTAGTTGTGACCTCCATATCGTACTCCTCCTTCCCTTGTCTCATTTTCAGTAAAATAAACTGGATTTGTCATTAAAATTCGATTAAGCTCCTTATCAAACGCCGATACTCGCAGCCACCTCAAGTCATGTATTCTCGAAAGTTTATAGAGTATATCCACTTGATTCGTTTCATATAAATCTCCCAAATTTGATTCGATTCTCACGACATCGACATCATCGGCGTGTGTAAGCCTTACTTGCAGAAGCATTTCCTCCCTATCAGCCAAGCTAATCCTGTCGCCAATGGTCCATTCATCATTAATGGCTAAGTCGATTTCCGCAGAGAGTGTCATATAACTTCTGCCCAGCTTCACTGCTTCAAGGATTTCTTTTTCAACTGCGTGATGATTTGCCAGTACATAGAAGGAGGCAGGTACCTTCGTTGTATTTGAATGATGCCAGTCCCTTCCACATGTTGCAGCGATCTCAATACCGGCATTTAATAACTGCGTCCATTTTGCCACTGCATCTGCATTTGATAACGAAAGGTGTGGATCCTCAGAGTTCCAAACTTCAATGAAATCAATATGTTCAAGTGTTTCTAATACATACTGCCATCGGCATCCTGTACAATATGGGCTCCCAACATCAAAAGGATGAGCGATCCCAATTATTAATCCTTGCTCTTTCAATTCCTTTAATTTTTCGTTGATTGTAAAGCGATCAATTGAGGTCCAATCCATTGGCCTTTGATTTTGATACCCTAGTGTTAAGAAATGTCCGAAAAAAGTCGTCATTTCCATTCCTTTTATTAATGGAATCGAGTGCTGGATTCCAGAAACTTCATCAAAAGCACTTAACGTATTATGATCGGTGATGGCGAGCCAATTAATTTCTTGCTTCATTGCTTCATTGATTAATTCCGTAGTCGTATGGACTGCATCACTATGATGGGTATGTGAATGCAGCTCTACTTTTTGAAAATGAAGCGGAACATCTTTATTTCGTTCCCGGTTTAAAGGCAATTTCTTCATTTCTAGGATTTGAATAGGTGGATGAACCATCGATTCCTCTTCATGTACAGCTTCAATCACACAATGAACTTCCGTTTTCGGTGTGACCACCGAATGAAGATTAAGAGAGATATCCCAAAATCCCGGTTCAATCTCCCTGGAATTCATCCCTTTAGAAGAGGCTGTTTGATTAATAATGATCGTTCCTGTTGGTTCAAAACGATGGCAGCTTCCTTCAAACCCTTGATTCGAATGAGCTGAAATCGTAATAAGATTCCTGACCGAGAGAATAGAATCTCTATCGTCCGCTGCCATATTGTTATCACTTTGATAACGTGAAAAGATATAGTCGAGATTCCCTTCTACCGTTTCTTCGGTGGGGGAATAAGAGTAATGAATCATCAGCTCCTGAGTAGACTTAGGTACTTCAACTCTAAAGATAATATGTGACTGATGTGAATCTGGGTTAATCGTTAGTTGGAAGTTTCCTAGTGTAGTCTTAAATAGCGATATCGTCTTCATCTTTACTCATTCCTATCGATGATAATTCGATTCGATCTGTCGATTCTTTGTCAAAAAAGTGAATATGTTCAACATCAAAAGTCATTTCAATCGTTTGACCTGATTCAAATGACTCTGTTGCATCAACTTTTGCAATCAGGTCTTGTTTATTAAGTTTCAGATGTAGAATCGTTTCAGAACCTGTCAGCTCGGCTAACTCCACATTCGTTTGAAAACGATAGTTTGTGACGCTTTTTTTATTTCCATTAGAGACCACTATATGTTCAGGTCTAATACCGACAACGATCATTTTGTTCAAATAACCTTTTGCTTTTAATAGATTCAGTTTCTCGCTAGGGAGCGGAATAATCGTTCCTGCTGCATCGATCCCACTGTCTATTAATCTTCCTTCAATAAAATTCATCGCTGGTGCACCGATAAAACTGCCGACAAAAATATTATTCGGTTTCGCATAGATTTCTCTTGGTGTTCCTACTTGTTGAATGACACCATCTTTTAATACGACGATTCTCGTTGCCATCGTCATGGCTTCTGTTTGGTCATGAGTAACATAAATTGTGGTTGTTTTTAACTCTTTATGCAGCTTCATAATCTCCGAACGCATTTGTGTTCTTAATTTGGCATCAAGGTTTGAAAGTGGCTCGTCCATTAAAAATACCTTTGCGTCCCGTACGATCGCTCTCCCTAAGGCTACTCGCTGTCTTTGACCACCAGATAGTGCTTTTGGCTTTCGATCTAACAAGGATTCAATATCTAATATTTTCGCTGCCTTATGTACTCGTTCTTGAATTTCTTTTTTAGGGACCTTTCTTAGCTTTAAAGAAAATGCCATGTTCCCAAAGACTGTCATATGTGGATACAACGCATAATTTTGGAAGACCATGGCAATATCCCTGTCTTTAGGATGAAGACGATTAACGATTTTCTCATCGATCAGGATTTCACCTTCGCTGATACTTTCCAAACCAGCTATCATTCGTAAGGTTGTAGACTTACCACAGCCAGATGGACCAACAAATACAATAAACTCTTCATCATGTATTGATAAATTAAAGTCCTTAACAGCTTTTATGTCACCACTATAATCTTTTGATAGATTACGAATTAATAATTTAGCCATGTTTCCTCCCAAACAAATTTTGTCTCTTACTTCGATTTTGTTTTTCTTTTGTTTCACTTTTGTTTACAAACCTATTTTAACAAACAAATGTAAAGTAAAAATATATACATCGTAAACAATTCGTAAATATATTGTAAATACATGAAAAATTCTAATTTTTATAACAAAAAAAAAGAACTCTAACTGAATTAGAGTTCTAAATGTGATAATTTTGTTTTAGGATATATTCGTACTTCTTCTAAGTTGGCTTTTCATTTTGAGAAGTTGAGATTGAGTTTTGAATTAATCAATCAATCCTAAAAAGTTTTTCCCAAGGATATATTCCTTCTGGTCATCAGGAAGTTGAAGTGAATCAATCCAATCTTTCTTTGAAGAATAATCATATTCATTAAACTTTTTCATCCCATACGGGCCGTCGCAGCCAAAAAGAACTTTTCGATACCCTAAAGATTCGACTGCCTTCTTTACAAGAGATGCATTTAGATAATCGCTAGATGTATCAACAAATACATTGGGTTGATCCTTCACATAATTCCATAGTTTCTTCCAAAAGGGCAGGCCGGCATGAGCATAAATCAATTTAAGGTTAGGGTAATTATCAGGTAAATATTTAAAAGAGTCTGGTTCAGAAGAGAGATGAATAATCAGTGGTACGCCTTTTGATTCACACATTGCCGCAACGGGATCAAGTGCCTTAATACTATATTCATGCATGAACGGATGAGCTTTCACTCCAATAAAACCAGGTTTATTAAGATATGATTCTACTTCTTCCATGGATTCAGGAATCATTGGGTTTACGGCTGCCCATCCTAGAAACCGGTCTGGAAATCTATCAATTGCAGCAGCAACAAGATCATTCCTAGGCTTGGAAAAGATCTTGTATGAATGACCATAAAGGTTGAAGAAGCCATCTTTCACTAGACCATCATAAATGTTGTGGCCAATTTGTGGTGCATTAAAAATTAGAAATCGGAAAAATCGTTGTAAATTATGTTGATACGTGCTTTCCACTTCAAACATTGTTTCGTTCATAGGAGCAATGAGCGCTGTTTTCGTTACATTATTTTCATCCATCCCCTCTAGCATTTTATCTAGAGTCAACATGGTTTCATCCACATGAAAATGGCAATCAACAATCATTGAATACTCCCCTTCGAATCAATATCTTATTTCTGTTTTCAACTACTTAGCTGTATACCCTATTTAAATACATATTCTGTTTAGGTCTGAAATATCCTTTACATAAAGTTCCTGAAAGTGAAGTCTTAACACATCAATAATTATCCATAATTCCCGTACCTAATAACACCGATAATTAATAACAGTACTAATGCAAAAATACATATCGTCCCGATTGAAGCTAAAACATTAAGGATTTTATTTGCTTTTGTACTAAACAGCTTACAAAATACAATATAAAAACCAACTCCAATAATTCCACCTAATGTATTTCCCATAAGGTCCGTTATATCGCTGCCTCCTATTGAAAAGATGAATTGCAATACTTCAAACAACAAACTAACTCCTGCTATTGGTACAATCTTTTTCAAAAAAGACCAATTTGGTTTTAGCATACTGATATAAATTCCAAATGGGATAAATGAAAGTACATTTAAGATTATTTCATTAAAATCTATTTGATTATTAACAATAACTGAACCAGCAAAAGGGATGAAGTTGATTTCCCTAAAATCCGTGAAATGACGCAAGTCTTGAAATGAAAATTGCATTTTAAAGAGTATAATCCATATTAAAACAAATAAATATACGGCCAACAAGCCAGCAGTTATTTTATTTTGATTATTTTTCAATTTTTCCATATAAATCCTCAGTTCCTACTTATAATCTACTAAAAACCTCTACATCCTTGGCAAATCCAACAGTTAATTCAAAAACCTTGTTCCATATTTTGGCTCTTAAATCAAACTAGGTGCTGATCCTCTTTACAGGAATGCGCCCGATTGCTTAATAATAACTTGCATTTTATTTGTTAGCGTGCTCGGCTTCAATTTCCTCACTCAACTTAGGAAATTGTTTCTTAAAAGATTTTACTATTTTTGTGGTTTTACTAAATGCATATTTTTTTACTTCGCCATAAGGAATCCATATTTCTCTTTTCTGAATCTGTTCATATAGAGACGATATCACTATATCTCGGTGATCAGGAGGGAGTTTTCTTGTTGTACGTCTTTCTTTCATCTTATCGTGGTAATGTTTATAAAGTTCCGTTGCGATCCAATCCTTTTGACTACTTTTTAATTGTGAAAAACGTTTGTTTGTTTGAAGAAGCTTACCATTTACTTTTAAATGATTTTTCATCTAGAATCGTCCTTTAAAACATGATTTTTATTTAACCAGTTCCGAGTGGATCATCCTCCCACCTCGCTGGAGGATTTAGCACCCCTACTACCCAACCATATGACCAATTCGTCGGCTTTGCTACGAAGTGCGGTATCTAGAGGAGTAAGTTCATCATAGCCAATCCAATTGAGATCAGCGCCCTGCTCTAGAAGGTATTCAGCTGCCTTCAACTGCCCGCCGTGACACGCTTGCCAGAAAGCCTCGGTAGTTTCGTTGGGGGTGGGTAATTTGCTGCACTCGAACCGTTCTTTGATACGATCCATTAGCCCGAGTGCTGCAGCATGCCAAAGCTTGGTTTGTGCCCCACGCTCGACTAGCCGGTGCGCTGCATGCCACTGCCCGAATGCCACCGCATCGTCTATTGGAGTACCACCTGCGATAACTGCTCCAGGAGCCTCAATGTCTGCACCAGAATCGAGAAGAGCGTCAAGCACCTCGGTGTCATCACAGCTCGCAGCCCAATGAAGTGGCGTCTCGGTGTGTGGGCCAGTGAATCGAGCGTTCACCTCAGCACCGGCATCGACCAACACAGCTACTGTTGTCGCACCTTTGGGGAAGTGACCAGGCCAGTCGGTTACAACATGTAGCAGTGTACGCGACATTTTCAAGCTATTACACTTGTCATCATAGTCTCTTCCAATAATTCTCGCCGTAACCAAACCTGGATTTTCAGCAAGCTGTCGCTTCAATGATAGGACATCACCCGTTCGGATCGCTTTGACAACTTCGACGGCAAGCGCTTCATCTTCAAAAATAAAGTCCATGTCTATCTCACCTCGCAATTTATATCATTAAACAGGAATGCAACCCTATCGCTTAATACCAATTATTTCAAAACTAGACGATCAACTCAATCTTTTTTGCGTCCAAAAAGACGCTTACCTCTGATTTCGGATAAGCGCCCATTTTTGGAAAAACTTCAAGATCGTCTCAGCCTTTAAATGCTTAATTCTTTAATTCACTAACGCATCCGTTACTTTAAGTACATTTTTTCACAATCTTATGGGTTGAAGATTTACACATTTAAGAAACAATCTAATAATATAATTTCTTTTTAACCTCTAATTGAGGACTGGTGATTAATTTTGCTTTCGCAATTCCTCTCTTAAATCTTACATTGTTTAACCATTCAACTATTGCATTTGCGTCATAATTTGGGTGAATTCTTTCTCCATTTTCTAAAGCCCAATATTTTGTATTCTTTTCCTCATCAAAAATCCACATTAGAAAGTCCTTCTGAATACAGTTCATCTTCCTACCTACTTTTGTTGCACAAGAAATGTATTGAATAAAATCGTCACCAAAGTCCATTTTAATAATCATAAGAGTTTCATCTCCTTAAAGCGTTACTTCTTAGTTCAGAAACGCACACGTTAGCCGAAAAACCGTTAACTTAAATCAACTAACATTTCCTCAATGTATTCCTTCAAATCCGTTTTGATTTCATCCACCGAATCATCCATTAGTTCGCCAATTATCTTGCTGCCAGGGATGTATTTTGAAATTAGCAATCCTAAGAAATAACGGTCACATTCCCAAATTCTAATCATATGAAAATTAATAAGTTCATCACTTTCATATATTTCATCGGTAACTCCAATCGAAACGGTAGAAAGGTATCCAGGTTGAAAAGGATCATCCCCGTCTTTATCCAATCCAGCGTCGAATTTTAATTTTTTCTTCGCAAAAACAGGTTTATATTCACTTAACAACTCTTCTATATAATCTTTTAATGTTTGTTCAATTGTTTTAATCTTTTGCTTTAGTTCTTCATTGAAATCCCTTTGATGATATTTCATATACAAATCACTTCTCTTTAATTAGGATAAATTAAAAATTCGCTAAACTATAATAAAATCCTTGTTCAATTCACCCGTTAATGGAACAAAAAAAGAGCCGCAGCTACGACTCTTTATTTCACTAAAGCCCCCGTTAATTCAAAAACAATTAGATTAAAGAAATGGTTCAATGATTCCGTATACCCCGACAGCCAAACATAAAAGTCCCCCAACCATAAACAAAATTTTAATGAACCAGAAATTAAAAGAGACAGGTAACGGGGTTATATGCCTGATATGGTCATACGTTTTATTGTTCAAGAAACGTCCCCTTGTGGCATGGAAGAACATATAAATTGCAAGAACTCCAACCATAAAGCTGAAAATACCAGCATAAAAGTCTTTTCCCATTCCATTAACCTCTACCCATCTTAAATTTCATCTCTCTAATACGTTTCCCCAACCAATATTGTTTCAATGCTTGTTGAACTAACCTGCTTCGTTAGTTTAACGTGTAATCCTTCACAATCTCGATTGCATTATATATAAATATGTGTTTACTTTCCTCAACAATAGGGCGCGATTGTGGAAGACTGCTCTTATACTGGTCTAATCTTCAAGATTAAACTCCTCTTTTAAAAATCTTTCATTTTGATTAAAGTAGGATTCGAATTTCGTTCCAAACAGGGTTTCCGGCCGCAAATACTTATTCCAATCCACATCTCCTCCCCAATCCGCAACCTTTAAATCAATTACCCTCTTAAAATCACTTATCGAAAACTTTCGTTCACCCTTGCTTGAATTAAGTCTCTTGTTCTTTTGGAACTGAATTTAAAGCACTTATCGGCCTTGTCACTTAAGTACTGAATGATTTCGGCAAAAGGGATTATTTTTTTCTCAGTAGTAATCTCTGGACAGGGCAAAATATTTTTTTGTAAGGTTGTGTTAAAGCTGAATGTTGATTTTACTGTGTTTGGAAAATAAGCGGAGAATTTCCGTTTAAATTGGGAACTCCCCATATTTCCTTCATAATAAGCGGAGTTTTTCCGCTTATGGTATCCAAATCATTGGATTTTGTCTTATTTAAAGCAGTTAACCGGAATATTTCCGCTTATATCGGCTTTTTAATCTTCCTTTATATAAATAGCCGGAAATTCTCCGCTTATGAATGATCAACCCTGCACGAAAATCAACACTGAATCCTAACACAGCCTTTGTAAAAAAATAACCAAGATTTACTTTTGATCATTTTCAAAAATAAATCTTGGTACTTATGAATGATTTCATTTCGTTGCTTTTACTAAATCCTTATTCTTCCGGTTTTTAACTTCTTCCATTTTGGCGTAAAAGCTTTCTTCTACATCGATTCCAAAAAAAATATAAAATTTCAACATGTAAGCGAGACAATCTGCCAATTCCTTGCCTATATTTTCTTTAATCTGATTCTTTGCTAACTCAAATGCCTTCTCTTCATCCATTCCTTTTTGGACATAGGCACCAGTAAGATTCAATGCCTTCCGCAGCTCCTCTGCTACCTCGGCAACTTCCGTCGTTAGCAGCATGTAATTATTTAAAAGAGAATCTCGGCTCTCAGCATAACCCTCCTCAGAAATTTCCCATCCCATTTCTTTTTGATACTGTTTTGCAAAAGTTTGTATCTCTTTCATGTTAATCCCTTCCGTCCTTTGAAAGCTGAAATTGTTCATCAAACGTTTGATTAGTTTTTAAGCCCAGGAGTACCAAGGCCTCACATCCTTAATCAAACGTTTGATTGGTTTACCACCCGATTCAATTAAACGTTTGATTAGTTTTTTCATACACCATTTCAGCATTAAAACACTTTTTCTAAAATTAGTAATAATAGAAATTTTATCATTTTAATTTCTTAAACTCCACTGGCAGTGAAATGGAAGAACCAAAGATCTTGTTTTAATTATATTTATAGAGAAAGAACTAAAGCCTTCAGGCTCTAGTTCTTTAGCTGAATTTCTAAGTGTATAATGTCTACTTTTGGGATTGCAACGCACAGCTACCGCGATGTTAAGCAATTCCTTGTTGTTGTTGTTTTTGTTTGGCTGCCATTTCTTGTTTTTTGATGTCTAATCGAAGTAAGACCGAGACAAGGAATGCGACGATAATTAATGCTGTAAATACATAGAAAACTGGGATGTAGCTTTCTGTTTTTTCTCTAATTTGTGTTACTAATAGTGGACCTAAAATGCCGCCTAACGACCATGTTGTTAATAAATAGCCGTGAATGGCACCAAGTTGCTTGGTTCCAAATAAATCTCCGATGAATGCAGGGAGGTTTGAGAAGCCGCCGCCATAACAGCTCACAACAATTAAAATTAGTGCTTGGAACAATAACACATTTGTTATATTCGGAAGTATTACAAAAGCGATTAATTGCAGGATAAAGAACGTCATGAATACAGTATTTCGACCGATATAATCGGAAATGGCTGCCCAGCCAAGTCTTCCGCCGCCGTTAAAAATCCCCATGATCCCTACCATCGCAGCTGCTCCAGCTGCTGATAATCCAACGACTTCTTGAGCCATAGGAGAAGCGACAGAAATCATCATAATACCAGCGGTGGTATTAATGAGCATCATTGTCCATAGCATCCAAAAACGCTTTGTTTTCACAGCTTGTTTTGCAGTTAATTGTGACAAATCTTTTTTAACGACTTTTTTACCAGCTGCAATATCTTTTTTCAACCCATGTGGCATCCAGCCTTCAGGTGGGGGTGCGATATAGGAAGCGCCTAGTACCATAAGAACAAAATAACTGATCCCTAAAATATAAAAATTCATTTGAATGCCGATTGATTCCATGAGGCTAGCTGCCACCGGAGCTGTAATCAGAGCTCCCGTACCAAAGCCCAAGACGGCCATACCAGTGGCTAACCCTCTACGGTCAGGGAACCATTTAACGAGTGTCGACACTGGTGAGATGTAGCCAAGACCCATCCCTAATCCACTTGCTAATCCATAGGTAAGAAGGAAAAGAGCGAGGGAATCAATCGCAACGGCAACACCGGCACCAGCTTGGCCAGCTCCAAAAAGGATCGCTGCAAGGATCGCTGATTTTCTTGGACCATTTCGTTCAACAAAATTGCCAAAGAAAGCTGCTGCAATCCCTGCAAGTGCCATCATAATCGTAAAGGATAACGTAATTCCTGCCTTTGACCAGCCCATTGCATCATGAATCGGATTTGTATAGACACTGTATGCGTATGCAGCACCAATGGAAAGGTGGATTGCAATGGCAGATAAAGCGATCAACCACCTATTTTTACTAGTTTTCATATGTTTCCTCCTTCGATTATTGATAGTTTTAAAACATCTCGGCTCATGAATAGAAAGGGAGACCTTTCTATTCATGAGCCGTCGCAGATTCCTACTAGTCTTCTATTGTAGATAAATCACCTGTTGGAAGGTTCAGCTCCCAAGCCTTTAACACTCTTCTCATGATTTTACCGCTTCTCGTTTTTGGCAATTTATCTTTAAATTCAATTTCTCTTGGAGCAGCATGTGCCGCCAATCCTTTTTTTACAAAGTTACGGATTTCTTCTTGAAGTTCAGCGCTTTGCTCATATCCGTCTCGTAACGCAATAAATGCTTTAATAATTTCCCCGCGTATAGGATCTGGTATGCCAATGACCCCAGCCTCAGCTATAGCTGGGTGTTCAACAAGCTTGCTCTCGATTTCAAAAGGGCCGACACGTTCACCTGATGTCATGATGACATCGTCGATACGTCCTTGGAACCAGAAATATCCTTCTTCATCCATGTAAGCCGAGTCTCCCGAAACATACCAATCTCCTCGAAGAAAATAAGATTCATACTTTTCCTTGTTATTCCAGATTGCTCTCATCATTGATGGCCAGCCTTTTTTGATTGCTAGATTGCCCATTGTGTTTGGAGGCAGGACGTTCCCTTCGTCATCGACAATCGCAGCTTCGACCCCTGGAATTGGTTTTCCCATGGAACCTGGCTTCATTTCCATGGAAGGATAGTTACAGATGAGTTGGGCTCCTGTTTCTGTCATCCACCATGTATCATGGATTCTCAAGTTCATGACTTTCATTCCCCAACGGATTACTTCAGGATTAAGTGGCTCACCTACACTTACGACATGTCGCAATGAAGAAAGATTATAGTTTTTAATAGGATCATCTCCAGCTCCCATTAACATCCGGAAAGCTGTTGGAGCACTATACCATACGGTTACGTTATAATTTTCGAGAGTCTGATACCAATCCGATGCGCTAAATCGTCCACCGCGGATGACGTTTGACACACCCGCAAGCCAAGGTGCAAAAACTCCATATGTGGTTCCTGTTACCCAGCCCGGGTCTGCGGTACACCAGTAGACATCATCGTCTTTTAGATCGAGGACCCATTTAGCAGTTTGGTATTGTTGGATCATTGCGTTGTGTACGTGTAAGACGCCTTTAGGCTTTCCTGTTGAACCGGACGTATAATGAAGGATCATTCCATCCTCACGATCCACCCATTCAACATCGAGCGTATGGCTTGCTTGTTCAAAGTTTTTAGTAAAGTCAATGTACGTTTCATCTTCTTTTACCTCATCTCCAACGATAACAACTTTCTCTAGATTAGGAAGTTCGTTAACTGGGACACGTTTGAGCAATTCAGAGGTTGTGACAAGGACTTTTGCTCCGCTGTCTTCAAGGCGATCCTTTACAGCCCCTTCCATAAAAGCTTCAAATAATGGTCCAACTATGGCACCAAGCTTTATGGTTCCTAGTAAAACGAAATAGAGTTCGGGAGAGCGAGGCATAAAGATGAACACTCGATCACCCTTGTTTACGCCAATATTTTTTAAAACATTTCCAGCTTTATTTGAGTAATCTCTCATATCTTTATACGTAAATTGTTCTTTTCTGTATTGGTCTGAATAATAAAGAGCCACTTTGTTGGCTTTTTCTGTCATGGCGTGGCGGTCGATTGCTTCATGCGCGATGTTAACAAGGCCGGTTGTGTGCCAAGAAAAATTCTGTTCTACTTGAGACCATTGGAATGAGTTGTACACTTCAACATAATTTTTTAAGTTGTAAGTTTCCTTTTTTGCAGAAAGAGTTTGTGCTGTCATAGTGAATATCTCCTTTTAATTTTTATTGTTTTTTTGTTCATTGGAGCGCTTTCATTTTCGTTGTATAATAAAAAAGAGATTAGGAAAGTATTGGTAAGGTTTTCATGATTCCCTTTCCTAATATTTTGATAATTCCATCTATTCTAAAAAATATATAGTAGATTGATTGCTTTGTCACAAAAAAGTGACAAAGAATAATATTGCATGACAGAATACAAATAAATGCGATAAAACCAAAAAATGGATAATAATTTAAAAAATGGGGGGAGAAATCATGGATAGAAATGTTGTTCATCAATTTTCGAAATTCATTGAAGATTGGGTTCCAGCAGAGGCTTCTATTGCCATTGCAGGTGGAGATAGGTATGTATCATACATCCCTGGGAGTCATGATATTCATATTGCACAAGGTCAGCCGATTCCTTTGGGGAGTATTACGGAGCGTGTCTATTTACAGAAACGTAGAGTTGAATCGATGGTTGATGAATCCGTTTTCGGTATTCCATATTATGGAGTTGGCTACCCGCTTGAGGATGCAGAAACAGGTCTTAGCGGGGCTTTAACCGTTATTCTGCCGCCTGAATATTCGTTTAAAAAGCACAAAACGCTTTCTTTTATCATCGGTAGAAAAGATGACCTGTGGATTCCGATCCCAATTGAACAGGTGATGTTTATAGAAAGTAAAGACAAGAAAACATTCATTTATACAGAGGATGGCTGTTATCATTCAAAATTTCCACTTAAAACACTTGAACAACGAATACCAGACACGTTTATTCGAATTCATCGCTCTTATATTGTAAATATTTCTTCGATTAAACACATCTCGCGTGACCTGATATCCAATTTAGAGGTCACATTAAAAGGATCAGAGGGTACCGTTCTTCCGGTAAGCCAGAGCTACGTCCAGCGAGTTCGGAAAAACTTAGGATTTTGAGGTGCGGTGTCTAGTGCAGTATATAGATAAAAAGCACCATAAATAGAGTAGGCGCATGAAAAATTTCATACGCCCCTCGCAGGTGCGTACGTGCGTAATTCCTGGGTGGTGCCAAATTTTTTTAAGCTATAAACGAATAAATGATAGTAAATGCTGCTACGGTGTTACTTCTACTTATCTTTTTTCATCAGTTCCACGAGCTCAGTGTAGCCAAAACCCTCGGCATATGTAAGAGCAGACATCGTTCTTACACGGTAGTTTAATTTAAGGAATCAGGAGCTTTTCCATAATCATAACATCCACAAAGCGACCATCTAATTTCCCTTGGTTTTTAAATACTCCGACTTCTCTAAAACCATTTTTTTTGTAAAGCCCCTGACCCAAGTTATTGAAAGGAAAAGTAAAAAGAACAATTTTATTAAAGTCATTCTTAATCGCAGTACATTCAATTTCTTTTAATAATGATGAACCGACACCCTTTCCTCGGTAATCCCTCCTTATGTAAATGGATAAATCAGCTACACCGGCATAGGCGCTCCTATTCGAATAGGCATTTAATGAAGCCCAACCAACAATTTCATCATGATCCTCGATGACTAAAACCGCAAAACGTTCGTTATGGTTGTTAAACCATTCTGTCATGTACTCAATATCTTTTTGGTTTTCCTCCAACGTTGCAATCCTGTCTTCAATTCCTTGGTTGTAAATATTTAATATCGCTCCCAGATCATTTAGTGAAGCCAGCCTTGTTTTAAATCCTGCTTCCATATTCTTTCCCCCTAACTTCATCTGTTTAAAATGATTATATAAAAAAATTTTCCAATTTGAAAGAAAATATGTTGCAATTTGCAAGTATTTTGTATATAAATAAATCAGAGGTGAAAATAATGGAAAACGTAAGAGAGTTATTCCAAGTAATGACCAGGCGTTTTGGTCTTTTAAATAAAAACTGTTGTCAAATAGGTGAAACTGAGATATCCCTTGTACAGAGTCACATCCTTTATGAAATTCTCAGGAATGATAAACCTTCGATGCAACAGGTCGCTGATACTCTAGGAATGGATATAACCACTTTTAGCCGCCAAATCCAAACACTAATAAAGATGGAGCTGGTTAAAAAATCTCCACTACCTGAGGATCGGCGTGTCTCACAACTTACTCTAACTACACAAGGAAATTATACTGCTGCCAAGATTGATGCAGAAATGAACCAATATCTTAAAGAAGTATTTTCAAATATGAGTGAATTTGAACGAGAAATGGTAATCAAGTCAGTCAAACTACTAAACGAAGCAATGTCAAAATCAACTGTTTGTTGTAAACCATTAATTTGAGCAAGAATCTCTTGCTCTTTTATAAAAAACAAATACTTGCAATTTACAACTAAAGGGAGCTGGTTATATGTTTTTCAATGAAAAGCAATTAAAAGTTTATTATGAAATGAAAAAAGAAGAAATGGAGAAGGCAATTTCAGCAAGCAAACTTTCTAAATCCAGCGAAAAGGAGAGTTTATTCAAAAGGGTCTTCCATGCGTTTAGAAATTTCAACTCACAAAAAAGGTACCTTAATGCAAAACCAAGTTGCTGTGATATACAAATCCAACCAGTATGCTGTGAAAATTGAAATGGGAAAGTCGGAACTATGTATAGAATTTTTGTTAATCAATAAGGGGGTTGCTTATGTGGTCAGAAGTGTTTCATAGTTTTTTGTCAATTGCATTTGAACTAACACTATTGTTCGTTGGAGTCTCTTTTCTAATCAACCTAATACAGGGTTTCATTCCTTATAAAAAGATGGAGCACATGATGGAAAAAAGCCATCCATTAGTAAGCGCACTAGTTGCTTTAGGATTTGCATTTATCACACCATTTTGTTCATGCTCAACCATTCCGGTTGTTGTTAATTTACTCAATAAAAAGGTCCGATTTGGGATTGTAATGATTTTCTTATTCTCTTCTCCTGTTCTTGATCCAACCATCATCACACTAATGACAGCCGTACTCGGAGTAAAAGTCGCCATTGCTTATACAGTCATAACTTCCATCCTTTCCGTAATGATTGGTTTTACTTTAGAAAAGTTTGGTTTTGAAGAACAGATAAAAAATGTTGTAGTAAAGGGATATCAAGAACCAAATAAGAAATTTCAATTTAAGGCTGCATTCTTTGAAACACTGCAGCTAATGAAAAGTGTCTATCCTTATTTGCTAATCGGCGCATTCATAGGTGCATTCATTCATGGAGCAGTTCCAACTAGCTGGATATCTTCTCTTATGGGGGGTGATAAGTGGTGGCTTGTTCCTATTGCTGCTATCATTGGAATTCCACTTTATATTAGACTTTCAACCATGATTCCAATCTCGCAAATTATGATTGCCAAAGGGATGGCTTTAGGTCCAGTAATGGCACTGATGATTAGCTCAGCAGGCGCAAGTTTACCTGAATTAACGTTATTAAATAGCATTTTTAAAAAGAAACTTGTATTTGCTTTCGTAGGTTCAGTCTTTACGATGTCAACAATATCTGGATTTTTATTCTACATTATTTAAGGAGGATATAATAATGAGTATTTTAAAAAGTCTGTTTGGAAAAAAAGAAAGTTCTTGCTGCAATGTTAAAATTGAGGAAGTTAAAGAAGAAATTAAAACACAGGAAGAACAAGAAAATAATTGCTGTAAATAATTTATTACACCCTCAATTGTAGTAAATAAATCAAAATAAATTTAGGAGGAAACTAAAATGAAATACGCACATGTTGGTCTTAATGTTACAAACCTTGAACAATCCATTAAGTTTTACAGCAAACTATTCGGGGCTGAACCAGTTAAAGTAAAGTCCGATTATGCGAAGTTCCTTCTTGAAACGCCAGGACTAAACTTTACACTTAATCTTCGTGATGAAGTAAGTGGAAATCAGGTTGGACACTTCGGCATTCAAGTTGAAAGCACGGAAGAAGTTATGGCGCATAAGAACAGACTTGCAGAAAACGGTATTCCTACACATTTCGAAGAAATCGACACAACATGTTGTTATGCCCTCCAAGATAAATTCTGGGTTAATGATCCTGATAGAAATGAGTGGGAGTTTTTCTACACAAAAGCAGATGTGGATGTTGTCAATGAAAATGATTCTGCTTGTTGCACTCCTGACCCGGAGGCTGAAAAAGTGGAGTGCTGCTCCACGCCAACACAAACCAAAAACCCTAACAACTGTTGTTCTTAAAAACACCTCAAATAGATTGAAAGGGTCTCAAATTATGAGACCCTTTTCTAAATGTATTTTGGTTTTAACAACAGTTACTTTCATTTCCTACTAACACGAGCCCATTAGCCTCTTTGCTGAAATCAAGAGTAAGGCTTTCAATATGTGACTCGATGCTAGGATCGATTGCCACTTTTATTTCATTTATAGTTACTACTTTATCATTATCTTCTGAACCATCCAGGCTCAGCCCAACTCTTGGCTGCCCTCAGGATATTCCCGAAAAATAGACACGGATGTTTTTCGCATCGTTTTCTTGAAGTAATTGCTTTATAACATCACGAGCTTGATCTGTTATATTCATTGTCCATCACCTTTCAAAAATATTACTTCCTTATCTTACTTGTTTTTTCTCAATAAGGAAATAAAAAAAGTCTTACTCCATAAATCAATTAATAAACTTATTTAACTGTTCAATTCTTGTTTTTTCTTCACTCATTAAAGGAATAATTGCACATTTATCGGTTAATTCTTTGGTCACCTTTTGAATCCACGCTATTTCAGCTTGTGCTCTGCCTTTTAATACAGGATCATTCGTTTTAGTAGCATATAAACTTTGATTAATTACCCACCATTTTGGGACAATATCTGCACGTTTCAAATCCTCCTGCAAACGGCTTGCTTCTAAAACTGGAGTTGCTTCAGCCAATGTCACAATAACCACACTAGTTTCTTTCGGATTTCTTAATCGAGGAAGCAACATTTTCACACTCTCTGGTATCTCTCCAGTTGATCGAGCCAATTCCTTATGATAGGACTGAGCAGCATCTAAAAGGAGCAATGTGTGTCCTGTTGGTGCAGTATCAATCACGACCATTTCATCTTCAGATTTTGCAACCACTTCTGCAAAGGCACGAAAAACGGCAATCTCTTCTGTACAAGGTGAGTTTAAATCTTCTTGAATATACGCAAGTGCTTCTTCATCAAGTTCGTTACTTACTTTTGTTAAAACATCTGCTTTGTAAGCCTCAACTTCTGCTTTTGGATTAATACGGCTGATGGTTAATTTGTCATTTAGTCGAGTATCTTGAAAAACAAACTCTAGATGCGCTGCTGGATCTGTAGTGGTTAAATGTACCTTATGACCTTTCTCAACCAATCCAATAGCAATAGCAGAAGCCATAGTTGTCTTTCCGACTCCACCTTTGCCCATCGTAAAAATTACTCTAGTATCGTTTACTGAAAAGTCTTCAATCACTTTATTTAATCCGGGCAGAGTAATCGTTTGACTTTCAACCTCTAATGGTATGGCTGGCATTGTATATTGTTTAAACAAATAACGCAAGTTCTTAACACCTGTTAAAGAATACGAAACAAACGGTAATGAATAGATGACAACTTGTTTTAAATCATCTGGAATTTGTTTAATCGCATTCCGTTGTTGTTGATAAAACGAAGATGAAATTCGATCTTCTGGTAAAAAGGATTGCATTAATCCATTCATAATCAAAGCTTGGTTGGCAATACCGATTTCTTTCAATTCTTTTGATGCACGACTTGCTTCTAACAAAGATGATTCATCAGGTCTTGCCACAAGAATTAATGTAGTTTTAGATGGATCAGCAAGTGCATCCATTGTTAATGAATAAATCTGCTTTTTTTCAGATAACCCAGAAAGAGGACCGAGACAAGAGGCACCATGTGTGCTTTCCTCTAAAAACCCACTCCATGCAGTCGGCAACTGTAGTAGTCGAAGTGTATGTCCTGTTGGAGCTGTATCAAAGATAATATGTTCATATGCGTCAACAATTGAAGAATCTGCTAGTAAATTTGTAAATTCATCAAATGCTGCAATTTCTACGGTACATGCCCCAGACAATTGTTCCTCCATCGTTGCAACAACTGCATCTGGGAGCTTGCCACGATATGGACCAATAATTCTGTCACGATAAGCTCTTGCTGCTTCTTCAGGGTCAAGATTACAAGCATATAGATTGGGGACATTCGGAATTGCCATTGGAGTATTTGTTAGCCCAACTTCCAATACATCCTGTAAATTTGAAGCAGGATCAGTGCTCACAAGTAACACCTTTTTTCCTTCATCTACTAAAGTTACTGCTGTAGCGCAAGCAGTTGAAGTTTTCCCTACCCCGCCTTTTCCAGTAAAGAATAAGAATTTTGTTTTACTTATAAATTTGGTATCGAAAGATTGAAACATGATTTTCACTTCTTTCTATTTCAATGGATTAAGTTCAATTTTTAAACCAGCCTTAGGTTTGACAATCAATTCCTCAGCATGGATACCAAACCATTCGGCAAGTTCTTCGTTAGTCGGATAGGTGCCTATCTTAGCAATCTTGCCCTCGACTAAGGTTACCGGAAGTGAGTCCGGACCTTTTTCATGAAGAATTTTGTTAACTTCTTTATTCTCAACAAATATTCCAGGTTCCGTCCCAAGGTTATAACGTTTAATGTCATACCCCTTTTTCTCTAATAAAAAGATTGCAGTTGCCACTCTTGTTAATTCAGGATCAACACTCGGACCACAAACACCTGTGGGACAACACAAGGCTGGATCAAAGATTTCTACTTTACTCATAAAAACACTCTCCTAATGGAAATGATATAAGCAATTGGTTATATAAATAATAAAATTAGAGCCAAGAGTCTAAAGCTCTTGGCTATTAATTTCTCTTTACTTACCAGTTTCAGCAAAATGTTTAATGCGGCCACTGATTTCATCACGGACACGTTGGAAGAATGCCCATTTTTCTTCGTCTGTTCCTTGAGCCTTTGCCGGGTCATCAAACCCCCAATGAACTCGCTTTACCTTTGGTGGTGTGATCGGACACTTATCAGCAGCGTCTCCACAAAGAGTGACAACTAAATCAGCATTGTTCAAATACTCAGGGTCGATAATATCAGATGTATGAGTTGAAATATCAACTCCAGCTTCCTTCATCGCTTTTACTGCATTCGGGTTTAATCCATGAGCTTCAATACCAGCACTGCGAACTTCCCACTCATCACCTAAATGTTTTTTTGCCCATCCTTCTGCCATTTGGCTGCGGCAAGAGTTTCCTGTACATAAAAAATAGAGTTTTTTCTTTGTCATGATGAATGCTCCTTTTTGTTTTAAATTTTGCTTAAATGATTAACAACCATATATAGAGACCAACCAACGTAATGAATAAAGTTGGTATGGTTAAAACAATACCCGTTTTAAAATAGGTTCCCCAAGAAATCTTAACTCCTTTTTGCGATAAAACATGTAACCATAACAAAGTGGCAAGAGATCCAATAGGGGTTATTTTAGGACCTAAATCAGAGCCAATTACATTTGCGTAAATTAAAGCTTCTCTTATTACACCTGTTGTATTGGTATCAGCAATGGCCAAAGCATCAATCATCACAGTTGGCATGTTATTCATAATGGAGGATAGAATAGCAGCAATAAAACCCATTCCAATGGTTGCTACAAATAATCCTTGATCGGCTGTCACTTGGATTAGGTCAGCTAAGACATTGGTTAATCCCACATTTCTTAAGCCATAAACCACCACATACATTCCGATTGAGAAAAATACAATCGCCCATGGTGCTCCTTTAATGACCTTTTTTGTTTCAACTGCATGGCTTCTTCTTCCCATAAATAAGAAGAATATTGCCACTATACCTGCAATGATGGATACGGGAATATTTAAAAATTCACTAATAAAGTACCCTGCTAATAATATGGAGAGGACCAACCATGAAAGTCGAAACATTTTTTGATCCCGAATGGCTTCGGTAGGTTTCTTTAGATTATTTAGATCATATGTTTTAGGTATGTTCCTTCTAAAGTAAAGAAATAAGACTAAAATACTTGCCACTAAAGAAAATAAATTTGGAACAAACATTCTAGAAGCAAACTCTGCAAATCCAATTCCGAAAAAGTCAGCAGAAACGATATTCACAAGATTACTCACCACTAGTGGCAATGAAGTTGTATCTGCAATAAAACCACTGGCAATAATGAACGGAAAAACCATTTTTTCTTCGAACTTTAAATTTCGTACCATCGCTAAGACGATTGGTGTAAGGATAAGGGCAGCCCCATCATTTGCGAAGAATGCTGCCACGAGAGCACCAAGAACGCTCACATAAACAAACATTTTAATTCCGTTGCCTTTCGCAGCTCTTGCCATGTGGAGTGCTGACCATTCAAAGAACCCAATTTCATCCAATATCAAGGAAATAATGATGATAGCAATAAATGAAAAGGTCGCATTCCATACAATTTTGGTTACTTCAAGAACGTCCTGGAAATCAACCACTCCTACGATTAGTGCAAGAATCGCACCCCCACATGCGGACCAGCCAATGGATAAGTTTCTGGGTTGCCAGATAACAAGAATAAGTGTAATTAAAAAAATGAATGATGCTAGTATCGTAGATACCAATGTTGAAACCCCCAATTATTCACATGAAATTCGTAATCCCTGTTCTTCCAATTCCTTTAATCTAAAATCTTGGTTTGGAAGGTGTTGCAATAAATCTTGAACCAATGAAAAGTATTCACTATCTTTATTCAAAGAGTAGATAATCCATTGTCCTCTCCTTGTTTCCTTAACTAGCCCAGCATCTTTTAACTTACGAACATGTTGACTGATGGCTGGCTGACTGGTTTTAAATATTTCTACAAATTCACAAACACAAGCATCATGATTATCCAGCATTTTAATCATGGTTAAACGCGTTTTATCCCCTAACAATTTAAAGATGTTAGAAATCTGCTCTATTTCTAAATTAGATTTTGTTTCTGACATAAATCCCCCTCCTCAGCGTCTCATATAAGTAAATAATAATATCCTTATAATGATGGTAAGTAAAATAAACTATTGGATATTTTTCGTTAAACCCTTAATTATTATGCAAGCTGGACATCCGTAACGGGATAGAACTATATAAATGATCACTTATATAATAATTCACTTATATACAAAATTCAAGTAATAGAATGTGAAGATATTGTTAAGAATTAAAAACACTACTTGCCAGAAACACCTTACTAAATCCTTGTTTCTTCGATTTTTAATTTCTTCCATTTTAGCATAAAAGCTTTCACATTTGACCGCTGAATTTGTTCATCAAACGTTTGATTAGTTTTCAGGACCTGTTGTACCAAGGCCTCACACCCGTTAATCAAACGTATGATTAGTGTTGATGTATGATTCTTTGCTTTTTTTACAATGAGATATTTTTCCCTAACACATACTAAAAACCACAATGGTGTTTTGGACTATTTTCAGGGTCTTTTGGACTTTTTCTCGGACCTTTTGGACTTTTTTCAAATGTATTTGGACTATTAACCAATATTTGTAAAATGTTAAAATACTTTAACCATTTTTTTAAAGGAAAAATTGGGTATTTTATCTGTAGGAGGTGAAAAAGTGGCTGACAAAAATAAAACATCCAAAGACAGTAAATTAGATAAAAACAAAAACGATAGACATACTAATAACGCTAGTGCAGCAGCTGGTCTTGAACCTGGAACCCCAAGAATTAATACAGATAATCTATAACAGCCTACCGACGCTTGGATCTAATCCCAGGCGTTATTAATTTCTACTATACCTTTATTTCACTCTAGCTCCGGTTAAATTCTATGGTACACCTATTCACAAAACCGCTTACTCTCATATTTGGTTTTAGGTAACCGATCAAGTTCGGTGCTTCTTTTACTACTTTCAGAAAGGTTTGATGATACATGCATCAGCACAAAGATATGGAGAAGGTTCTACCCTAGAGGATTTTATGAAGGTTATCGATTTAAAGTCAGCTGAATGGCAGTACGATCCTTTTTGGAATAAGTTCCTGCGGCCGGAGACCTTGTTTGGGACCAAATTTGAGGCATACCTCAACCAGCAGGAAGGTAAAAAAAATGACTGAGGGTAATTTTAACTTTGATGAATAAGAAAAAGCTTTATACGTTGTTGGGAAACATAAAAACCAAAAATAAAATTCAATCAAACGTTTGATTAGTGCTCTTGGCGTCTACATTAGGGGTTCTTTCGATCAAATTGATTCAAATTCACTAATCGAAGATCAAACCAATTATGGGCGTTCTGAACCGAAGGTGATAATACGAAATACTTTCCTTCGAGAAAGATAGTCGTGTTCGAAACCTGCCTTAAATCTAGTTCATTGATAAGAACATCCCTATTAACATTTTCTCGCTGCAGAATGATCCCCAGCCATTTTGTTCCCCCCTGTTTTAGTAGTTTGAAATCTGCCCTAAACGGTAACTTTGTTTGCCTCGACAATTAAAGCAAAAATATTGGCAGTCTTCTGCGATTTCTTTGCTGCCTCCTGCCGACTACTGGAATCCCCCTTTAACCAACGTTCGTAGTATCGGTAAACATATTCAAAATCCTTGAAAGTTATCGTTCTATCCATTGATATTTTGTCACTTGGTGCGTGTAGTTTAGCCTTCTTAATGACGAGGTGCTTATCCTTTTTCCCTACTGAAAACCACAAAGGAATACTCTTATTTTGTGGAACCGTATGTATCCCAAACTCTGATAAACTAGCTTTTGCTCTTAAATGACTCCATAAAGCTTCTGCGCTCACATGCCTCTCTCCCTTTAACAAATTTATCCAAATATTATAGCAAAAACCTTACTGTGATAATTAGCAAGGTTTCTATTTATCAAAAATTTGTGGTTATTAAAATGACTTGAAACAAAACTTATTGTAAAAAATGTAATATGATAAATGGTAATCGTACTCTCCAGGAGGATTCCATTGAAAAAATTAATAAAAGTTGTTGCAGCCATCGTTGAAAATGAAGAACATGAAACTCTATGCGCGCTCAGGTCCCCTAATATGACTATGCCAAATATGTGGGAGTTTCCAGGTGGAAAGGTTGAGGAAAATGAAGATATCTATTCTGCATTAGAAAGAGAAATTGAGGAAGAGTTGGGGTGTCGAATTGTTACTTCAGGAGTAGTATATAATGAGAACATTCATGAGTATGAAGCATTTATTATTCACCTCATAGCGATTAAATGTAGAGTAATTGAGGGAACTCCAACACCGAATGAGCATTCCAAATTAATTTGGCTGAAAAGAGAGAACTTAGATTCACTTAAATGGGCGCCTGCGGATATACCGGCAGTAAATCAATTAATTCGAGATAAAATCTATGATATGAAAATAATAAACAACTAAAACCTTGCTGATTTTAACAGCAAGGTCATTTCACTAAAGAATATTCTTATTAGCCCTAGGTACTAGATGGGATGGCATTTCTTCCTTCAATCTCCAAATAAAACTCATAGGCTTACTACCTGAATGACTTATATAATCAGCCGTTCCAAGAAATACAAAAGGAGAGGTATATCCATTTTCCTTTTTATATTCCCGAACAAAAAGGGCAATTTGATGATTATGTTTTTTATGGTTAATGTATCGTTCTGCTATCTTACTTCCTTCTGCAACTCGACTTTGTGTTTCCCAATGAAAAAGTCGTTCATTAATCGCATAATCATCATATAAAGTAGATGGTGAAAAATCCTTTTCTGATTTATTTAACGTAATGAAAAAGATATCAAGCTTCTTTTCTTCAAAATGCTTTACCCCTTCACGGAAAGCTGGGCTCTTAGTTTCATTAAAATATCCCAACGCGGCTAATACCTGAGTAGTATTGTAGTTACAATGGACACCTAGTGGTGAAATAAAAGGAAAGTTATTTTCAATTTCCATTGTTTCCAAACTTTGATAGAGAAAGTGAATAATCTCCTCTATTTCCGCTTTAAACTCTGGTTGAATTAGTATCCTAGAAATCCCAGCTTCGAGCGAAGTAATTCCCTCTTTTTCTGGATGTACATTGTAAAATGAATAATAGAAAATCGCAAGCATTAAATGCTCTTCTTCATTTCGAATGGTCCGATCCTCAAGATATCTCAATAAAAACTTTAGTAATTTACCTGAGTTAAGGTGAAATAAATTTGGCAGTCGTTTTGTTATAACCTTTTCATCGTCAAACTCAAAATTTAATGCAGCACCTGCCTCCACCATCATTCTGCTAAAGCTACGGTCTCCGCTCTTTCCATAAAAATCGTAAATCGATAGATGATAATGCTTTAAGAAGTTTGTTAAGGTCAGCTTCAAGCCGGTATCTTCCTCAAAATACTTCATCTTGGCAACTAGATTCCCCCGGGTATTGGCACTTGATTTAATATTCCTTAAAATATATTCCTTCGACTGCTTTTCTAATTGAACAAAACATCCCTTAGGTAAATGAAAGAATCCATTTTCAATATAGTGCTGAACAGAATGTTTTGTTTTCCCGATTAATGCCCGAAATTTCTCATCAAAATTATAGTTTTTATGGGCTTGTCCAACGAAATCTAGTACTGTCAAACACTCTTTTCCCTCCGCTAAACGTAAACCACGACCCAATTGCTGTAAAAATACGGTCAAGCTTTCAGTCGGCCTTAAAAATAAAATCGTATTTGCTTCGGGAATATCGATACCTTCATTATAAAGATCCACCACGAAGATAAACTTAATATCCCCTTGAACGAGGCGTTGTTGTGCTTCTCGCCGAGTCTTACCATCTACATTTCTATACAATGCAACAGAAGTAATTCCTACCTTGTTGAAGAAATCGGCCATATATTTAGCGTGCTCAATCGATACACAAAACCCTAGTCCTTTTACCTGATCAATATCAGTAACATATTTATAGATACTCTTCACGATTTGACTGCTTCTGTGATCATTAGATGTATACACATTCTCTAATTCTCTGATTTCATAACCCTTACGGCTCCACTTCAATTTTGACAAATCAACAGTATCGCTAACACAAAAATACTGAAATGGGCTAAGTAGCTTTCGATTAATTGCTTCTGTTAACCGCATTTCAGCTGAAATGGTATCGTCAAAGAATGATAATATATCCTTTCCATCCATCCTCTCAGGCGTTGCGGTAAGTCCAAGGAGTATTTTTGGCTGGTAATGACTTAATAGCTTCTGATAAGAATCGGCTGCCGCGTGATGAAATTCATCCACAATTATAAAATCATAAAAGTCTCGTGTAGTGGATTCATTTAGTTTTTTACTATTATAGCTCTGAATGCTCACAAATAAGTGATCAATCGACTCAGGTTGATGACTTCCAACTAACATATCTCCATAGTTAGGGTCTTTTAGGATCGCTCTAAACGTTTCAATGCTTTGCTTTAGAATTTCCTCACGATGAGCAACAAACAACAGTTTGGCTGACCTATTTTTATTTTTAAATCGCTTATAATCAAATGCCGAAATTACCGTCTTCCCGACACCGGTAGCTGCAACAAGTAGATTTTTCATTCTACCAAAAACTTCACGTTCAACCTGAAGCTTTTCAAGGATTTCCTTTTGATAAAAATAAGGCTGAATATCAAATATGAAATGGTGTTCCTTTTCTTCTTGTGACTTACTTTTTGATAAAGCCCGCTTTAATAGTTCTTGGTCTTGGTTGTTATTCGATCTAAATTCCTTAAACTCGTTGTCATTCCAATAGCTTTCAAATGTTGCCTCGAACTTCTTTACTATATCAAAGGAATCCTTTTCCGTTACTTTAATATTCCATTCTAACCCAGAAGTTAAGGCAGGATTCGATAGATTCGATGAACCAATATAGGCCGTGCTAAATCCGGTTTCTCTTTTAAAAAGATATGCTTTGGCATGCAACCTTGTTCGATCCACATCATATGATATTTTAATCTCCGTATTGGGTAACTTACTTAACTCCTGGATGGCTTTATAATCTGTTGCTTCCATATAGGAAGTGGTAATTACCCTAAACTTGTTGTTTGGATTCGCTGTAAAAGCTTGAAGTTCCTCAATAATACATCTAAGTCCACTCCACTTAATAAAGGAAACAAGCATATCAATTTTGTCAGCCGTTAGTATTTCCTTTTTCAACTCTCCTAGCATATTTGGTTCATAATTTGAGCCAGTAAAAAGCGAGCTTTGAGAGAGTGGCGTAATTGGCCGGATTACTTCACCCTTCTGAATACTTCGAATCGAATTAATTCGAGAGTAAATAGAGGTTAAAACTTCCCCTTCTTCTTCTATCTTTAGCTGACGGAATTCTTCTTCATCTAGTCTCTCACTTAATGTTGATATGATTTCATTGCAAGTCTGTATTTGATTTACCAATGCCTGCCGGTCGTCAGTTTCATTGTCACGAACAAATTTTAAGGCTTTTCTTGTTACAAGCGATATGTAAGATGATAATAATTTTCTGGCCTCTTCAACATCGATTCTTTCTTTTTGGATGTCAAAAGTGGTTAGATCGATCCCAGTTAACTCATTTTTCAATTTTCTAGTTATAATTTCCTCATAAATGCCCTGTTTGAGCATTACCTTCACCTCAAGTTCATTACTAACCCACAATACTACATTTCAATATATCCTTTGAATTTCCCCTGACTGGTATAGTTACTATCATTTTGTTAATGTACTATTTGGATATTATAAAAATTGTACAATATTTGGAAATAAATAAAAAGATCCTTTATTCGATGCTGAATAAAAGATCTTTTTATTAACGTAATTTCGCACAGCAGAAACAACAATTGATTACCGGGTCGCATCACTTCATTATCAAATCGCCGCACCCGAGCCCACTTTCTGCCCATAATGGCTTTTTTGGCAGCCGGCCATTTTCAAAAGCAAATATGTTTTTGAGGGGAATTGGGAGTAAGGAGATTGATTGGCAAATAAATAACCTTTAAGTAAAGGCAATGCTAAAAAGTTTGCTTTAAAGGAATTAAGAAATTTGAAGTAAACCTCTCCTATCCAAGGCCTTTATGGGAGTTTGCATTTCCAGCATGGACAGTCAGCACTGCATTTAGCATCAATACCCCCTGGTTGGCCCACTCCACTAAGTACCCATGATTAGGAATCGAGCAACCCACATCACTCTGAAGTTCCTTATATATATTGCGTAAAGATGGAGGAATTTTCACTCCTGGTTTAACAGAAAAGCTTAAACCATGGGCTTGTTCTGGGCCATGATAGGGATCTTGGCCAATAATCACTACTTTCGTATCTTTATAGGAAGTATAGTGGAGGGCGTTAAAAATATCCTGTTGATCCGGATTAATAACCTTCGTTTGATATTCCGCTAGCAGTTTTTCCCTTAAGTGCTGATAATACGGTTTCTCATATTCCGTCTCCAATAAAAGCGCCCAATCATTTTTTAAAATGGTCATTCTCTTTCACTCGCTTTTCAAGATTTTAAATATAAATAGGAGGTTATTAATTTTGTATCATAAAAAACACGAACAGTGCCAGGCACTGTTCGCTAGGTTCATCGTAACCTATCTAAATGCGAAATAACAAAAAAGAGGGATTATCCCCCTTCACTCACTACTGACCATTTGTGCTATCTTTATAATCTGCAGCTCTTTTTGAACATTGCTTATTGACGTAATACTACTCTTGGATCGTTGAGCTAAATCATTAGGTAGCTTTTGTATCTTTTCTATAGAGTCATCTAACTCCTTCTCTAAACTTTCATTTGCTCCAATTTCAGAAATGTTTTCATTTTCTTTCCAAAACTGCATTGCATTTAGCGTATTTCCCCCCATTTCCTTGGCTGAATTAATAAGGGATTTAGTTTTATTTACGGTAATTAAAACGCCTGAAGATAGTTCAAGAACTTTATGAGCTTCTATAGTAGTATTCCTTAAGTCTTCAATCTGATAAATCAAGTTTGAGTTTAACTCTTGTTCAATTTGAACTAATTGTTCAATACTTTTTTCTTTTTGATATTCTTCGAATAATAAACTTAACTTTTGATGAGAATCACTCATCTCTTGTTGAATAACTTTTAATTTCTCCAAATCAAATAATATGCTATCAATTTCACCAAGTTGACTCTGTGCAAAATCTAATATATTACTTATGTTACCTATAGGAAGATTAACCACAGTGTTGACTCCATTAAAGACTTTAAGTGCCGGGTCAAATTTACCTATTGCATCCCTTATAGGAGCTAATTTTCCATCTAGCCACTCAACTTTTTCAACTACAAAATTTATATCCTGATTGTATTTATCTAGTTCGCTAATGATTTTTGGTAGTTCTGATTCTATTACTTTTAACGAATTGTTTCTAGCTTCATTTACTTGGTTTTTCATAGTATTTATCTCTGTTGTGTTCCCAACACTATTGTTGACAACTATTTGACTAGCGATAAATCCGATTGAACCTGAAATTAACACTGATGAAATCATTGTAATAGGAAACAAATTTCTTTGAAGCATCTGTTTCAAGTTAGTTACAGCCCTTTCCTTCTCCAATTCCATATATGGCTGTCTCCTCTCACATTACGAGAATATTTTTGTAATTATTACCATTTTGATTTACGAAGTTATTTACCTTTTTCAATGTAAAGAATGTAGTTCCAAAAATTTTTATCTGAAAAACTAATTGGCAAGTTAATCCTTCCCTTAGAAGGAATATTGGGTTACATTGTTGTTCATTCTTTAAGAAACTCTTAAAACATCCGACCTAAGAGTGGATTACAATATTTAGACTTATGCCGATTCTTTTTCCATTTGGATTATCCGTTTGCAAACATCATAACACTCTTCAATATGTGAATTTCCAAGGTATTTCATGGCACCAAAACTAATTCCAGCAGAAACTGCTTGACCTACGAAAGGTATAAACTTTGTAACTTGTTTAACTGCAACACGAGCTCCAACCTTTTTTAACAATAGCATTATGGTTTGTTTTGTTATTAGCTTACCAACCAATTGACTTCCAATAGACGAAATAATAACCAAAATCTTACCTTTTATTGCTGCGTCTAGATCGTCAATTTGTTCTGGAGACAATCCAAATTTTCTATTAATTGCAGGAAGTAGTTCCAACATAATGGCTACGTCAGCACCGACATCCGCCCCTGGTACTGGAATAACTGCTGCAGCTGCTGAAGCCGATGCTCTTTTATTAACCATGGATTTACATTCTTCCTTTATTCGGTCTAATTCAGAAATTGACTTTGGTATCACTTTTATTCCTCCTACTTTTATCCTAGTTTTTAATTTATTCGACAGAATTCTACGGTATTCCTCTTTTATCCAATAATTTCTACAATTTTCTACCATCTTTAGTTCATCAAAATTTCAAAAAAAACAAAAAGGAGAATAGAAATCATCATCAGACAATTTCTCTTCTCCTTTTGTTGCAAATCGCTCTACAAATGCGAACGGTGCCAGGCACAGTTCGCTTTAATCTAGTTACCCTTTAGAAACCTACACCTATTAATAAGCTCTACTTGTAATCATTTTTTGGTCCTTTATCCATTATAACTTCTACCATATTGGAAGAACCCATCTTAAGTTTAGGTCTATTCTCTGAGTTTGGTGAACTATAAAGCTCCAATGGGCTAATCATTACTCCTTCTGGGGTATTATGAAGGATTCCGGGTACACAGGAATAAATTCTATCATTGTTATTTGCATTTTTTGCAGATATGGTCACTGAGGTTCCATTTTGATTATCTATACTCATGGACACCTTGTATCTATAGAATGAGCCTGTCCCATTGGACTGAGCAGAATAGACCACAGGAACAACTGCGAGAATATCATTATTTAACCTTAATTTAATAACTTCTGTCTTAGTTGATCCGCTATTTCTCCTAACATCCCCCATATGTTCTACTGCTCCGTTGCCAAAACTTCTGAGCGGAGGTGTTCCTTTTGCCCCAAACATCGCAACATCTACCTGCTTACCTGCCTTTGTATAGACTAAAGCATATATATCATAATCTGTCCCAGTCTTCCAAGATACCGTAGCCGTAATTTCTGGTGTTTTTTCAATAATCACTGGTCTTTGGCCTTTTTCGAGACTTACTTTACCCTTTACCTTTTCAAGGCTTATCAGTGACATCGTGTTATTTTCAGGAACAGTTTGAGCTGTATCAGGTTCATTTGCGGTTTGTTTTTGAATAGGTTTAGGTTCAGAAGGCTTGCTTTGCTCATCAGATTCAACCTCAACACCGTAATTTTTACATAACCCATCAAGTCCAGAATCAAACCCACGCCAGATTGACTTTGCCTTTATCTGGCCATTCCTTAGATATAATTCTAATACTATGATCCCATTTTCATTTGTGAAACTAGATGGGGTTAACTGGATAATCGTATTATCGGAACGTACCTCTGCTTTTAAATTCTTTACATTTGAAAATCCCGTGCTATTATCCTCTGTAAGAGTTATCGCTATTTTCGTAATACCTTCAGGGACTTTACTCATATCAAAATTAATTTTATGTACTTTTGTATTACCTACTATTTCAGTTGGTATAAGGGTAGCTACACCAGAAGCACTCTTTGGTTGATTATAAAAAATAATCCCGCTATCTCCTTGTACCTTGTCTGAAGCATTTAAAAGAAAAGCTGTTAAAGAAATATCGATTGAATTAGAAATCTCATGGCTAACAGTAACATTACCTTTTGGCGAACTTAAAACTGTATTTGCTCCCATCTGAAGAAATTGATTCATTTAAGACCACTCCATTCCTTATCTATTTATCAAACCTCACTTACTTACGATACGCTGACCGTATCATAATTTCCAATGAATTAGATTCCTATGTGTAAAAAAATTATTGGTGTATAGAAACATTCCCATTACCTAAAGATCCTTTATCCGCCAATCAATCTCATTACTCCCAATCTCCCTCAAGTACATATTCGCTTTAGAAAATGGCCGGGTGCCGAAGAAGCCATTATGGGCAGACAATGGACTCGGGTGAGGCGATTTAATAATAAAGTGATGGGCTCCGGTAATCAATTGTTGCTTTTGTTGTGCGAAATTACCCCACAGGATGAAAATGACAGGTGTCGCCCTTTGATTCAATATTTCTATGACTCTATTGGTAAACAACTCCCAACCGAGACCTTTATGGGAGTTTGCATTTCCAGCCTGGACCGTCAGTACGGCATTTAACATTAGGACTCCCTGTTTTGCCCAGTCCACTAGGTATCCATGTTTAGGTATAGAGCATCCCACATCCTCCTGCAGCTCTTTATAAATATTGCGTAATGATGGAGGGATTTTCACTCCCGGTTTCACGGAGAAACTTAAACCGTGGGCTTGTCCTGGACCATGATAGGGATCCTGGCCGATAATAACTACTTTCGTATCTTTATAGGAAGTGTAGTGGATGGCGTTAAAAATATCAGGTTGCTCTGGATAAATGACCTTTGTTTGATATTCCTCTTGCAGTTTTTTCCTTAAGTGTTGATAATACGTCTTCTCAAATTCCGCCTCCAATAAAGGCGCCCAATCATTTTTTAAAATTGACATAATCTTTCACTCTCATTTCTAGATTGTTAGATTATTTTAATTATAAGTATAAAAAGGAGGGTTAGAAACACTTCGAGCCATAAAAAATGCGAACAATGCTAGGCACTGTTCGCTTACTCTCTGCTATAACACTATTTATGATATGGTTCACCGCACCTTAAATAACCCCAATGCCAATTAATACGAGGATAGGTTATAAACGGGGCGTGACAAAAACACCGACTACATCACCAGCTCATATAAAGCTTCTTTAAGTACTTTACAACCAGCAATAATATCATCTAAAGTGGTCCATTCTTTAGGATTATGACTTATTCCCTCTTGGCTTCTAACAAAAATCATTGCAGTGGGTACATGTTTTCCCATAATCATAGCATCATGTGCTGCCCCACTGGGTAAAAATACAGGCGTAAATCCTGATTTCTCTACTGCAATTTTTACAATATCCCTCACCCAATCATGAGTCAGTACGGGGTTAACTTTTAATTTTGTCTCCATTATTACTTGCAGACCACGCCGTTCAGCTATTTCTATAGCTAAATTCTCAATACTTACTATCAGGTTATCTCTGCTCTTTAAATAAATATCGCGAACATCAACAACTAACTCCACACGACCAGGAATGACATTAATCCCCCCAGGATAGACATCTATTTTTCCAACTGTAGCAACCGCTGTATCACTATATTTACCTGGCATACCTTCAAGTTTGGTCATAAATTCACTGGCAGCTGCCAATGCATCAAACCTTTGTCCCATAGGAGTGTTTCCGGCGTGCCCCGCTTCCCCATTCCATTGGATCCACAAATTAGCCGGTCCTGCAATACCTGTCACAATGCCAACAGGACTATTTTGCTGCTCAAGGACCTTTCCCTGCTCAATGTGAAGTTCAACAAAAGCGTAGATCTCTTCTGTTTTTCGAGCAGCCTTATTAAGAAGTTCTATATCTAACCCGTCTGCTTTCAAGGCCTGTGTAAATGATATACCTTCTTCATCTATTTCTTCTCTTAGGGATTGAGAAGATGCGTCTCCCATCATCACTCGACTCCCTGTTAAACCACCATTAAAACGAATACCTTCCTCATCAGAAAAGATTACAACTTCTAGACTCCTATCAGGTACAAACCCAGTTTCAGTCCATACTTGCGCAACTTCGAGAGCGGTAAGAACTCCTAAAGTCCCATCAAAGTGGCCGCCATTTGGAACAGTATCAACATGTGAGCCCACAAGGACAACTGGAAGGGATGGATTCTTCCCAGATAGCCGCCCAAATACATTTCCAGCTTGATCCTCGTAAACCTCTAATCCTATTTCCGACATCCATTTCTTGACGGTTTCTTTTGCTGAGCGTTCTTCCTTGGTATAGGCCATTCTATTTGACCCGCCAGCGTTCGTCATTCCAATAGAAGCAATTTGAGAAATTCGCTCCGCTATTCTCTTTTCATTAAATTCTGATAAGTTATATAAATTCTTAAACTCATCTATTAGTTTGGTTTTGACTCCCATTACTCTTCACCTTCTATTAAACGTTAATCCTATTTGTTTATTTATAATTTTTTAAAAATAAAAATGTAATCACAGATAGATGCTGCGATTACATTTCTCTTTAACTGACTGGTTGTAAATTTTGCAAGAACTTCGTAACACGTGGATTATTATTTGATCCAAATATTTCATCAGGTGTTCCTGTAGTCACAATTTGACCATCTTCCATGAAAATTACTCGATCAGATACTTGTTTTGCGAATCCCATTTCATGCGTAACAATCATCATGGTCATTCCTTCTTTGGCTAGACCTGTCATAATTTGAAGAACTTCATTTACCATTTCAGGATCGAGAGCAGAGGTAGCTTCATCAAACAGCATAACACTTGGTTCCATGGCCAGAGCCCTTGCGATAGCGATCCGCTGTTGCTGACCCCCAGATAGATCACTGGGATGTTCATTTCTTTTATCGTATAAACCAACCTTCTTTAATAATTTATCTGCAATTTCAATGGCTTTTTCCTTTGGCATTTTTTTGACAATCATGGGACCCTCGATAATATTTTCAAGAACCGTTTTATGTTTCCAAAGATTAAAATGCTGAAAAACCATACCGACCTTGCTTCGGACTTTGCTCATCTTTATTTTAGATGCTACAGTCAATTTGCCAATGGAGTTTACTTTATAATCAATTGATTGCCCCTCAATAAACACATTTCCTTGAGATGGAACCTCTAAAAAATTTATACACCGAAGAAGAGTACTTTTTCCTGAGCCACTGGGTCCTATTAAAGAAACAACCTCACCCTTGTTGACCGTTAATTGAACATTATCTAAAGCAATTTTATCGCCATATTTCTTTTGAATATTTTCCATTTTAATGGTTTCCATGAATATACCTCCTTTCGTTCCCATCACTTATTGTTGTTTTGAGTCTTGAGCTTCTTCTCTGTCCATGACTGTATTAACATCAGCGAACTAGTCATAACAAGGTAAAGAACTGCCGCAACTCCAAGAGTTTCCATAGGAAGATACGTACTGCTATATTGGGTTTGCGCATTAAGCATAAGATCTGGAACCGTAATCACGGATATTTGTGCCGATTCCTTAAGTAATACAACAGAGTTATTTATATAGGGTGGAATAATTAGGCGAACCGTTTGTGGAATCCGAATTCGAAACATGATCTGTAAAGGAGTCATGCCAATAGCTTCAGCTGCTTCGACTTGACCCTTTTGAACTGCCATCATTCCAGAACGAATAATTTCAGCCTTATAGGCCGTTGCGTTCAATGTCATAGCGAACAAAGCAGCAGCAAAAGCACTTAAAGTAATCCCAAATGGTGCAGCATAGTAAAATAAAAATAGTATGATCAAAAGAGGTAATCCTCGGAATAGCCAGATATATAGAAAGGCGATACTACTTACTATTTTGTTGTGTGACGTCCTAAGAAGACAGATCAGGAAGCCGAGCACCGTTCCAATTACAATGGCTAATAGGGATACTTCTAAGGTCACTAACGCCCCTTCTAAAAAGTAAGGCATCGCATTTGTAATTACATCCCAATTCATTTTTGCCCCCCCCTATTCATCTCCAAGATCTTCAAAAGATAGTCCAAAATATTTTTGAGAGAGCTCATTGTATGTTCCATCTTCTTTTTTAGCTTGAATAATACGATTAATCTCCGCCTTCAATTCTGCCTGTTCTTTAGGTATAGCAACTCCAATTCCCTTAACATCAAATGGCTCTCCTATAATTTCAATGTCTTTTCCAGATGGAGAGTTTTGAATATACTCAGCCGCTGCAGGCAAGCCAATTGCAACTACATCAACACGGCCAGAAACTAAATCGGAAAAACTTTCAGCAGCACCAGGATATACTTTTAATTCTTTATATCCTCCAATTTGCTTAACAACCTCTTCGAATGCAGACCCTGCATTTACCCCTACAACTTTACCCTCAATATCATTAATACTTTTTACTGAGTTAGACCCTTTTTTAATAACAGCAACGGCTCCGTCTTGGGCGTAGGGTTCAGAAAAGTCAATCGATTTAGCGCGTTCTTCCGTAATGTTTACACCAGATAAAATAATATCGAACTTATTAGCTACTAAACCTGGGATTAATCCAGAAAATTGACCTGTAATAAACTCTGCTTCAACCCCTAATTCTTCGGCAATGATGTTTGCCCATTCAATATCGTATCCCGTCAATTCGTTATTACTGTCCATATACGAGAAGGGACGATAATTACCCGTTGTACCAATTATTAATTTTCCAGAGTTTTGAATTCTTTCTAGAGCGTTCTCTCCCTCAGCTGTTTCCTTGTTTCCTTCTTTAGCTTTGCTAGAGTTACTTCCACATGCAGTCAAGCTTACTAATGAAACAACAATGATTAAGAATAATAGGAACTTTTTCATATAACCCCTTCTTTCCTTTTTAAAATTGATTTATTTTCCCATAAACCTTTGATTTTATCTAACTTTAGTATAAATTTTCGCTAATTCTTGAATCGTTTGGAGCATAATATTTGCACCAATTTCAATGTCCTCCCATGAGGTAAACTCATCAGGGTGATGACTAATGCCGTCCTTGCTAGGAACAAAAATCATTCCCACATCCGTTAACGCAGTTAACGAATTTGCATCATGGTTTGCTCCGCTAAACATATATTGATATGGTACATTTCCCTCTTTACAAACGTTTTCAATACTCTCTTGAATGGACTTTGACAAGGAATTTGGATGTTTCTCTACGGCGATAGAAATCTCTGCATCGATATTTTCCCTTGCCCATATCCGTATGGAGCCTTCAATGTTCTTCATTTCGTTCCAATCGCTTCCTCGAATCTCGATCATTAATTCCGCTTCACCAGGAACCACGTTGGCAAGGTTGGGAGTGATTCCAATTTCTCCAACTGTTGCGACAATATCACTTTGAGCCTCGACCGCTAATCGATTTACTTCTTGTATTAATTGGGAAGCACCCAGTAATGCATCTTTTCTTAAAGGCATAGGAGTGGTCCCAGAGTGACTCGCCCGACCATGGATCGTAACAAATAATCTTAGAATGCCGGCAATAGCTGTTACAATCCCTATTTTCTTTTGGTTGGTTTCCAATACTGCTCCTTGTTCAATATGAAGTTCTAGGAAACAACGAAAATCGTCACTTGTACGTCTTACTGAAAGGCAATCCTCCCATATAAAATCAAACTGCTTCAACTTCTTATCAAAATCTTCTGATGGAGCGATTAAGCCAGATACCGCTCTGCTTCCAAATGTCCCGCCAAGAGGGTTTGCCTCTTCTCCAACAAATGCCACTAATTCAAGAGGTACCTCCGGTTCATAGCCATGTTCGACTAAAGTTTGCAAACACTCCAGTCCAATGACTACTCCAAGAGCTCCATCATAAAGGCCTCCTTCCGGAACGGTATCAAGATGTGAGCCAAAAGAAACAGCCGCCTCTTCTCTATCTCCCCATTTTCCATATACGTTCCCCAATTGATCTTGGGATATAGTTAAAGGGAGATTGGCAAGCCTTCCCTTAAGCCAGTCTAAAGCTTGCTTTTCTGCTGGTGAAAATGCTGGTCGAGTGTATCCCTTTTCTCCCAAATTCGCATTTGAACCTAATTCAAGGAGATTATTTTTTAATCGGTCAAGGTTTACCTGTAACGGTCTCACGCTATCCCTCCTTTATACTTCTACTTTTTGTGAAAAAGATTTTATCCACTGGCTAAAATGTTTCATCTGATCTAACCCCATCGTTGCTTGAAGAACGGATTCAACCTCATTTGCATTACCAGTTTGTGTTAACATGTTTTTATATTTTTCTACTAATCTTTTTTCAGGCAGTGGTTTGTCATAGCCGCCTGATGCATCCTCTACAAAACTACTTTCTTGACTGCCATTCTTCATCATAAGGGTCACCCTGGCTGCCCGTTTATTCGGTAACAACGCTGTCATTTCAGGGTCTTCTTTAACCATAATCCTTTTGGCTAAATCGCGAATGGATGGATCAGAGAAAACAGGTTCTTTATCGCTTTCATAGAGGTTATTCCCATGCAGCAAAGCAGATAATACGTACGGAATTGAAAATTTTGCAGAAAGTGCATTTTGGGGATCTGGATTTCCTAGACGTGCAGCTAAGCTATATGTTTCTACCAAACCTGATAAAATTTCGGAAGAGTCAAACTCTTTTTCCTGCAAGTTTTCTAATAATGCATCTATGGCAGAATGGGTAAAGCGACAGGACGGATACAACTTAAAATAGTTCTTCTCTATAAGTGGTGGTGACCATAAATCATTAAGGAACAACTCATAATCTATTCCCTTTGACATGATGCTTCCCCAAAGATGATCGACAACGCCGGGACTGCTTTGGAATCCAAAGGATTGAAACTGTAAGGCATGAATGGCGTGAAGACTACCTAATCCCGTATATAAATTTCTTGCATTCATCCCAGTAACCGCTGCTTCCCATGATGTAGCGATAGGGAACGTTGCTGCTAAAAGAACTGATTCTAAAATTTCGGTACTATTCTTTTTCTGTAAAATACCAGCAGCAGTGGTTCCTCCAATGATGCCCCAAGTTCCATGCGGATGCATGTCATCATTCATATTGCTGGCGTAAGCTAATCTTGCTGCCACCTCATACCCAATGATAAAAGCATGGATAAATTCTTGGCCTGATACATCATTTTCAATTGCCGCGATGAAGGAGGGAGCAAATAAATGTGCTGCTGGATGACCTTTAGCAAATTGATTTCCTTCATCCAATTCGTTACAGACAATCGCGGTACCATGTATGATGGCACTATTTGGTGGTGTAGTATAAATGCCTGTTCCCACAATAGGAATAGTGTTAACTGAACACTTTTCTCGAGTACCAACACTTTGAATATAATTTTGAAGCTCAGGGGATGAAACACCGTACCAAGCAGCAAACAAGGTATCGGCAATCATCCATTTTGCCCGTTCAATTGTACTCTGTGGAATATCCCCCCACTTTAAACTCAAAAGTTTTTCAAGCATCTCTGTAAATTGGTTTATGGACAAAATTTACTTCCTCCCTGCTACGACCTTTTTAGCTGCTTTACCTGGAACGAAACTTCCGAAGCCCGGTTTCACGGTTACTTCATTTCCGTCATATACTGTCGTACCTCGAACGATTGTTTGTACAACTTTACCTTGGACCTTACAGCCATGAAATGGTGTCAATTTAGAATGGGAGCGGAACTTTGTTTCATCCACGATCCAAGACTGCTCTGGATCAATGACAGTGAAATCCGCATCATATTGAACTGCAATCTTTCCTTTTCCAGGGATTTGGAAAACCTCAGCTGGGTGTTGTGCCATTAACTTTGCGAATTCAACTGGCGTTAATCTCCCCTTAGCTACTCCGCTATCAAACATAAGTGGAGCGATAATTTCTAATCCAGGCAATCCCGATGCTGCAAGAAAAATGTTGTCTTGACCTTTCTCCTTATGCTCAAGGCCCCAAGGTGCATGATCTGAAGAGATTAGTTCAATATCCCCGGCTTGTAAGTGCTTCCATAATCCCTCAACGTCTTCCGGATTACGTAAAGGCGGGTTATTCTTAGCTCTTGGACCATGCTTTTCTAAGTCATTAACATCGAGAAGTAAATATGGATAACATGTTTCAGATGTAACCTGTACACCTTGTTTTTTAAATAAATTAATTAAATCAATGGTACGAGGATGACTTACATGTACAATGTGCAGCTTAACACCTGTCCAATAGGCAAACTCCAAAAGTTTTAACACAGCACTTGTTTCAGTTACTGGAGGTCTTGTTTCCATATGAGCACGTGGGTACACTTTATTTTCCTCTATATATTGATCAATCAGATCGACAATGATTTCGTCATTTTCCGAATGAAAAGCAGCAACCAAGCCTGTTTCACGAATTAATTCCATCGCGCGCATGATCTCAGGATCTGGAATTCTTGGGAAACGGTAAGCATCAGTCTCAAACGTTGACATTTTGAAAGCTACCGCACCTGCTTCTGCTAGTTTATTAATCTGGTCGGTCCCGCCCGTTTTAGAGATGGTTCCCCACAAGCAAATATCGACAACCGCTTCTGCTTCTAATTGTTTCACTTTTCTTTCAAACTGATCTACATTATTAATGGGATTTGGTAAATCATAGGGCATGTCCAAAAAGGTTGTCACACCGCCAGCTGCTGCAGAAGAACTTGTTGTAATAAATCCTTCATTTGGGTTGCTAAAACAATGTACATGGACATCAATCATTCCAGGAAATACAAAGGACTTCCCAAAATCTAGAACCCTACTGCCTTTTAACAAATTGGTCTCTTTTACAATAGAACTAATTTTCCCGTTATTAACTCCAATTTCACCAATTACAACTTCATCTTCTAAAACTAATTGTCCCCTTACAACTAAATCAAAGTTCTCCATAAAAATCCCCTCTCAAATGTGGCCTATAAATATTTTTCTATCTGATCCTTTGCCAACTGTAGGCAATCAATTAACGATCGTTCATCTTTTTTAAGCATTCTTTCGCGTGGTCCTGCAATGCTTAATGCTGCAACAACCTGATTATCCATATCTCGGATAGGTACCCCGTATGCTATTACTCCATCATCCACTTCTGAGTCTGAAATCGCGTAACCCCTATTACGGGTTTCCTCTAGTTTTCCCTTGAGCTGCTCTGGATCAACAATTGTATTTACCGTAAAGCTTTTTAATAATTCCAGCCTTGATAATTCGTCTACGGTCTCACTTGGCATATGGGCAAGTAGAGCGATAGAGGAGGCTCCAGCATAAAGCGGTAATATTTTTCCTTGGTCAGAAGATACTTTAATTGGTTCAGGGGAAGTAATCACTTCTAAACAAATCGCATTTAGCCCTGAAACAATAGTAAGAATAGAAGTTTCCCCCGTCTCGTTTGTAAGATTTCTCATGATTGGAAATGCTATGGAAGAAATGCTGCTGTCTGTCTTGACAATTTTAGCAAGTTCTAAGAATCGATAACCAAGCTTGTATAGGCCCCCATTACTTTCTATCAAATAGCCTTTCTCTTTAAGAACCCGGAGGTGTCGATAAACAGAACTTTGTGGCTGATTTAGCTTCTCAGCAATTTGAGGGACATTTAACTCCCTAGTTTGAAAATTAAACAAATCTAATATTTCTAAAGTTTTTTCTGCACTCACCTTGACTGTCTCATCCTTTCCTTCGATTTACTTTGAAGTAAATCTATGATTTTTTATTCCTAGTGAGTTAAGTTAGAGAAGATCAGGAATAAGTATTTTTATTTTTGATAATTGATAATCGATTATCAATTATTAAATTTGTATTTTAAATATACTATTAAATCAAAATATTTTCAATACTAATTTTTAGAAAATTCTAAACTCATGGTAAAATCTAAATTTTTATCCTCTCGCTTGTTTTCTTTGATCCACTTAAAATAAAGCTGCGCCAATTTACAGCCGGTCCAAGTGTAGTGGAAGAGCCGATTGAACTCGATCACACTTTTGTTAGTGATAAAGTTCCTCAAGCTTTTGTTCAATCCGTAAAATACTTCTTTTCTGATGCAAAAACAATTGAAGAATACTGGCATATGGTACAAATCGCTGCATTTCGATTTGAATGTGAACAAAATACAGTTGACGTTCTCACTATCGCGATTCAGTCCTTTAAGCAACTTATCCGTAAACTGAAATCTACCAAGCTTGTAGTAAAACCAATTGCCTTCTTTTATGGCATTTTGACCAACAAATTAAAAGAATTCTATCTTGAACAATTATTTGAAAATCGATGTGAGAGTAAGCCGTTCCGTTTTGTGCTCGAGACAGGAGAAGTTATGTACTATGACTGGCTGCACGCTTAATGGGAGTGGAATAAGATAGAAGGTTTTACAAGCCGTAATTGAAATGGATCTGCCTCTGTCTCTTCTAATTCATCGTGGATATTTTTACAATAATTTTTAACCTAATTTATTTGTTTTTCACTTTATAAAAATAGATCATGGAATATCCAAGCTCTATCAAGGTGATCACTCTATAAATTCCAATGTCTTAAAAAAAATTTACGAACAGTGCCAGGCACTGTTCGCAATGATGGAGGGATTTTCACTCCCGGTTTCACGGAGAAACTTAAACCGTGGGCTTGTCCTGGACCATGATAGGGATCCTGTCCGATAATAACTACTTTCGTATCTTTATAGGAAGTGTAGTGGATGGCGTTAAAAATATCAGGTTGCTCTGGATAAATGACCTTTGTTTGATATTCCTCTTGCTGCTTTTTCCTTAAGTGTTGATAATACGTTTTCTCAAATTCCGCCTCCAATAAAGGCGCCCAATCATTTTTTAAAATTGTCATTCTCTTTCACACTCTTTTCAAGATTGTTAATTTAATTATAAGTATATAGAAATACTTTTCACCATAAATAACCGCAAGGCACTGTTCGTTATTATCAATGAGGGACAATCTTTCATGTACAATAATAGCACCTTCAGAACTTTGACCCATCGATAAGAATATATGGCGAAAGTAAATTTTGAATTTGGTTCAGAAATGACATAGCTGATTCAATTCTATCAGTTTTCTCTTTATTCACTATATCTCCAAGGTCCCCAATTAACCAAGCAGGAGCATTTTCAATGTCAGTTCCTTTTTATTGTTTAACGAAGTAAACAAGACTATAATTTTTACTTAGACATACGAAATAAATGAGAAAGAGAGAATATGATGAAGTCCTCAAAAAGATTAGCCATGTATATATTAATGTTTGATATGTTTATCACCTTTAGTGCGATTGGACTCATTGTCCCTGTGATGCCTGCTTATTTGAATACATTTGGTGCCGCCGGGCAGGTATTGGGATTTCTTATTGCGGTGATTGCCTTTGCCCAGTTTATATTCTCTCCAGTCGCCGGGAACTTATCTGATCGCCACGGCCGGAAAAATTTAATCATCATCGGTCTTTTGGTGAATGGGTTATCACAAATCGGCTTTGGACTTTCTACAGAACTATGGATGCTTTTTGTTTGCAGATTCTTCACTGGTGTTGGGTCAGCCTTTATCGTGCCTCCTATTATGGCCTACGCGGCGGATATTACTACCAATGCGGAACGGGGGAAAGCGATGGGCTGGATTGGCGCTGCGATTTCATTAGGCTTTATGATTGGACCAGGAATCGGCGGATTCCTATCCAATGTCAGCCTGCACTTTCCTTTCTATTTTGGAGGCTCCGCTACCATCATTGCTGGAATTCTCTCTTTCATCATCCTGCCATCCATCAAACCTGTAATAAATGAGCAGGTTGAAGGTGAGAATCTATTCCAACAAATGGCACGATCCTTCAAAACTAAGTACTTTGTTCTATTAATCGTTGTGTTTGTCTTCTCATTTGGGATTGCTAACTTTCAATCAACATTAACGATGTTTTTAACCTATAAATTTAATTACACCCCAAATGACCTTGCCATCGTCATGACAGTTGGCGGCTTTATTGGGGTCGTTGTTCAAGGTTTTGTCCTAAATAAACTTTTTAATATGTTTGGTGAAATGAAAATCATTTTATTCGGCTTACTTGTTGCATCGATTAGTTTATATGGAATGCTTTATATCAGCGGCTTTTTCCTTATCCTATTGTTTGCTAGCATATTCTCAACTGCCACAACTTTAATTCGCCCTGCCGTCAATACATTAATTTCGAAAACAGCAGGCGATGAACAAGGGTATGCTGCTGGTATGAATAATTCCTACATGAGTTTGGGCAACATGATCGGACCTGCATTAGCCGGGACCTTATTCGACTGGCATATGAGTCTTCCTTTTACAATTGGCGCAATTATATTACTTGGATGCTTTGTCCTTACATTTGTTTGGACAAGAAGGAAACATGGAGATCGGTCATTTGCCCGCATGTCTAATAGACCCTAAAGACGGCTCCAATATACAGGAATACAAAAACGATCAATAGCGAACAGTGCCTGTCACTATTCGCACTTGATCATTTTTACAGCTATGACAATACCACGAATTGACCTGCCCCACAGACTGGCCACCCGCATCACCTTATTCTAGTTCCATACCAATCATCATCCAGCTGTTTCAGGTCATGTATAACATTTTCATCGAAAGACTTCTCTATTCCATCTCGACTTTTGCAGTACACGATATGATAGGTGTCTCCATATGCCCGTTCCCAGTCAAAAACGAAGCTGATGAGGCTTCTCCCATCACTCTCCACATATCTTAGTTGACTCAGTTTGTCCCCCGATAATTCATTAATCTGCTGAATCTTGCCTTGTAAGTTCGTACTCACTTCAGGATGAAACAGGTCGGGAGCAGCGTTACCACCATTCTTGTAAAGGAAGATATCCCCGTTATTACTCTGGTACCCCAGTTTACTTTTTTCAATACCATCTACTTCATCCATCACAGCGTCAAACAACTCAGGATGGTCTTCAAAAATATGATAATATTCAACGTTGGAATCCATATAGCTAATGAATAACCATGTCGCCATGCATATCACTACAACTACAATACTTAATTTGATGGTTTTTCTGCGAAACATAGTTTCACCTTCCTACAATAATGGAATCACGAACAGTGCCAGGCACTGTTCGCTATTTTTTAAAATTGTCATTCTCTTTCACACTCTTTTCTAGATTGTTATTTTAATTATAAGCTGTGTTATGATTCATTGTTGATTTTCGTGTAGGGTTGATCATTCATAGGCGGAGAATTTCCGTCTATCGTAGATAAAGGAACCTTAAGAAGCAGCTATAAGCGGAAATATTCCGACTAACTTGATTAAATAAGACAAAATCCAATGATTTGGATACCATAAGCGGAAAAACTCCGCTTATTATGAAGGAAATAGGGGGATTTCCCAATTTAAGCAGTCAAGCCCTTGATTTTGTGTAAATTCGCTAAACAATGTTTTCAACCGAATTTTGTTATGTCAAATATATATGATC
>NZ_JBUESO010000016.1:0-88802 GCF_055502545.1 Bacillus sp. CZDM1 | reverse complement strand
GAGCCCGGTTCAATACCGTAACCATACCAACCAATTAGCTGCTTAAAATAAAACTCTAACTTTCGGGGGTCACATCAGAACCGTCCCCTTGGTCCCCTCCAATTTTTTAAAAAGGCAATGCCTAAGAGCAGTAAGGGCATTACAATAAGGAAGAACGGGTGCAAATAGCGTGTGGTAAATTCCAACCCTTCCTTTAAATGCTCGGCATAGCTGCTTGCGATTGTGACAGACATGAACAAAACAACCATCCCCATGGGATATGTTAAACTTGAAGGTTCTTTTATCTTAAATATGACCGAAGTACTTGCAACGGCAGCATAAAAATAGATGCTTACTTTAAAAAAAATACAGATGACAGTAGATATCATGAAAAAAACATCAAGACGTTCGAGAAATTCTGCCACTTGTATGCTTTGAATGGTACTTAAAAGCGGAAATTGCGAGCGGGATGCAAGGTCAACACCCAATACACCAATATTAATCGCCATGGTAATAACAAGATTAATTCCGCTCAGCAAAATTGCAAATAAACCTATTTTTTTAACACTTTTTCTTTTTGTTACATAGGGGAAAATCATTGAAAAAACAATGGCTTCACCGAATGGAAAATATAAGGTCTGGGTGAAAACTACTCTGGCTACAGGAAAAATGCCTTGCTCTAGTATAGGTTTTAAATTATTCATATCAATGAGCCCAGAAAAGACAATCAGAATAAAACCAGTAATAGCTAGAAAATAGATAGAAACAAAAAATAATTCTCCCGTTCTTGCCACAACCTCAATACCTTTCGTAACAGCATAAATAATAACCAGCATTAATAAGGCGTTTACAATAAATAAGGGTGTTTCAAGATAGGCAAAGGTCAGGAGCATTTCCCCAAAATCGCGAAGTACCCTGGCTGCCGTATACATAAAAAAAATAATATAACAAAAGGCAATGATTGTACCCACTATTTTTCCAAGCAGCTTTTGCATATATTCCGGGGGGACTAACTCTGGATAATAAAGAAATAAACGGTAATTTACCCAGAATAAGAATAGACCTCCTGCCATTCCAAAAAGAATGGCCAGCCAGGCGTCTTGTTTGGCATCAATTGCCAGTGGTACCAAAATCGCACTGCCGAGTTCAAATAACAAGATTAGGACAAAAAGCTGGTATAAGCTTATTTTTGCCTTTTCCATGCTTTTGTCACATCCTTTTCATCCTTTTTGATTATTACTAAGGGCTCTTTTCTTATCATTGTTGATTTTTAAAAAAAACTTAAAGATTGAAGCTAGAGCTTCTGCAGAAAATCAGAAATATTTTAAAAGAAAAGAGCCAGCAAACTAAATTCAAAAGCTTAAACAACTATTTCCACGTTAAAATCGGCTTTAAGATTTTAACAATCTTTACGAATCTAGCCCTATTTATTCACTTGGGGAGGGTTGTTACGTAATCCTGTTCGACGAATAAAGGCATCCACTACTATATCTGTTTTAACTTCTGGAAAATAAACATCATTCCATTTAGAGGCCATTTTTTCCCATTCTTTAGGATTTGTTCGATGAAGTACATCTCCAAATCCAAAAATATCGGATTTATTTTTTTGGGCCTGCTTCACAGCCATCGAAATCTCTTTTTTAATTTCCTTTTCAATTTCTTCTTCTATTTTTAAAAGAACATCAGGATTAGTAAGATCTATGGGTACTCTTGCCTCTCCAATATTTCCCTCCGCCTGAACCTCAATGGAAACGCGGGGATCTCCTTTTTTCATTTTTGCCATTACCTTTGTTTTTTGTCTGACTAATTCATATACTATAGCCTCGTCTTTTCCTTCCCACTTTACACCAATTGCAGAAGCATTTAATTTGTCGAGGAGGAATACCGACCCTCTTGCAGCCTCACCATCAATCCAATCGGTTAGCTTCCCGTTTTTAAATATCGCAAGACTCCCTGCGTAAATGAAGGAAGAGAATTCCGTTTGTTGGGTATTATCGACTTTTTTACCTGTATTAACATCTCCGCTTAAACGAAATCCCGAAACAACCAGTTCCTTACCAGGTGAGACAAGTGTCTTTATCGCATCCTGCACGTTAACAGAGATGTTTTCTCCCCAGGTCCTTTCAGTAAACTTTAACGTTTTGATTACTTTATTTGCAGGGATTTTATCTATTGCTGTTAACACTTTAACAATGTTGGAAGCTTCCGTTCCCTGGGCGATGACAATGATCGCTGTACTCCGGAATTCCGCATCCCGTTCAAGTGGATCAAGAATGTTGCTGATGGATTCCTCTTTTGCAAGCTCTTCACTAATGACAACTAAATTTGTATGCGCATAATACAGTCTTCTTGACAATTTACGAGATGTCCTTCTGCTCAACTCCACAATACTATCTCCTGTTCCCGTAACGATGGAAACGGAAGGTCCTTGACTCCCGGCGCCGCCTTGCATACCACCTGCAACGGTCCCAGGATTGATAATTTGCAATGTGCCAACATATTGGCCTTCTTCATTCTTGTCAATTCCTAAGGCAGCAACAATAGCCAAGTCGGTTAATTCATTTTTGCTCCAACAACCTGATAAAAGGAGTGTATTGCCAAAAAATACCAATAAAAGCAAAAATCGCTTATTTTTCATCCTGGTCACCTTTTTCTACTACAGAGTTGACCATCCCCCTGCTTTCAGGTGGGGTGGGTTTCTGATCATCGCCTACCCGATTCTCGTTATCTCCGCTAATAGGTTTGGGACGTTTTTTTTGTGCCCAAAGTGGCAAACGGATAATTGAATCTCCTATGTTAGCTAGGATAAGGGGGGCCATTGGGGTTAAATAAGGTACTCCAAAAGACCGAAGGCTGCATAAATGTACGGCAAGAATGATCACACCCAAAATGATTCCATAAAAGCCGAAAGTTGCAGCTGCAAACATAAATCCAAAGCGAATGAGTCGTGCTGAGATGGCCACTGCAAAAGCTGGAGTTGCAAAATTGGCAATGGCAGTAATGGCCACAACAATGACCATAGCAGGGGAAACAATCCCTGCTTGTACGGCTGCCTGACCAATAACCAGTGCACCAACAATGGAAATCGCTGACCCCACTGCTCTAGGCATCCTTATCCCTGCTTCACGGAGGATTTCAAAAGCAACTTCCATAATCAGTGCTTCGACCAATGCCGGAAAAGGGACTGCCTCCCTCTGGGCTGCGATGGCAACTAACAGCTGTGTCGGTATCATTTCCTGATGAAAAGTTGTAATCGCAATATAAGTAGCTGGCGCGATAATCGAGATAAGGAATATTAAAATCCTTAAGAAGCGCAGCGCAGTTGCAATATCAGCCCGACCATAATAATCTTCTACCGACTGGAAAAATTGGATAAAAACAGCCGGTGCAATCAGGACAAATGGCGTTCCATTCACAATGATCGCAACCCTGCCTTCAAGGAGATTACCGGCGACCATATCTGGCCTTTCCGTATGATAGAGAGTTGGAAATGTCGTAAATCCCTGGTCTTCGATAAGCTGCTCAATATAACCGGATTCAAGGATACTATCAATTTCAATTCTTTTTAATCGATTCCGGACTTCCTCAACAATTTCATCCTTTGCGATGCCTTTTATATACATAATGGAAACATCTGTTTTCGTGACGCTGCCGATCTTCATATTTTCCAGCCATAAATTAGGGTTTTGAATACGTCTGCGAATTAAAGCGGTATTGGTGCGAATCGATTCGGTGAACCCATCTCGCGGGCCACGAACGGTTACCTGGCTGCCTGGTTCTTCAATGGAACGCTGCTCCCCGCCTCTTGTACTGGCACTAAGTGCTTTTTGAGCACCATCAACCAGGATAATACTCTCACCAGACATTAAAGACAGGTACAAGTTGTCCCAATCCGTAATTTCTTTTACATCCCCCAGCGCTACTACCTTTTCAAAAAGGATTTCGAAAATAGGCCTGCTGTTGTGAACAGTACTATTATTCATAATCGATTCAATCAAAAAGTCGTTAATGGCCTTACTATCTGAAATCCCTTCGACAAAGACAACCGCTGTATCGGGCCCATTGCCATCCCTAAGCTGCAATTTTCGGATGACAACATCAATGCTATTCCCTGTTTTTTCTTTAATGTAATGTATTTGATCTTGTAAAGAACTAGGAATGGACTTGGATGTCTTTTCGCTAGATTGAGTATGTTTCTTCTGCAATTTTAATTTTTTTACTTTTTTGGATAGGGAAAATAGAGACATCGTCACTAAACCTTTCCTGCTTTTTTATTATTTTCCACTAATGTTGAAAAGGTATTCCTCATTTTCTAGAAAGTACCAGCACACTTCCATAAGGAAAGAGGAATCCTACATAAAAAGGTGATAAAAATGAAAATAATCAGTATTACACTAGTGATGCTAGCAACATTAATAAGTTTTTCCTTTGGAATCGACCTCATGTTAGGATTTGAAATGAAAACCGCTTGGCGTAATGCCATAAGCCCTTTTAGAGTAATGGAAGTTCCTGAATACTTTGTATTTATTCTTCTGATTGCAATTTACTTAATAAAAAAACTATATAGTTTGGTAAATAAAAGGATAAGCAGAAAACTGTCGAAAATGTTAGAGTAGGTAAAAGGAGACCGTAGGGACGGTTCTTCTGGTTCTGTCTGAATTTTTATGATTACCACCTTAACGATTGAGGGCATTACTAGAACAGCGATAATTTTTTCTTCTTTTTTGCCCAGCGTTCTCTCAAAAAAAAAGCGATGTGAACCGTCCCCAGGGAGTCAATACATATGGATTGTAAAGGAGAATGTAGTATGAATTTTGTCACTTTAAATAATGGTGTGAAAATGCCGCAGCTGGGATTTGGTGTGTGGCAGGTTCCAGACGACCAGGCGACAGAGGCAGTAGCAGTGGCGCTAAAAGTTGGTTACACCTCAATAGATACGGCGATGATTTATAAGAATGAAAAGGGCGTGGGAAGGGCGATCGCTGATTCTTCCGTTCCTCGTGAAGAGTTATTTATTACAACTAAAGTCTGGAATGCTGATCAAGGTTTTGACAAGACCTTACGTGCATTTGATGAAAGCTTGGACCGATTAGGTCTTGATTATGTTGATTTATACTTGATTCACTGGCCAACTCCTAACTTTGACCAATATGTTGATACCTATAAGGCTTTAGAAAAGCTTTATCATGATGGCCGAGTGAAGGCAATTGGGGTCTGTAACTTTGAAGTAGAGCACTTGGAGCGCATTTTAAAAGAATGTGAAGTCGTGCCGGTGCTGAATCAGGTTGAGTGTCATCCATACCTTGCTCAAAACGAGTTAAAAGAGTATTGTGCAAAGCATAATATCTATGTAGAAGCCTGGAGTCCTCTTGAGCAGGGAGGAGAGGTGCTGCAAGACGAAGTGATTCGTAGGATTGCAGAGGCACATAGCAAAACCCCAGCACAGGTTGTGTTGCGCTGGCATTTACAAAACAATACCATCGTCATTCCGAAATCGGTAACACCCTCAAGAATCGAAGAAAACATAAACGTATTTGATTTCGAACTTTCTGCAAATGAAATGGACCAAATAAATAAACTTAATCGCAACCGACGTAGAGGCTCACATCCAAACGACATGCATGTTCGCTGAGCCGGAGGACACGGGGACGGTTCTAATGGTCAGGCTCTCTATACTATGGTGAAGGAAAGGGAGAGGAGCTATAACGCCCTCTCCCTTTGTTGTTCTCTTTTATGTAAGTCAAGGCTGTTCCAATTGGTGCTTGCTATTAATGGAAAAGATTAATTCATCTTCAACAGCTTTTATTACTTTGCCGGTATCTTTAAAACCTACGGATCGATATAGTTGTTTTGCTATTTCATTTTCAGGAACAAAGGTTATAAATATTTCGTCACAATGAAATTGATTAACCATTTCCTTTATTACTAAGAGTAATGCTTGCTTACCATAACCATTTCCTTGAAACTTGTAATCAATCATGATTCTACAAATTTCATAGCCAGAAAGTTCGTCCGAATACCCATACATGGTAAAGCCTATTGGCCTATCATTTAGATAAATGGCTTTAACTGTCCAATTTTCTTCTATACTGGCTTGTGCTAAGGACAAACAGTTTGAGGCAATTGTTTTTTCGAATACTCTGTTTCGTTGATCTTCTGCACTACTTAGTCTGACAATGTCTATCCAGTTTTGTTTATTTACATCTTTTAAAGTAATCATTTCATTTCCCTCTAATCCACATTTTATTTCTACTTTAATATTCTACCTTTGGTGAAAATAACCTTTTTTGGGGACATGGGGACGGTTCTAGGGCTTTTTTATTAGGGGCAAATTGGCGGAGGACTGTTAAAATATCAATGTGCAAGGAATCATTTAACAGTTCCATTGGCAATGCTAACAAAATAGACTATGAAAACCGTCCCTTAGGACTAATTGGAGGAATTACATGTCAACTCAACTCAAAGTCACTCATACTTTTAATGCTCCACGTGAACTTGTGTTTAAGGCTTTCACTAAATCAGTCCACTTAAAGAATTGGTGGGGGCCAAAAGGATGGACGTTTGAGGTTTTTAAAGCAGATTTCCGCCCCGGAGGTGTTTTTCATTACAGCCAGAAACCTGCTGACGGCAATGTAATGTGGGTTAAATTTGTATACAGTGAAATGATTACACCAGAGAAAATCGTTTACTCCAGTTTCTTTTCCGATGAAGGAGGTAACACTGTGCGTGCACCCTTTCACGCAAATTGGCCGATGGAAACCCTGAATACCATTACGTTCAGCGAAGACGAAGGAAAAACAACCCTTACCATGATTGTGGCTCCCGTATCCCCAACTGAGGAAGAGCTCAAAACCTTCGAGGATTCAAAAGAGATGGCTAAAGAAGGATATAGCGGAACCTATTATCAATTAGATGAATACTTAACAAAGATAAAAACCGTTTAAAATAACCGCAGCAAAAAAACACCTTCATTGGTGTTTTTTTTTTGGTGACCGTGGGGACGGATCTCATTTAATATTATGCAAGTCCATTCCTTCTACAAACTCAACAAAGGCTTTCACAATATTTAACTCTAAAGATTCCTCATGGTAGAACATCCAAGTCTTACGTATGATTTTCTCTCCACCTTTTGTTCTAATCTCAAATTTATGGATATTGTCCAGATCATTTATTAACAAACTTGGCAAGATTGCGTATCCTAACCCATTCTCAACCATCTTTTTGCATGTGTCAGCTTTATCGACATTGATGCTGACTAATGGCGGCTGGGAATAGTTTTCAGTCCACCAATTATCCACTGCAGTTTTTAGTAATGGATCAGTGTGATAATCAATTCTTGGTAAATAGGGGAGGCGGTGGATATCGATTTCTACTTTTGAAGCAATACAAATGCTTTCTTCAAAGAGCAGTTTCTTTTGATCTTGCCAGCTATAATCTCCCCTTACAAAGCCAATATGTACATCTTGATTGTGCATTAAATGGGTAATATGGCTGCTTAATCCTGTTGTTACCTTGAACTCAACATCAGGGTACTGATTTTTGAAGAGTTTTAATAACCCAGGTAGTTTATAATCAGTAAAAAAATTTGAAACACCCAATCTCAAAATACCGGATATTTTATCCTCCATATTCAAAACCGTTTCTTTTATCTTTTGGATACGCCATAACATTTCATGAGCACTTTTTGCCAGATATTCACCCTGCGAGGTAAATTGGACTCCGCGCCGGCCTCTGATAACAATTTGGACACCAAATTGTTTTTCCATCGTTTTCAAACGATTCGTCAAAGCTGGCTGAGAAATATACAATATTTTAGCAGTATTTGTTATATTCTTCTCTTGATAAAGGGTTTGTAAAACCATCCAGTCTCTTTCGTCCAACATTTTCACTCCTAATTAGAAATAACCTTTATTTATGGTTAAACATATTAATTCGATATTTTATTTATTGCTATGTTTATACTATATTAATAATACATAACACAAGTAGCGGTGTTTTATTTTAGACTCAATGAAAGTAGGTCGGTTTATTTGAAGAGAAACAACACTTTTTTTCGAAGTGTTTGGTTTATAGCAATCAGCGGCTTAGGCGGATTTTTTCTCTCGTTGACAGGTCTTTCCATTGGATGGATGATTGGCACATTTCTGGCAGCTGCCTTACTATCATTTTTGAAGCCATCACTACTAAGGCATGATGCCTCCAAAAAGGGTGTTCCAAAATACTGGTTGTTTATAGGACAATGTATTTTAGGAATTGAATTGGGACAGAAAATAAACTTATCTTTTTTGCATATTTTTAAAGAATATTGGATGACCATTATTGTCATGCTACTTCTATCAATCTTTTTTTCTTTACTTTCTGGTTTCCTACTTTGGAAATACAGTAAAACTGATATGCTTACTAGCTTTTTTGGAACGGCTCCTGGCGGATTGTCCGCGATGCCGGGGATTGCGGAAGAGGTCGGGGCGAATACGGCTGTCGTCAGCATTATTCAAACTATGCGCGTATTTTTAGTTATCCTTACTATTCCTATTTTTGTCTCTTTATGGGCTAGTAATCCGGTAAATCACTTCACCTTACCTGCCCAGACTGTCTCTCCCTTTGAATTCGAGAAGCTGCTCTGGACTTTAGTGTTAATTGGAATTGCATATGGGGGGTACCTCTTGGGCAAGTATTTAAAATTTCCTGCTCCATGGTTGATTGGAAGTATGGTGGCGGTGGCGGTTGTCCAATCGTTCGGTTCTTTGTATATGGGTCATGATATGGTTTCTTGGTGGCCGCACGTAGTGATCACTTTATCTCAAATTTTTATTGCGGCAAGTATTGGTTCCCGTTTTCATAAAAGCATGTTTATCGGATTAAAACAGACGTTAATTATCGCCTTTTTAAGTACGATTGGTCTTATTTTTTCCATGATTATGTGTGCCATTTTTGTTTCAAAAGTAACAGGGATCGCACTTATTACCGCTGTTCTTGCCTTTGCTCCTGGCGGTATTGCTGAAATGACAACAACTTCTGTTGTGCTAAATGCAGATTCTACATTTGTCATAGCAGTGCAAGTACTACGAATCATTATTGTGTGTGTTATATTACCGCCATTTTTCAGGCTGCTAAATTATTGGGAGCATAAAAAGCACCTATCTTCCCATGCTTCAGCTTAATTTGATATGTTTAAGATTATTATTGTTTGTATAATAGTAAAAAGGGGAATCAAGATATGTCCAATCTACATGAAATCGGAGCAGGTATATTCGGTGATCCGAGCGATAAAAATACAGAAAAACTAGCATCTTTTATGAAGGAAATTATTCAATCGTCAGGATATCAAAAAGAAGATATTATCTTTCTCTGCATTGGATCAGACCGCTCTGTAGGAGATTCATTGGGCCCTTTAGTTGGAATGATGCTCAAGGAATATCAGGTACCTTACCGTATCTACGGTACCTTGGAAAAGCCAGTTCATGCATTTAATTTAGAAGAAACATTAAAAGAAATTAAAAAGGAATTTATAAAGCCGCTTATTATTAGTGTGGATGCCTGTTTAGGCGATCAAAATCAAGTGGGTTATGTTTTTTTGAAAGAAGGACCTCTGGTTCCGGGGAAGGCCCTAAAAAAAGTATTGCCGGAAGTAGGAGACTATCATATTATTGGGATGGTAAATTATATAGACCCTTTACCAGCCATGCAATTTTTAAATGATACTCGTTTATTCACAGTTATGAACCTTGCAAAAACAATTGTAAAAATCATTACTCAAGCAACCAACGAGATTCAAGCAACCTCTTAAAAAAGGGAGGCTGTCCCAAAAGCCATTAGAATTGGTTTTTGGGACAGCCCTGTTTCGACTAAGTTTAGACAATTAAAATAGATTGATAGCCCCTGTCAAGATAGCGACAAGGATAAGAACTACTGAACAAAAAAGAGCCCATTTAAATGCATACTTCTGTAGTTCACCGATGTCTTTATTGACCATTCCCACTAATAAAAGAGTCGAAGCCACGAGTGGACTTAAAAAATGTACAGGCTGTCCCAATACAGAAGCTCTAGCAATTTCTAAAGGACTCACTCCATAAGCTGTTCCTGCCTCAGCAAGAATCGGTAAAACCCCAAAGTAATAAGCGTCATTGGATAAAACGAATGTAAATGGCATGCTAGTCAGGGCAACGACTACCGGAAAAAAGGAGCCTAGAGAATCCGGAATGATGGCCACTAATGAATTTGCGATGGCATCAACCATTTTTGTGCCGGAAAAAATTCCAGTGAAAATACCTGCCGCAAATACTAATGTAACAACCGTTATAGCGTTTGCAGAATGTGCCACAATCCGCTCCCTTTGCTGCTCTAAATTTGGGTAATTAATAACGGAAGCAATTACAAATCCGATTAGAAACAAAACGGGTACCGGTATTAAACCTATTATAAGAACGACCATGATCGTAAGCGTTAAAAGAAGATTGACCCATAATAATTTGGGACGCTTTAAATCCGCTTGTATGGCGGCAGCAACTGCAGCTTCACCAAGAGCGGTGCTCATTCTAGGAGCCGTATTGATATGGACAACTCCAACCCTTTTACGTTCTTTTTTTCCAAGTACATAAGAGGTAAAAAGAATAGATGCCATTCCTGCGAGCAGTGTTGGAATAATTGGAATGAAGAATTCATTTGCATCTAGACCTAGAGATGCTATCGCTCTTGTAGCGGGTCCTCCCCAAGGCGTCATTCCACTCATAATACTAACAGAAAGCATTGAAATGGTGGCAAGAATAAGAGGATTCATACCAAGTCGCAGGTAAAGCGGCAGCATGGCAGAGATGGTAATCATATGAGTTGTCGTACCATCACCATCTAAAGCAACAGTCATGGCGATCACTGCAGTTCCTATCGCTATTTTAACTGGGTCCCCTTTTACAATTTTCAACATCGTTTTAATAAGTGGATCAAATAATCCAGCGTCAATTAGAACTCCAAAAAACAGAATAGCAAACAATAACAAAGCAGCGGAGGGGGCAACAACCTTTAATCCCTCATACATCATTTCCCCAAGTTTAGAACTAAAACCACCTATGATGGCAAAGGCAATCGGTACAATCGTTAGGGCAGTAACCGGGGATAAGCGTTTGGACATAATTAAATAAGTAAACACAATTACCATTGAAATTCCCAAAAAAGTAAGAATATTAATCTCCCTCCCGTTAATAAGAAATCGCTTACAAATGAATAAATATAAAATCTTTTCCCATTTCCTTGCTCCCTTTTCTCTTTTTTAGAATAATTTAAATATTAAAATAAGTAAAATAGAAGTTTTTTTATACTTTTTTATAAAAAAACTTATAATCCCTTTTACCGAACAAAAGCACAATAAAATCGTCAAGATCTTATTGTGCTTTTTCATCAAAGATTGGGATTGCTATTTAAAAAATCAATAAAATTTTTTACAGAAGATAGTTTTAAAGACTCCTCGTTATACATCAACCATGTATTTCTTAATACGGGTTCTCCATTCTTATAAGATAACCCATATGTATACAGGTTATCAGACGGCTGCATGCATATTTCTGGTAAGATAGAAACCCCAAGACCATTTTTAACCATTTCTTTACAGGTCTCCTGCCGATCCGTTTCCATAGTAACCAATGGAGGTTCAGAAAATCTATCATGCCACCAGCCATTCATTAAACCTTTTAATGAGCTGTCTGTTTTATAATTTATGAATGGAAGATTTGGCAGGTTCTCCATATCCACTTTAGTTTTTGAAATTAAACATAGTCTTTCCTTGTGCAGTAGTGTTTTAATTCCATACCATTCGTAATTTCCCCGTAATATTCCTAATTGAACACCAGCAGAATCTAGGAGATTCATGATTTCCGTACTCCATCCTGTATTGACGTTAAATTGGACAAGTGGATATTTTATTGAAAACTTTTTAAGGATTTTTGGAAGTTTATATTGAGCAAAATTACTAGAAACGCCCAAGCGCAGAGTACCCCTTACTTCATTTTGCATATTTAACATGTAATCTTTCGTCTTTTGGAGTTTTATAATCATTTCTTCCGCATACCCCGCTAAATGTGCACCTTCAGAAGTAAACTCAATACCACCTTTTATTTTAAAAAATATACTCGTTCCAAATTCTTTTTCTATATTCTTAAGCCGGTATGTTAACGCTGGCTGCGAAATGTATAACCGCTCTGCAGCACGGCTAATATTTTTTTCCTCATACAAAATCCTTAAAGCGAACCAGTCTTTTTCGTCCAATTTATTCGCCACCCGTTTTAGATTATAACTTTTTTTTTACATTTATTTAAAAAAATATGTATTTTACTTATGAACAAACCTATCATACTATATTTTCAAAGGAACTAGTAGTGGTAAAACATTTTATATAAAGGTGGTTAATGTAATGAAGGTACCCGTGGTTTTGATGCGTGGCGGAACAAGTAAAGGAGTTTTTCTCAATTTTGAACATTTGCCCTTGAATCGCTCGCATTGGGAAGACTTCTTACTCGATATAATGGGTAGTCCGGATCACAGGCAGATTGATGGTCTTGGCGGGGCAAATTCGTTGACTAGTAAGGCAGCAATAATAAAAAAGTCGGATTCGCTAGAATTTGATGTGGAGTACACATTTGCGCAAATAAGCATTGATAATCAAATGGTTGATTTTAAAGGGAATTGCGGTAATATATCATCCGCGGTAGGACCATACGCAATTGAGCAAGGATTAGTTCCGATAAAGGAACCTGTCACAACGGTAAGAATTTTTAATACTAATACACAAAAATTAATACTAGCAGAGGTAGAAATTGAAAATGGCCAAGTGAAAACGGAAGGAAGCTGTTCCATTCCAGGAGTGCCTGGCACAGGATCACCAATCTATCTTACTTTTAATCGTGCTGAAGGAGCTGTTACCGGGAAACTCTTTCCAACTGGTAATCCAATTGACATGATCAAAACAAGTAATCGACTTTTTCCCGTTTCGATTGTTGATGCCGCCAATCCACTTGTTTTCGTTAGAGCTCAAGATATCGGTCTGACTGGGAGTGAATTACCTTCTGACTATACACAGGAAAAGTTAATTGAACTGGAAGAAATTCGTTCAATTGCGGCTGAAATGTGCGGTTTCGCTGACAGGAGATCCGCAACACTTCTATCTCCTGCTGTACCGAAAATGGCCATCATTTCACCGCCTATGGATTACATAGATACGGCTGGAACAGAGCGAAATGCGGCTGAAATGGATTTGATGATTAGAATGATGTCAATGCAAAAGCCCCATCAGGCTCTTGCGATCACAGGGGCAATCTGTGCAACTACAGGAGCCTTCTTAGAGGAAACGATTCTATCAGAAATGGTGAACATTAAACAGGATGTTTTTCGATTAGCTCACCCTGCGGGAATTATGGAAACGAAAGTGGATTTCCTGGCAGGCCACATTCGTGCCATTAAAGTGGTTCGTACTGCGAGAACTATATTAGAGGGCTATGTGTATACGAAAAAAAATCATGAGATTTCCTATCAATTTGCTTAACTAAAACTCATCTGAAATTCACAGTATCAAATCTATTTTAATTGGGGGCTTTCAAATGTGGGTCATAACTATTTATTTAAATGGAAATATTAAAATGTTTGAATTTGACAAAGAAGAGGAAGCTAATGAAGCTTTCAAAAATATTCAAGGAACAAAATTTCTTTCAAAAATAGTATACTTTAATGATCCTAGTTTTGTATAAAGGGGGCCGTGGGGACGGTTCTTGTGGTCGGCACTAGCCAAATTAAAGACCATAAGAACCGTCCCCGATGTGCCTGATGTGCACAAATAGATGGGAAGAAGTAGATTATAAGGGGATTAAAAAGGTAATAATGAAGAAGTAGCGTAACTTTTCTCAACCATTTACAATATAGCTAGGCATCCATTGTGAAAGAATCACATAAAAATATTTGTATTAGGAGAGGCGGTAAATAAAATGGAAACATCTAAAAAAGTAACGGTAGAAACAACCATTCAAGCACCAGTAGAAAAGGTTTGGGAATATTGGACAGAGCCAACTCATATCACAAAGTGGAATTCAGCTTCCGATGACTGGCACACACCAATTGCTGAGAATGATTTAAGAGCAGGCGGGAAATTCCATTCAAGAATGGAAGCCAAGGATGGCAGTTTTGGTTTCGATTTTGGTGGAATTTATGATGAAGTGAAATTACATGAGGTTATTGCGTATACAATGGGTGATGGAAGGAAAGTAACTATCACTTTTAAAGGTCAAGATAACACAACCAAAGTAATGGAAACGTTTGATGCGGAAACTGAGAATTCCATTGAGTTACAACAACAAGGATGGCAGGCGATTCTAGATAATTTCAAAAAATATGCAGAGCAAACATCCAATTAAAAAAGGCAAAGAAGAGAAAATTTAGTGTACGGTACCATTACCTCAGCAAGAAGCTCAAGTATAATTGGCAGAACTGGGAGTGGGGCTTCCTCAGGAGAAATAGAATATAGAGCAAGGCCCTCTTATTGCAAGAGGGTCTTTCCTATGAAAATCAGCCTTCTAATTCATTCATAACCGTAATGAATTCATATTTTTAATCTAGACGGGCTCCAATTTCCTTTCACTGTGTATGATATAGGGTATTGCATAGTAGCTCTTATGCAAATGAAAGGAAGTGTTACAATGGATAATATGATTCCATCACATACTATGGGGGCTAATGTACTTCCCCAGCAACAAATGCATTACGGCTATGGTGCTCCATGTGTTCAAACACGTGGCTGCGATAGTTTTATCATTATAATCGTTTTGTTTATTTTATTAATCATTATTGGTGCCTTTGCTTTCTGCGATTAACGGGGGAACCATGGTGACGGTTCTTGTGGTCAGCACCAAGAATCTGTCACATGTCTGGATGAATCAGGGACACAGCCGCAAAAAGCTGGTCCCGGAGGAGATAGAATTTAGAGCAAGGCCCTCTTATTTGCAAGAGGGTCTTTTCTTTTCTTGGTAACCATGGGGACGGTTCTTGTGGTCATACTAGCCAAAAAAGACCATGAGAACCGTCCCTGATGTGTTTAAATCAGGAAAAAAACCGCCTTTTGATGGCAGTTCGTCCAAGCCGTTTTCCAATATCTTAATAAACTAACTATATAAGAGTTTGTTAGGAAGGGGAGTACGGGGAGTGAAAGGGAAGAAGAAGCACCATCATAAGCATCATCAAGGTAAAGACAAGCATGAAGATAGTAATAAGCACCATGATTGCAAAAAACAGGACAAAAACGACAAACAAGACCAGCAAAAAAAGTGTACGGATCATCAAAACAACAAATGTGGTCAAATGAAAGACAATAATAGCAATCATAATCATAAGCAAAACAATAATCATAATGAACGCAAACAATGCCGGAATATTAATTGTTTATTTAAATGTAGATGCTGGTAATGTAAAAAGGGAGGGTTTCTATTTTCTTAGAAACCCTCCCTTTTTTATATGAAGGCTGTGTTAAAGCGGAATGTTGATTTTACTGTGTTAGGAAAATAGGCGGAGAATTTCCGTTTAAATTGGTAAATCCCCCTATTTCCTTCACAATAAGCGGAGCTTTTCCGCTTATTGTATCCAAATCATTGGATTTTGTCTTATTTGAAGCAGTTAACCGGAATATTTCCGCTTATATCGGCTTCTTAAGGTTCCTTTATATACAATAGCCGGAAATTCTCCGCCTATGAATGATCAACCCTGCACGAAAATCAACAATGAATCATAACACAGCCAATATGAAAAAATTCACTTCGATTGGTTTGATTTTAGAGGCCTGTTCTTCCGCCATAATGGTGTCTATGCGGTCTGGCACCTTCTACAGTGGTAAAACCATTAAATTCATGATAATGTCCGCCATTACCATAAGGAATAGCAGGGCCAGTTACACCTTGAATTTGGTGTCTATGTCTGTCATCAACAGAAGTAAAGGTAAAATATCGATGGGTATGCGGGACCCCAGTGGGTGCCGGTTCGGTCTGGCCGGCGTATTGATGGCTGTGTCCATCATCAAACGATGTAATGCCGCTAAATCCGTGAACATGAACGGGCCTTCCATCCCAGGAAGTTATATAAAGTCGATGGGAATGCATTGGGTCTGAGTCATCTGAAGCATACATAAAGCCAGAAACAGGTATATCCATGAGCCATCACTCCTAAAAAGCTTTTTAACACAGTATTCAATCCCTTTTACATTTGTGCTATTGCCCATTCTGAAAGGCATTGCGGATATCCTCATTTAGGTATGCAGGATTCGATCTATTTTTCTTAAAATAATAGATTTGAACCATGTGTTTAAAAGGGGTGGGCCATATTTAATCAAACGTTTGTGTAATAGGGGAAAAACAAGGTTTTTGACAAAGAATGCGGTATAAAGGGGAATTAACTCGTTTTTGAAGATTTGACCAAGATTATCGCTAATTTCTACCCACCGGCCGACAATTCATTTACTTGATTTAATAGAGAATGCTTTTCGGAACGGGGTTTATCTCATTTTTACACAAACGTTTGATTACCATGCTATTTTGGAAGAACCCGTCAAAGATTGGGGAAAGTCGTTTTTATTGGTTGACCTTGAAGGATTTGGGAAAAAAACAAACCTCCTCCTCGACAATAAACTCTCTTGAAATGAGGACAAGGTCCGTTTTTCATAAGGGTTTAGGGAAGTTTTAATTAAACGATTAATTAAGGGGAATTCCATCGTCTTTTGTCGAAAGTGTTTTTTTATTGTCCTCAAGCGCGGTGTCTTTAAACAGCATCAATCCCAGACAGTAAATAGGGAAGGGCTGGTTTTATGAAATCTTCCGGCTGTACGTTCATTCCCTTTCGTTTCCATTCCACAGAAGCCCCGTAAATCCCCCAGCTTAAGATAACCGCATTAAGTTTAAGTGCTTCATCTTCTTCCGCCGCCTTTTGTTTGACAAGCATTTTGTAAAAAATAACTTCGAGCTGTTCTCTAATAATACGGGCAATGGTATCTTCGTATCCTCTATGACAACGATTGGATAATGACTTTTGAAAATTGGTGATTGCTATGAAAATACTAACGAACGCCTCTTCATTTAGTTTGTCATTTTCGTAGACATCCCCGTTCAAATTCACTAACAATACTTCTGATAATGCCTTTTCTAATAAGTCATAGATATCTTCAAAATGATAATAGAAAGTGGCGCGATTGATCATCGCCTCTGTAGTAATATCCTTTACGGTAATATCCTTAAATTCCTTTTTAGCGGAAAGTTCAATGAAAGAATCCATAATTAATCTGCGAGTCCTGATAACTCGGGGATCCGTCTTTGCTTGAGTCATTTTTAGGTCACTCCTATTTTTACAACAATTTCTTCAATGTGTTGTATTTCCGACAAATCGAAGGAACTATTGGTATTGATTCCTTTCATTATTTACTACAATTCAATTATAAAGCAAATACAAACCATTGCAGGAGGATTGACCATGAATAACAATAATATGATTTGTGATTTAGAAACAGGTGTATGTGGAGTGGCTGGGGAGGAGGAAATGGAGCTGATTGATTTTAATCAACCAAAGAAATCCATTGAAGTTTATTATGTAACGGATCCCATTTGCTCTCATTGCTGGGCGATTGAACCGATCCTTCGTCGTTTCAAAGAGCAGTACGGACACTATTTTAACTTTCATCCGGTGATGGGTGGATTGCTGGAAAAATGGCATGATGGACCCATTGATCCGGCAAACGGTATTTATAAGCCTGCGGACGTTGCTCCTCACTGGAGGGAAGTGGGCGAGCATTCCCGCATGCCGATTGATGGATCACTCATGATTGACAATCCCGTTCAATCATCCTTCCCGCCTTCACGCGTCTATAAAGTGATTCAAAAAAATCATAACGATACATTGGCATATGAATTTTTACGTCGTGCTAGAGAAGAGCTTTTCGCATTTAATCAAAATATTTCAGATCTATCTGTTCTAATCGAAATCGTCAATCAACTCGGCCTTGATGGAGAAGCTATAGTAAGTGAAGCGGAACAGCCAGCGGGGCAACCATTATTAAATGAAGACTTTGCTCTTGCAAGAAGTCTGGGTGCTAGAGGATTTCCAACGATTATTATGATTAATGAAGACAACAAAGGGGTAAAAATGGTTGGAGGGCGTCCGTTTGAAAATTATGTGGACGGATTAAAGCAGGTTTTAAACAAGGAAGAACTCCAGCCAAACCCACAACCTTCTCTTTCTAGCTTACTTGAAAAAGAAAAACTGTTATTTTCAAAAGAAATTGAAGTGATGTACAATCTTGAAAAGACGGAAATTAACGCTTTTGTTGAAAAGGAGCTGCCACAAGGCAGTTATCAAAAGAAAGAAATTCTAGGCGAATCTTATTTTACAAAATGGCTGTGTTAAGCTGAATGTTGATTTTACTGTGTTTGAAAAATAAGCGGAGAATTTCCGTTTAAATTGGGAAATCCCCCTATTTCCTTCATAATAAGCGGAGTTTTTCCGCTTATGGTATCCAAAATCATTGGATTTTGTCTTATTTAAAGCGGTTAACCGGAATATTTCCGCTTATATCTGATGCTTAAGGTTCCTTTAAATACAATAGGCGGAAATTCTCCGCCTACGAATGATCACCCTGCACGAAAATCAACAATGAATAATAACACAGCCTACAAAATAAAAGGAGAATGACTTATGGCATACCTATTACAAGTGGATTTTCCAACGAATGGACCATTCGGTGATGAAATGACGGCGGCGTTTACTGGATTAGCACAAAGCATTACTGAAGAAGAAGGTTTCATATGGAAAATCTGGACAGAAAGCCCTGAAACAAACGAATCGGGCGGCATTTATCTTTTCGAAACAAAAGAAACAGCTGAAAAATATTTGGATATGCATACCAAAAGACTGGCTGGATTTGGTATCACAGGTGTCAATGCAAAAAACTTTGCCATCAATTCTAAGCTTAGTGAAATCACAAAAGCTCCAGGTTTGAAATAATCACGAATTAAATAGAAAGGGAGTAGCTCTGATGGCTGCTCCCTATTTCCGTTTGATTTTAAACGGTCAGATCCAGTTATAAAGAAACTGTTCTAGTCCTCGACAAAAAAATATTGAATACGACCAAAAATTCACTTTTTAAAAGGGGTTAAGGCAGTTTTAATCAAAGATTAATTGGTTATATTGTTAGAGGAATTTGTCGGATACATAGGTAAATATCGCAGAAACTTCAGCTAGGAAGCCTAAATACTTTTTAAAAACGGAAGCTGTAAATTCGGAATGTTTTAAATTATATGTTTTAATAGAGCAATACGGAAAATTTGTAGTAAGGAGAGGGAACTATTTGCTGACAAACCATTTAGACTTTAGACTTGAGCCGCAATTAAAGGAGCTCTATGAGGAACACAAGAGAAGGGCTGAAAAAATAGATTGGGGCTATCATGATTTCCTGCCTTGGGATAAGGCGCAGGATTTCCGGAGGGTGCCCTGGAACCCTGAACAGGTAACACTGCCGCCGGGTGTGGTAACGGCAGTAGAGACGGCACTTTTGACAGAGGTGAATCTGCCTTGGTTCACATCCTATCTTGATCAAACCTTTAAGGGGTCACTGACGGTCATCAAGGATTTTGTCCATACTTGGACGGCGGAAGAGGACCAGCATTCAAACCTTTTGGAGACCTATCTGTTGATTACTAGAAACGCTGATCCTATGCGCATTCGTCAATTGCACAAGCAGACGGTTGAAGGAGGATGGGAGCCTGATTTTCATACCCCTTTCGAGACGATGGTCTACACATCACTGCAGGAACTCGCGACCATGGTTTTCTATTATAATGTGGCGAAGGTAGCAGGACCGCATGACAAAGAATTGGCTACGCTCCTTAGACGGCTTGCCAAGGATGAAACTCTGCATTATGCTTTCTATCGCGATGTTATTAAGCTACACCTGCAATTGGAACCGAATTATTGCTACTATCTCGGTTATGTAATTAAAAATTTCCAGATGCCGGGTACGGTTATGCCTGATTTTGATGACCGGATGGCCATTATTGCAAAGGAAGCCAATTACGGACCGCTCGAGTATTTTGACCAAGTACTGGATGTCATAGTTGATTATTGGGACATCGCGAATCTTAGACCGATTGCTCCAGAAGCAGAAAAGGCGCGGTTAGATATTCTTAACTACCATGCAAGACTTAAACGCGTACGAGATCGATTTTACGCTAAAAAATAGTGACCGTGGGGACGGTTCTTGTGGTCAGAACTAACAAATAGGACCATGAGAACCGTCCCCACGGACCCAAAGAAAAGGAATCAGTGATCATCTCGCTGATTCCTTTTTTTTTCGTTTTTTGTAAAAAAAATAGTAGAACATTATCGAAAATTAGCAATTTCGGCCGATTGAAAATGGTATAATCGAATTAGTAAAAGGTTGATTATTCAATTTATATAGTAAGTTAATCCTGTGTAAATACTACTAATCTAGTCGTATGTGCTGGCGTGATTATTTTTAATATTCCTAACATTAAAAAACATATTTGGCTGATGTTCCATTATGAGTATAGATTATTATGATAAATGGTTTGATTTGTTGTAGGAAGTTCTAGTAGAAGGAGAGCAAAATGGAAAATATTCGGGTGGAACGAAAACATTGGATGTTTATCGTCGTGGTTATTTTCATGGTGATGGTAACTAGTTGTTCAACCAGTGAAGTAGATGGGAGAAATAAATTAGGACTGCCTGATCCGAAGGCAGGAGCCCAAACCCGATTCGAGGGTGCAATGAGTAAAGAACTGCCATTTGTTTATACAACGAAGAAGGAGCTATCGATTACGTTTAACGGTATGGGTGACAAAGATAGGATGGAGCAAATTTTAGCTCAATTAGATTTATATGATATTAAAGCGACTTTCTTTGTTCCAGGTATGAGAGTGGCAGAAGAGCCAGATATTGCGAAAGAAATTGTTTCGAGAGGACATGAGCTTGAGAACAATACCCTGAACCGATTGGACCTGACAAAGCTTTCTTATGCTGAGATTTTTAAGGAGATTCAATTAGCGAATGAGATTATTGAAGAGAAGACGGGGATAACGCCAAAATACCTTCGAACGAAAACAGGTGACTACAATGAAGATGTGAGGTTAGCGGCTGCACAAGCGGGGCTCGATGCTGTCGTGTATTACAGTGTAAACCCTCAAGATTGGGATATGAAGGATGCCCAGACGATCGCTGAGTATGTTTCTAGATCTATTACTAGAGGTGGAATTATTACCCTAAATACCGATGTGAATCCCGAGGTTATTAAGGCGATTCCATTAATTGCCGAAGCGGTGAAGCGGGTGGGCTATGAGATTGTTCCATTGGGGAAACTGGCTGCAGGTGGCAGTGAAAGGAAACCGTTAGCTCAAATTCCAGGGTATGATGCAGCGAAACGAAATAAAGATTATCAGCAATCGAAGTATGAAATCATCGAGTCTAAGGATACGGATAAAAAGGAAATTGCCTTAACCTTTGATGATTGGGGCACTGATTATAAGGTAACGCAAATATTAGATATATTACGAGAGTATGATGTGAAATCCACCTTCTTTCTTAGGACGAATGGTGTTGAAAGGAACCCTAACCTGGCAAGAGCCATTGTCGAAGAGGGGCATGAAGTCGCGAATCATACATATTCCCATCCGATTATTACGGATTTAACCTTGGAAGAAATTCAGCAGGAAGTGGTCAAATCACATCAAGTATTAACCGAAGCGATTCAACAGCAGCCAGCGATGCTCTTCCGCCCGCCGACTGGGGAAATTGATGATAAGTCTGCAAAAATAGTTGCAGCAGCAGGCTACCCATCGATTATTTTATACGATGTTACATCACTGGATTGGGATGTAAGTGTCAGCGCCGAGCAAATCACCTCCACTATATTGAAGGAGACTGGAAATGGCAGTATTATCCTCCTCCATTTACTAGATGAAATTAACACCGCAGAAGGGCTGCCTGCTGTCATTCAAGAACTCAAACAGAGAGGCTACACCTTTGTAAAAATAACGGATTGGATGAATTAACGTTTTTTAGATCATTGGCTGTGTTAAAGCCCACACTGAGAAGGAGTTGGAGAAAATTAGGAATCGGTTTAAGTTGGCTACCATGAGTCATAGAAAAATAAAGAAAGAAAGGGTTGAAGTACTGGCTGGTACCAAGCCTGATCGACGACTTCTATCGAAAGTGCCAGATCCAGATTTAGTACGAACATCAGCCGATCGAAGAGGGATTAAGCACCCTGACCTTAGTGGAGTAGTGAGGGATGCGAAGGATGAGAATGATTTTAGTGCCAGGTATGTTGCTGATTTCCCTGCTATTCTTACAAAAGATCAAAAGACGAAGGACCAAAAGATTCATGTTACTGTCGCCGATATTTCTGTTACCGGGGTCCTGTTAGAAGTTCCAGCTAATCTAACAACCTTTGAAAAGGGGGAAACCTATTTTCTCCGGTTTACCATACCGCCAGGGACTATTCCTGAGGGGTTAGAGTCGAAAGTGAAAATGGACGCTAAGGTTGTTCGAACCTTTATCCAAGAGGTTGAAGGCAATGAAAAATTGATGGTTGCATTTGAATTTTCGATTCCTCTATTTGTCTATCATAAAAAGAGGCGCTGGGGTTATTCCCTGCCAATTGCAAGTATCCTGCTCCTTATGGTTACAGTTTTCGTATTACTCATGCGGCTAGAAAGCGTCATCTATTTAAAATACAACTTTATCCTCTATTTATATAGCATTATTGCGGCTGTCTTTTTATTATCAAGATATTTATTTGGTGCATTTTATAAGGATGTCCCGATTAATCCCAACTTTACCCCAGGTGTTTCCATCGTTATCCCCTGTTTTAATGAAGAAGAATGGATTGGTAAAACGATCAAAAGCTGTATCAACCAGGATTATCCGATTGATAAATTAGAGGTCATTGTTGTCGATGATTGCTCTTCCGACCAGTCTGTTAAGGTGATCCAGCAGACAATCGATTTATTGCATAAGGAAGCCGCACGGTTTAAAACAGTGGAACGTGTTCATATGCTGCCACTACCCGAAAATAAAGGGAAACGGGAAGCTTTAGTAAAAGGGGTTGAAATCGCCAAACATGATTTAGTCGTATTTGTAGATTCTGATAGTTTCTTAGAATCCACAGCGATAAAAAATATTGTCCAGCCTTTTCAGGATCCTAAAATGGGCGGTGTAGCGGGACGAACAGACGTTGAAAATAAATATACGAATACACTGACAAAGCTTCAGACGGTACGTTATTATATTGCTTTTCGGATCATGAAGGCTGCAGAATCGATATTTGATAGTGTCACTTGTTTATCGGGGCCATTATCCTGTTATCGAAAGGATCTTGTCTTAAAACACAAGGAGGATTGGCTGAATCAGAAATTTTTTGGCCACCCTGCAACATTTGGTGATGACCGCAGTATGACTAACTATATCCTGCGGACACACCGGACTGGCTATCAGGATAGTGCGATTTGTTCGACGATTGTGCCTTCAAAAACAACTGTGTTTTTAAAACAGCAAATGAGGTGGAAGCGGTCGTGGCTGCGTGAGTCATTAAGAGCTGCCTCCTTTATCTGGCGCAAGGAACCGTTGATGTCACTATTTTTTTATATTGGTTTACTTGTTCCGATTGCCGCTCCAGCCATTGTTGTTCATAACCTTATTTATGTTCCATTGGTTCATGGGATATTCCCGACGACCTTTTTGTTAGGGCTTTTGTTAATGTCTTTGCTTATGAGCTTTTCTCATCTCATGTTCCGTAGAAGTAATTTATGGATATTCGGTATTGTCTTTTGCTTATATTATGAATTGGTTTTGTTATGGCAGATGCCGATTGCCTGGTTTACCTTTTGGAAGTCAACATGGGGAACAAGAATGACACCGCAGGATATGGAAGTAGATGAAAAAAGAAAAGCTAGAAAACAAAGAAATAAAAAGAGATTTAGTCTTCCATTATAAATCGGGTTATAAATTTATTAATGTTAGAGGGTAGGTTGGAGATGAGGTTTGGCAGGTTAAAAAAGAAGCAATCCAGCGCTCTTGATTATCAAAAGAAGGATAGGAAAAAAACTACAAGAACCATATTCCAATTGATCTTTCTCTTCTTTTTAGCATCACTCTTGATTAAAGCTGCATTTAATCATGAAAGTTATACCGCACTCGAGCAATCGAGCTGGAGTAATAAAAAAGGGTTTATCGCTTTGTCCTATTTCGGTGTCAGCACATCTGGAAGTCAAACCTTGATCGCCAAAAAGCAGCTGGAGGAACAGCTTCAAGTGCTAAAGGACAATGGGTATGTAACGGTTTCACAGCAGGATATTATTAATTTTTATCAAAAGGGAGAACCATTGCCAGATAAAGCGTTATTCTTATCCTTTGAGGATGGACGGAACGATTCTAGTATTCTTGCTCAGACTCTGTTGGAAAAGTTTAATTTTAAGGCAACGATTCTGACCCATGCAAATACATTGGGTAAGAGGGAATATAAGCTTTTGCAGCCGAAAGATTTATTGAAAATGAAAGAATCGGGATATTGGGAGATCGGAAGCAGTGGATACCGGTTAACCTATATTAACAACTATGATAAAGATGGATATTTTATTGATAGGATTGATGAAACAGATTTTGAAGCTTTCAATATAGAGAAATCTAATCATTATTTAATGGATTTTCTGCGTGATAAGAATGGAATCCCTGTTGAAGACAGAGCTGAAATGGAAAAACGGATTAACACCGACTACCAATTGATGAAAAAAACGTATACAAGGGAACTTGGGTTTATTCCTGATGTCTATATGATTATGCATGCGAATTCGCTTTATAACGGAATGAATAACTTAGTGGAAAAGGCAAATGATCAGAACATAAAGTCGATGTTTAAGCTGCATTTTAATCGGGAAGGACAAGCTTATAATGCTCTGGATTCAAATCAGTACAATCTGACAAGAGTTCAGCCAGCACCGCACTGGTCTGCCAACAGCTTATTGATGAAAATCCATGAAGATTCTGGTCAAAAGGTTACCTTTGAAACGGGTGATAAGCAGCTTGCTAAGGATTGGAAGCTTCAAGGTGGAGCTGTTCAGTTTGCAGAAAATAAAGTGATTCTGACCTCTCCTCCTGGAAAAGAAGGTCTCCTTTTCTTAAGGGATAGCGATTCTACCCCAAATTACCGGATAAACCTGCGTGTGGGAGGGACTCCGGAAGGGAAGCAATCCATCTATCTTCGGTATAATCAGCAAAAGGGGACAAATCTCAAGCTGGTCCTTGAGAATAATGAACTTTCCGTCATTCAAACGGCGGCCAACAATAAAGCAGAGATATTAAAAAGAGTAGAAGTAAACAAGGAAGAAATCATCGTTGAGTTGAACAATCAACAGCTATCACTTTGGCAGGACGAAAAACCTCTTTTCGAAAAGCTGCCATTTGATGCCGCGCTCGATAACGGTGGTTTGGCATTGGCTTCGGAACCTCGAGAGATAAAAGAGGATGAGTTGGGTGATCAAGATGACATATATGATAGCGTATTTACCAATGTCCAAATTGTCGAGTTCACTAGTTCAGAAACTTTATTTTCTAATACGAATTCAGGAGTCCAAAAAGCAATTGATTTGGTAGATGAGGAAATGAAGGATCTAATCGATTGGACGATCGCAACCTTTTAACATATAGGGAGGACATCTAGTGTCAAAGCATAAAGAAAAGAGAAAGTGGTACTTGCTTACTTCTTCTATTATTTTACTGGTTGTGATGGGTTCCTGCTTCTTTCTAAAGTCGATAAAAAATGCACCTGAAAAGAAGCAGCAAGTGCTGCCGGTGGAGGACCCTGCGCCATTTGAATTGTCGGCTTGGCTGGTGGATTGGAATTGGTCAGCTGGGCTTGAAGATGCAAAAGGTCTGTCCAAAAGTTTAACCAGCCTGCAGCTCTTTGCCGCCTATTTTAATCATGATGGTGAGCTATTGTTAACCAAGAATTTTAAGGAAATGCTTCCGCAATATAAGGAATCCATCGATGATTCTGAGGTATTTATGACGATCGTCAATGACCGGATTCAGCTTGATGGAACCTCCGTTCAAAAGGATCCCGACCTAATTAGCCAGCTCGTAGGTTCAGAGGAAAGTCGAAGCCAGCACATTAATAAAATCATCGAAATGGTAGATTTGTATCAGCTTTCTGGTGTGGAGATTGATTATGAAAAAGTCGCTGATAACGATTGGAACAACTTGATTGCTTTTTACAGAGAGTTATACAGCACATTAGAGGACAAAGGGAAGAAGCTGCGAATTGTGCTAGAGCCGAATGCACCGCTTGAGAGTCTGCACTTTCCTGAAGGGCCTGCATATGTGATGATGGCCTATAATTTGTACGGAACACATAGTGGACCCGGTCCAAAAGCCGATCCAGCCTTAATCTCCAATGTCGCGGAGAAATTAACCCATCTTTCAGGCAAGCATTACATTGCACTATCGGCTGGCGGTTTTGATTGGCGAGAAGATGGTAAAATCACTTCCTTGACAGAAGAAAAGGCGATTGCGTTATCAGCTTTAAGTAGTAAACCTCCTGAGCGGGATGAGGAGAGTGGAAGTTTAAGCTTCGAGTATGTGGACGATACAGGAATGAAGCACACCGTATGGTATGGGGACTACCGAACATTAAAAAAGTGGATTAAATCTGCCAAAGAAGCGGGAATTACTAAAATTGCACTTTGGCGATTAGGTGAAATCAATCAAAAAACCATTGATGTTTTAATGGAGTATTAAAGGTCCATGCCCCTTTCCTCGAGGTGCCCTTTTTAGAAGCCAGCGAAAAAACGCTTTGTCAATGAGGGTAGTTCGTCCAAACCATTTTCCATATTCTTAATAAACTAATTATATAAAAAGGTTTGTTAAGAAAGGGAGTAGGAGAATGAAAGGGAAGAAGAAACATCATCATAAGCATCATCATGGTAAAGACAAGCATGACAACAAGGAAAAACATGATCAAAACGACAAGCATGAAGATAGTAATAAGCAAGACAAAAAAGACCAACACGATGATTGCGGCTGCAACAAACAAGACAAAAACAACAAACAGGATGATTGCAAAAAGCAGGACAAGAATGACAAGCACGATGATTGCGGATGTAAAAAACAAGACAAAGACAACAAGCAGGATGATTGCAAAAAGCAGGATAAGAATGACAAGCACGATGATTGCAGATGCAAAAAGCATGACAAAAACGACAGGCATGATGATTGTAAAAAGCAGGACGAGAATGACAAGCATAATGATTGCGGATGCAAAAAACAAGACAAAAACGACAGGCAGGATGATTGCAAAAAGCAGGACGAGAATGACAAGCATAATGATTGTGGATGCAAAAAGAATGATTATACCCGTACGTATAAACAAACCAACAAGTATAATCAAATGAAAAAAGATTCTTGTAATCCTTGTGGAGACCAAAAAAATGATCATGATTACAGTGAACGCAGACAATGCAGGAATATTAATTGTTTATTCCAATGTAGATGCTGGTAACTTTGTTAGGGAGGGGCTAGAAAACAGTTTAATTAAATATACTTAAATCTATCTAGAATTATTTATTTTAGGTAGATTTTTTTTGTCCATAAATACAAATAATTAATAATTTGGTATATAATGGATTTATGGGAGGTATTTTACATGTTTTCAATAAAAGAAGCGGCGGATAGTTTAGGTGTATCTGTATCTACTTTACGACGGTGGGAAAAAGAAGGAAAAATTACTTCTACAAAAACATCAGGTGGGCATAGAAGGTACACGATTGAAGATTTATCATCATCTAAGAGAAGTAAATCAAAGTTAACTAGAATTACTATAGGGTATTGTAGAGTATCTTCTGCTGATCAAAAAGAAGATTTAAGAAGACAAGTTGATAATGTCAGTCAATATTGCATTGCCAAAGGATATTCTTTTAAAATAATTGAAGATTTAGGAAGCGGATTGAATTACAACAAAAAAGGATTGAAAGAATTAATTACCTTGATACAAACAAATCAGGTTGGAAGAATAGTAATAAACTATAAAGATAGATTGCTGCGTTTTGGAATGGAAATGTTAGAACAAGTTTGCCAATTTCACGATGTGGAAATAGAGATTATTAACCATTCCGAAGACAAGACCTATGAACAAGAATTAGTGGAAGATATTTTATCAATTATCACAGTATTTAGTAGTAGATTGTATGGTAGTAGAAGTAAAAAAACAAAAAAGGTAAAAGAAGCAGTGGAGAATGCATTAATAGATAAATAAATAGTTCAGTATTGTTAGGAGGTGATACCGATAATTTATAATAAGAAGATTAAACTGAGAACCTCAGCAGAACAAGAATTACTTCTAGATGGTCAATCAAAAATATGTAATTGGTTATACAATAAACTTTATGAATTAGTGGAAAATGATTATAAGAATGGAAATAAGAAAAAATTATTATCCGGTCGTAATCTACGAAACGAAGTTCCAAAGATGAAGTTAAATTCACCATTCTTATATAAAGTGCATTCTTCTCCTTTAAAGAATGTAGCATTACGTTTAAAAGAAGCTTATGATCGGTTTTTTGATCCTAAATTAGAGAATCAAAAACCAAAGTTCCGTTCTTGGAAAAAGAAATGGTTTTCGTTATTTTATGATGAACCCACAAAAGGCTTTAAACTCATCAAAGAAAATAAATTGTCTATTGCCTTTGGAAAGTTATCTGATGAAGAATACTCAAGCTTAAAGGAAAAAGATAAAACGGTAAAAAGGCAACTTTCAATTAAAATGACCTTATTGGAACCGATGGTTTTGACAGAATTCGAAAAAATAAAAACCTTGCGCATTACAAAAGATATTGGTGGTTATTATGCCATATTCACGTTAGAAAATGTGAAAGAGCAAGAAAAGGTTCAGGAAGAAAGTTACATTATTTTTGATCCGAATCACAAAAATTTAGCAGTAGGAATTGATCATAATGGTATTTCTTATGAATTAAGATCCCTATCTTCTACGCTAAAATATTGGGATAAACGGATTGACCATATAAAATCCAAACGGGATAAATGTGAAAAAAGGTCTAAATTGGTGGTCACCATAAATACTGAGTATTGGAAGCCAAGTAAACGTTGGTATTATTTAAACCAAACACTAGAACGAGCTGAGCTCACGCGGCGAGAACAAATTAAGCAGGCGTTATATACTTTTGCTCATTATTTTAGCAAGAAATATGATCATATTTTTATTGGAGATTATGTGCCGACTCCGGATGTAGCAATGTACGGTTCCATGAGACGAGCGATGTTAAATCAAACACCAATAGGACAATTCCGGAAAATAGTGGAATGGGTGCAAGAAAAAAATTTGAAACATTACTCAAAAGTGGATGAGTTCAATACCACGAAAGATTGTTGTGTTTGTGGTCACCAACAAAAGAAAGATCCTGATATCCGAATTTTCACTTGTCCATCTTGCCATACGACCATGTATCGTGATATGAACAGTGTAGTCAATATTGGTAAAAAAGAAGGAAAGTTATTGCCTCGCTTGGGCTATATAGGGGTGGAACACCCTATGTATACAGTCTGGTGGGATTGGAAGCAGCAAGCAATTGTTCGTGGGAAATTCCGTCAACTGGCTAGTGGAAATAAGTCACTAGATAAAAACAAAGAGAACCCTTCGGTAGCAGAAGAGTTCCTCCAAAATATTATCTAAACTGATTGTTTTGAATAGTTTTAGGTAATTTAGGGAAAGCGGTTCTATTAACTTAGAAACCTCCCTTTTTAATACAATGAAGACCGGCTTCCATTGGAAACCGGCCTCGAACTCTATTAAACTATTTCATATTTAATTAAACGTTTATTAATACAAAAGTAGGGTATATCCTGTTGTGGCTTGTAAATAACTAGTTTTTATTGTTGGAATTGAAGATTATTATTAAAAATCATGACATTGCTACGACAAAATTCTTCGCTGGTATCGACCAATAGTACCTTTATAAAAGGGTTTATCGCATATTTAAACAATCGTTTAATTAACAAGGAATCGTTCGAATATTGTCGAGGATGAACGGTTGTTAGCTGGTGGAAAATGGTAAAATAGTAGGGGTGATTGATTATAAAGGGGGAATTATGGGATGAGAAGAACAAAGAAACAACAACGAAAATTAGATGAGGCTATAAATTTAATCCTTTTGATAGTTGCCAGCGCTTCCTTATTTATTACAAAAAACTTTTATGTAACAGGGTTAGTTATAGTTATGACTATGATCGTAATGGTTGTCATAGCTTCAACTAAAAGAAAAGGAGCAAAAGAACGGCTGCGAAATTCTAGAATTGATGAAATCGATTCGATGGATGGGATTCAGTTTGAATATTATTTAAAGGAGCTTTATTTATCTAGAGGATATGGAGTGGAGGTAACGAGTGCCAGTGGGGACTATGGGGCAGATCTGGTGCTGAAAAAGGATGGGAAAAAGGTTGTTGCCCAAGCTAAGCGGTATTCTAAAGATGTTGGAATTATGGCCGTTCAAGAAGTTATCGGGGCGAAGTCTTATTATAGTGCAAATGAAGCCTGGGTGGTTACGAATAGCTATTTCACAAAAGCAGCAAGAGAGCTAGCACAAACAGGGAGTGTTAGGCTGGTGGATCGAGATGAGTTAATAGATTTTATCCTAGAATTAAATTCAGCAGCTGTAAAGCCGGAGCAGATTAAGAATATTAATTCTAGAACTACTATTAGTAATCATGGGACCTGCAGCAAATGTGGCAGCCCTATGGTATTGAAAAAAGGAAAAAGAGGAGAATTTCTTGGGTGCAGTAGTTTTCCGAAGTGTAGATATACAAAAAATGTGGGATAGGCAATCCTATTTTTAGTAAAAATAGAATTACTGACTGCTGATACATATATATACCAATTCAGTAGTGAAAATTGGTTGTAAGTATGGATGCCCTCAGAGTTACCAGATGTGACTTCGAGACAAATTCAAGACCGGCTTCCATTGGAGACCGGCCTCGAACTCTATTAAACTATTTCATACTCTGTTACATTGCGGTCAATTACTCGTGCTCCTTTAACCGAAGCATAGTTACCATTAGTAGAAGTGAAAACTCCAGACGCGATCATTGCTTCCATCGCAGCCTTCACCACTGTTCCATCAATCGGTTCCTTCGGATTTTCGATTGATAAACGAGCGGGTTTCCCATACTCTGTCACAAACTCCAATTCTAATGTTTTAGCCATTTCATTCACCTCCCCCTATCCGTTATTTTCCCATTACGCTAGTAATTCAGAACTGTCGACTCTCTCCATGCTGTTGAGAGAATCATTGGACAAATTGATAACAGCTTGTGCTGCTTGTAGAAGTTGGTCAGCTGTCGCTAACTTTTGGATATTGTTGAAAGTTTTCGCCTTTAGAATCGGTTTACCGTCATCTTCCATCCCCACCTGGAACACCAAACGCAGCTTAGACGTTGCTATAATTGCTCTTGCCATCGTAATCACCTCCTTTCACCCCTTTATATATGGAAAAGTAGGCGAAAAGGACAGGGTCCTTGAAAATAAATTTTTAAAAAAGGATTTAGCTCATTTTAGTGAGTTAAAATTTCATGGCATTGAGTTGTATAGAAGGTTTGCCTTAAGCTATGAATAAACATTAAACCGACACCTTTTTTACTGCAAAGGAGTGGAGAAATATTGATTTAGAGGGATTTTAACAAAAACTAATCAAACATTTGGTTAGAATATTGGTATAGGGAAAATGATAGAAGAATGTTAAGTAAGGGAGAATTTAATTTTTTTTCAGGGATAGTGTGGAATTTTCAGAGAAAAGCCAGCAAGGGATTCGACAAAAAATTTCCTTGGAAATGAGAAAATACGTTATATACAAGTCAATATTCCAGAACTAATCAAACGTTTGATTAGGGAGGAGTTCGTAGAAAACAGTCGAATGTTATACTAATCATTAGAATTTAAGGCGCAGTTCAATAACGAGATGAAAGAAGTGTAGCTATGAAGTTAAAGAAAATACACCATATTGCTGTTATTTGTTCTAACTATGAAGTATCAAAGGATTTTTATGTAAGAATTTTAGGGCTTGCTCCAATAAGAGAAGTGTATCGAGAGGAAAGAGACTCTTATAAACTAGATCTCGAGGTGAATGGCCAATATCAAATTGAGCTGTTTTCGTTTCCGAACCCGCCAGCACGGCCGAGTTATCCGGAGGCTTCGGGTTTAAGACATTTGGCCTTTGAAGTAGACGATATCGAAGAGGTAGTTCGTCATCTAACCACCATGCAAGTGGAAGTGGAGGATATTCGTATAGATCCCTGGACTCAAAAGAAATTCACCTTCTTTGCTGATCCGGACGAGTTACCTATAGAACTTTATGAATGTTAATATCGAGCTGAAGGGGGGAAATCACAGGATTTCCCCCTACAATTTTAACTAATCATCAGCAAACAATTCACCCAGATATTCAGAGTGGTCAAGATACTGCAGCACAAATTCCTCTAAGGTCATGGGGATGCCGGTATCTTCTAACCAATAATCATAGCTTACTGCAATCGTTTTTTTGATGAGGTCGTTACCCCGCCACTTTCTGGCCAGGGGATGAGGAAGGCTGTAGAGGACATCACTTACATCCTGGATACTGGTCATGATAACACCACCTTAAAATGGCTTTTAACTACTATATGTCACAGCTAATTAATAAGGCTGTAAACGCTGAAAAAAATAATAAATCTATGACTTTTGTTGTATTCAAATATCCAGTTTATGAAGTTATTATATTTAGATGGAATGGTTTGAATTCAATAAAAGAGAGAAGGTATTTTTAGAATGTCTTTGGATAGGTTTGTCATGGCTTTTTTGCCGATAGGGATTGACTATGACATGTTAAAAAATGTAGGAATTTCTATCGGGATTTTGGTTTTATTTATTCTTTTTCGAAACCTCTTTACGAAGTATGTCTTTCAGTTGATATTAAAATTGTCTAGAAAAACACCAACTGATTTTTTTACACAAATATGTTTGAGTTTTGAGCGTCCGTTAGGCTGGGGGTTCATTATTTTAGGCTTGTATCTCGCCATGGACTATTTTCCTTTTATCGAACAGCACAATGCGTTATTTTTAAAATTTTTGCGTTCGATGGTTATTGTTTTAATTACATGGGGATTGTTTAATTTATCCTCGCCTTCTACGGGGATTTTAGTCAGTGTGAATCAAAAGATGAACAATAAGATTGATTTAATTCTTCTTCCGTTTATATCAAGAACGGTTCGTGTCATCCTTATTGCCATTAGCATTAGTATTGTTGGTCAGGAATTTGATTATGACGTAAATGGTTTGGTCGCAGGTCTTGGGTTAGGGGGGCTGGCGTTTGCCTTAGCTGCAAAAGAAGCGGTAGGAAACCTGATCGGTGGAATTGTTATTGTGACTGAAAAGCCTTTTTCCATTGGTGAGTGGATTTTAACCCCTAGCGTGGAGGGGACAGTTGAAGATATTAATTTCCGAAGCACAAAAATTCGAACGTTTAGTCAAGCGCTTGTCACCGTTCCCAATTCAACACTTGCGAACGAACCGATTACCAACTGGAGCCGTATGGGAAAACGACGCATCACTTTCCATTTGGGGCTTAATTATCAAACCTCTAAGGAACAAATTCAAAGAGTGGTTCATCGGATTGAACAAATGTTAAGAACGCATGAAGAAATTCATCCGGATACGATAATGGTAGCTTTCGATCAATACAATGATAGTAGTCTTGATATTCTGTTGTATTTTTTCACGAATACGACCGTTTGGGCAGAACATGTTAAAATCAAACATGAAATTAACATTGATATAATGGGGATATTAGAGGAAGAGGGAGTAGAAGTCGCCTTTCCAAGCCGAACCATTTACGTATCTCCACAATCAAGTGAATTATTTCAAACTATGGGATCTTTTGATTAAAATTGTGACCTCGGGGACGGTTCTCGTGGTCACACTGACCTCAAAAAAGAACGATGAAAACCGTCCCACTGGCTGGGTTTTAAAAGCTTGAAATCAGGAGATAGTATTATATAAGGATTTGTGTTAGCATATACAGCGATATAGAAAAGGAAGTGAGCATACGTGATTAATATAACTGTTCCAAAACCAGACGTTACGATTACCAAACAGGACAACCCTGAGCTGAGTAATATTTATGGATTTACCGATTTTCACCTTATCACTCGTGAAAAGGGCGGCATTTACATGTTTTATAACAAAAACGATGAGCTGCTGTTTGTAGGGAAAGCAAGAAAGTTACGCCCTCGAATCAAAAAGCATTTTGAGGATACGGTGTCCCCTATCAAAAACCATCGTGATGAAGTCACAAAAATTGAAGTCTGTGTCATTGAAGATCCCGTACATAGAGAAATTTATGAGACGTTTATCATTAATGAATCCAAGGCGAAGTATAACGTTGACAAGGTATTTTTTAGATAATGAATAAGGCAATGGGGAAATCCTGTTGTCTTTTTTATATGGAAAGGTGAGGGGAATGGCTACCTATATCTATACTTATGCCAGCTATGAAGATGAACGTTCATTAAGGTCTTTGGAGATGCGCTCATTATTTGGAAGTGAATCTCATACAAGTATTTTAGAGAGTTCGATAAAAATTGATCCCAGCCGAAGTCCGTTTATGAAAGAAAGAATAGCCGTCATTTTTGAAGAGGAGAGTTATCACGAGCTTCTTGAGAATCTCGCAATCTTGCAAATCAGGGAAACGTTTAAAGTGATGTATGTGAAAATTGGCAGTGTGGAGGAAACCTTCGAGAAGCGGCGCGCCATTGAGAGGGAAGTCGGTTTACATATAAATGGTGTGGCTGATATTCGGCAGCCGCAGCGATTGTTTGGGGTCATGAATATCAACGGAAAATGGATATTTGGTGATTATGTGGAAAGCGAATCGGTGTGGTATCAGCATCAGCAGAAGCCGCATCATTATTCCACTGCGCTCAGCACCCGTGTGGCAAGAGCAGTGGTGAATATCGCCATTCCGGATCCAGCCGGAATCAAAGCCATTGACCCTTGCTGTGGAATCGGAACTGTCCTGGTAGAAGCACTGTCGATGGGCATTGATATCGTGGGGAGCGACAATAACCCTGTTATTCTGGCGGGAACACGAGAGAACATCGCACACTTTGGTTTTTCATGTGAAGTGAAGTTTGAAGATATGCGGAACATCACCAAGCATTTCGACGTTGCAGTTATCGATTTACCCTACAATTTGTGTTCGGTTATTTCGCCTGAAGTACAGCTGGAGATGCTTCAAAGTGCCCGGAGGTTTGCGGATAAAGTGGTAGTCGTAACCGTTGAACCGATTGATGAGATTCTACTTAAAGCGGGGTTTGTGATTGTTGATCGAGCGGTTGCGAAAAAAGGAGTTTTTACGCGTGAAGTGATTGTTTGTGGTTAATGTTTCAGAGGCAACGGACCTTAAGAGGATTAATTTGTTGATGAGAGAGTCCATGGTTTCAAGTTCGACATCTTTCCCCCCATTTTAATAACAGAAGTTCTTTGTTTATAGGTGCTCTGTGTGGTTTTAATTAAACGTTTGTGTAATATCAAAACGTGTGGATTTTTGTAGAATACTAGTTTTTATGAATTATTATTGGGGAGATTTATCGATGCCTGAACTGGTTCGTCGACAGGAATTTTTCTAGTAAGCATGCTTGAGTTCATTGCCAAAAGGGTTTTAGCCCGATTTAATCAAACGATTAGTTGGTTTATTTTTGGCTAATCAAACGTTTGATTAGTTTCGTAGTAATGGCTGCTAATTGAGGCTTTTATTTAATAATGTGGGGAGGAATTTGTCAGATGATTTCATTCCTAATCTACAGAAATGCTTTAAATTAGAGGGTGCCCCAAAGGTTAGGGGCACCCTCTAATTGCGCTTGGCAGCGCACCTGTGAAAATGTTACTTATTGACCTTGCCATAAATGGATTAAATCCTGATTTTGTCCTCTGGCAAAGACATCCGTACGATTTGGTCCCCATGAGACGGCGGCTGGTGCTGAGGTTAAGCTGCCTTCAAGGTTTTGCCATGCTTCCCAGCGTGAGCCATTCCATTCTCTCCGGTATAGCTGGTTCCCTGTACCTCGAACAAAGACCTCTAATTGATTTGGACGTCTGGAGGAAACGGTTGGAGCACTTGTTAGTGTTCCTCCAAGGTTCTCCCAATTGCTCCAAGAGCGGCCATTCCACCATTTATGAATTAAATTATTATTTTGTCCCCTTGCAAAAACATCTATCCGGTTTGGATTCCAGGAAACCGCAGCGGGTTCAGAGGTTAATGTACCGCCAAGGTCTTCCCAATCCTCCCAGCGTGAGCCATTCCATGACTTCTTATAAAGACGATTCCCATTTCCTCTCACAAAGACATCAAGCTGGTTTGTTCTCCGGGAAGAAGCGGCAGGACCGCTTGTTAAGACGCCGCCAAGGTTTTCCCAGTCACTCCAACTGCTGCCATTCCACCATTTATGATAAAGGGCGTTATCAGTGCCGCGAACAAAGACATCGATTCGATTTGGTCCCCAAGAAACAGCACCTGGAGCAGATGTCAACCCACCGCCAAGGCTTTCCCAGTTACTCCATCTACTGCCATCCCACCAAATATGATAAAGTGCATTGTCTGTGCCACGGCCAAAGACATCCAGACGATTGTTTTGCCAAGAGGAAACAGTAGGTGCAGAGGTTAATGTGCCACCAAGGCTTTCCCAGCCTGACCAGCCTTGGCCAGGTTGACCGCCACCGCCACCACCATCGGAATTCAGTAGATCCAATACAATTTCAATGACCCTCGTTAATACACGATCCATGGTATTTTCCGGTATATTCAATTGCGTAAATAATAAGCGAAACCATGGTACCTGTCTTTGAAACTGTCGATAAATTTGTGCAGCTGATTGATTCGTGTCTGTCTGGTTAAGCGTGTAATTAACGATAAAAAGAAAAACATATTCCGTAATCTGTCTGTTCATTCCCGCACGTTCGAGCTGGGAAAATAAATTATTATGTTGGGAACGGAGTTTCTGCATAACCTCCTGGGCAGTTACTTGTTGGCGAGTGTTTAAATACGAATAATCATTGTAGTACATGGGCATATTGGGTTGTACCCAATAATAATATGGGTTTCTATACATGTAGATTCCTCCTCTTTTTCATTAGCATATGTTTGGGAAAGACACTTGGGCATGAAAATGAATAAGGAGCTTGTTTTGAATTATAGTGGGCAATAAGGTGAATTGGGGTGGAAAATACCAAATGAGAAAAGTAACAAAAAAAGGAGTATTCTACAACGAGAACACTCTTTTAAAATTGCTAATATTCACGTAATCAAGGGTCTCGCAGGGCTCACTAGCTGGTACAACCTTAAATTCATGGAAATGTTATAGACTTTCCATTACTGGAACTGTAATTAAAATATTCATAGAAGGGTGGGCGGTCATTTTTTTTTCTAAAGTGTTTTTATCTTTTTAGCAATGAGGTCCGTTGCCTTTTTCGGATTTAGTCGATATAAAAAGTCCATTATTTTTGCATCGTTTCCGGCTAATACTCGGTATTTTTTATTTTCCATCCCTTTAATAATGATGGCAGCTGCTTCATTTGGGCTGAGCATCTTATATGAATGGCTTTCAACGCCTGTTATTTCAATTCCAGCATTTTGGACAATGTTCGTGTCGACTCCTCCAGGAAAGACGACGGTTACGCCAACATTGGTATCTCTAAGCTCTAAATGAAGGCCTTCTGTTAACATTTTGACGGCTGCTTTTGAAGCTGTGTAAATCGTTTGGTGCGGAACAGGAAGAAATCCACCCATGCTTGAAACATTTGTAATGTGAGCTTCGGGTCGATTTAAAAGGTGTGGTAAAAACGATTTACACATATAGAGCGTACCGTAAAAGTTTACATCCATGACCCTTTGAATTTGTTCATAATCAAGATCATTCACGCTATGGAACGGTTGAATAATTCCTGCATTATTAATCAATCCATCTATGCATCCGTGAACGGTAAGGATTTCTTCTGGAAGCTTTTCCACATCATCTCTGTTTGCTATATTGGCAAAGTGTATTGAAATTTTGTCACCATAGACGGTTGCTAATGACTTTATTTCCTCAAGCCCGGATTTGTGGAGGATGGCTGCGACTATAGCTCCTTTTTCTAAAAGCTGGCAAACGAGTTCTCTCCCAATTCCGCCGCCAGCACCCGTTACAACAATAACTTTATTGAATACCTTCATGCTATTCCCCCATCTTTTTTTAATGAAATTAACCAAAACCTACTGAAAATCAGGAATTTATTAATCATTATATATGATACGATTGTAAAGTGATGGAAATGTTGAAATACTCTGTTTATTGGTAAAATGCTGATAAGAGGGAGGGTATAATATGAAGCAACTGTATATAAAGCAGAAGGTCTTCAGTCTTAGTGGCAAATTTACAGTAAAGGATGAGCAGGAGAAGGATGTATATTACGTGGAGGGCAGTTTTATGCAAATTCCCAAGACTTTCTCCATTATGAATACTACAAGAGATGAAGTAGCACTCATTACGAAAAAGGCGTTCAGCTTTTTACCGAAGTTTTTTGTTGAGGTGAATGGTCGAGAGGTGCTAACGATTAAGAAGGAGTTTTCCTTCTTAAAAGCACGCTATACCATTGATGGTGCAGGCATTGAAGTACATGGTAATTGGTGGGATATGGATTTTCAGGTTTTACAGCATGGTGATGTCGCAGGTCAAGTGAGCAAGGAGTGGTTCACTTGGGGAGATAGCTACAAGATACAAATATTGGACGAAAAGATGGAAACCATTATGATTGCACTCGTTGTAGCAATTGATTGTGTGAAGGCTGACCAAGCAGCTGCTTCTTCTGCAACGATAACTTAACTTCGGAGTATAAATAGTAAAGGCTGATGGTTATCATAAACCAATCATTTGTCCTTCATCCAGTGGATGAAGGACATTTTTAATTAAGTCCAATATTGACCTAAATCAAGGTAATAGATGATTTGGCTCGTTAAAATAAGCTTATTAAATTTAAAGGAGACAGAATATCATTATGAGAAAACATATAAATGGAACAAAAATGGCATTCGTTTGGACTGTATTACGAATTTGGTTAGGACTTCAATGGATCGAAGCAGGTTATTATAAAATTACATCTGGATTTGAAGTAAGTGGATTTTTACAAGGCGCCATTTCAAATCCTACCGTTCCAGGTTGGTATGCCGGATTTCTCGAAGGATTTGCGTTACCCAATATAGAGTTTTTTAACATCCTTATCCCGTGGGGAGAATTTCTTGTTGGCTTAGGATTAATTTTAGGGTTCGTGACCATTCCAGCATTAATCGCAGGTGCCTTCATGAATATTAACTTTATTATGGCGGGTGTTGGATTATCCAGCCCGGATTCAAAGTTTTTCGCAGTAGCGATGATTCTATTATTTATTGGAAAAGGGAGGTATTACTACGGCCTTGATAGATATGTTATCCCATATTTAAAAAAGCAAAAAAACCATGGGGACAGTTCTGCTGGTCTTTCCTGAGGCTTTTTCCGAAAATAGTAACAGCACCTTCTCTAAATAGTAGGAGAGGTGCTGTTTTGTTTTTTGGAATCCCTAGATGAACATTGCCTTTGCTTCCGTTAATATTCTCCTTTAATGACAAAAAACGAGCCTCTTATTGTTCCTGCTAGTTTAGACTTCTGCCTGGCAAACTTAAACTTCCCTTCTAACTCCTTTGGTACCTCCATACCCTCAGAAAGCTTAAAACCAACGGCCCGCTTCGGCTTAGGGCCATCAATCGTATACAGGACGTTGACTTCAAGACCATCCTCATAAAAGACGTAAGCCCAATTGATATTTTCCACTTGGAAACGCGAAGCTTCTAAAGGCTTGGCCGCAAACTCAATATCCCGTTCTTTTTTCAAAATTTGGTTCACATAATCAAGGGTTTCTTGGCTTTCGCTAGCGGGTACAACGGTAAATTCATGCTTATATTTGTTCATAAAGTAACGGGCTTCATTCGCGCGTAAACCAGCAAGCGTTTCTGCAACTGGAGAAGACTCCAAACCAACTGTCGAAACAGTTTTAAAATCTACGATATAGGACATTTCCAACTCTCCTTATCTCTCACTACTTCCTAACAACCGGAATCCACATTTCACCAAAAACTAAACCATTGCGCTGCCCCATCTCAACCGATGCATTTGGCCCGCCAACATAGGCAACATCACTTGCTTCTGGCAAGGCTTGGCCAAAGGCTATGCCAGTCAACATATTACTCAACTCTTCAGACGTATTCGCTTCGCCTTTCACAACGAGGTATTCCCCTTTTGGAAATTGAATTATTCTGGTTGCTTCCGGCAACGTTTTCTCTGTCATAACGCCAGCATAGTGCATCATTTTGTTATTCACCGCTTCGTTCACGGCAAAAATGTAGTCGTTTGTAGCTACAGCTTTTAAAGTGTCAAGCGTTCCATCTTGTTTGACGGCATGCCAAAAGTCTGACTTTTCCTTCATAATGCCGGCATAGTCTGTGTAATCACTTTTAAGCTCGGTTCCAAAACCTAAAACCGTAAAGCTATCTTTTTCTTCTAAAATATAATCTGCCATATTCAAAACCATCCTTTTTTTTAAAATTAATTTGTCTTTTCACTTACTGAGTTTATAATAATCTTAAACCATGTCAAAAAGTGATACTGTTTAGGAGTGCGCAGCTAAATGAAAAAAGTTGAACGGATTAATATCATCATGCGTTATATCAACAATCGCTCCCACTTTACCATTTCTGAAATCATGCAGGAATTTAACATCTCTCGTTCAACGGCTATTAGAGATATCAGAGAAATTGAAGCCATGGGGATGCCGCTTGTTGCTGAAGTGGGAAGGGATGGGGGATATTTTGTCATGCACAATTCTGTCCTGCCACATGTCCGCTTTACCGATAATGAGGTTAAAGCTCTTTTTATAGCCTTTATGGCCACGAGAAACCAACAGCTCCCCTATCTAAATAGTCGTCAGTCTTTAGCTGAGAAGTTACTAGGCCTCATTTCAGAAAACCAGCAGGATGACCTTGTTCTATTAAATCAAATCTTGCTATTTGAAGGGACCAACCCGAATAATCCTGACCTGCTTGACCTATCAGATCTCCCACATCCGATGTTAGAAAAACTCATCCAAACCCTACTTTTGGACCGGTATTTATTGATTACCATTAAAGAAGGGAAAGTCATAAAGTCTTATCCCATTTATCTCTTAAACCTTTATCGTGAAAAAAGCCTGTGGCTGATTGAAGGCTTTGACCTAAAGGAAGAAAAGAAGCATATTTTTCATGTCGACAATCTCACCGATGTAAAACCCTGCCCAGCGAACAAAAGATGGAATAAGAAAAAAATACTAGAAAAACTAAGTAAGCAGGAAGAAATAATTAATCTTTACCTTGAACTCGGTCCCAAAGCGATTGTCCAGTTTAGAAAATACCACCCTTTAAAATTAACCATTTCCTATACAAATCCTTACCAAGCCACAGCCATTTTAAAGACTTTTATCAATGTCAATCATCCCGAAGAATTGACTGAAATAATAAATTGGCTGCTTTTCCTCGGTGAAGATATCAAGGTCAAGGAAATGCCAGTAGAAGTTTACGAAGGTTTACAAAAGAGATTAAGATTATTCTGCCCATAAACAGTGTTAGGTAAAACCATGGGGACGGTTCTTCTGGTCTTTCCACTGAGGTTTTTTCCAAACATCAAAACAGCACCTTCTCCAAAGAGTTGGAGAGGTGCTGTTAGTTGCATGAAGTTTGTTGCTGTTGCACCAATATTAGCTCCTAGTTGGCAAAAAAACTCTTACTTCGGTGCCTTTATTTACTTCACTATCAATCTTTATCGTTCCATTATGTTTTTCAATAATACGGTTGGAAGTTAATAATCCCAGCCCTGTTCCCTTTTCCTTGGTTGAAAAGAATGGTTCACCGATCTTCTTTAATCGTTCTTTCTCAATCCCACATCCATTGTCAATAAAGATAATTTCAACTCCACCTTCAGGGACATACCGCAAATAGATAAAAATGTCCCCATTACTTCCAATGGCTTCAATCGCATTTTGAAATATATTAATAAGTACTTGTTTAATTTCATTTGGATTACACATTATTTGGTAAGAATGATCTAATTCTGAATGAATCGTAATATTTCTCATGTTTGTTTGACTCTCAAATAGAGTAATCACATTTCTGACGAGCGTATCCATATTTTGAAGAGAGGTTGGCGAGTTTTGGTTTGGTTTCGCTAATGATAAGTATTCGGAAACAATTGACTCCATTCTCGATATTTCCATTAACATGATTTGTACGTACTGGCGATCAAATTCCCCGTTTTGATTCACTAACTGCAAAAAACCTTTTATTGAAGTGAGAGGGTTTCGTATTTCATGGGCAACACCAGCAGCAAGCTCACCTACCACAGCAAGCTTTTCTGATCTTAATAATAGGTCATATGCCTTCTTTTGTTCTGTAATATCACGGCCTATCACTAATAGATTTTTCCTGCTGCCGTCTGAAAAAAAAGTAGGAACCTTTATGATATCGAAAATAGCGGAGAAATGATTTTCTCTAGACAGGTCTAACTCGAATCGATAGGGAGTGCCTTTCTCCCAAGAAATCTCATCGTTCGAAAAGCAATTTTGAAAGTTTCTAAACCATTCATTTTTGGAAAAAAGTTCGTCTAGATGTTTATTCCTATAATCAATGTTTTCCAATTTAAATAAGGCTTTAGCATATTGATTCATTTCAATAAATCTTCCTGTGCCATCCTGAATATAAATTAAATCGGGCATTGAATTGATTAGGGCTAAAATTTGTTGTTCATTGTCCTTTCTTACTTCTTCCTTTTTCGCATTATCATCTCTTTCTACTGCTTTGCTATAGCGAATTTGCAGAAAAGCTACTAGAAAGGTAACAGAAAGTGTAAATAAAAAGTAAAAAAAGTCACCTTTGTGATAAGAATAATTAAGACGCTCTTCGAATTGATAAAAATAGGCCCCTATAAAAATACTAAGGATGCTCATTAAGATGACGGGGCGGTAGTCATGATATAAAGTTAAAATAAAAATGACAAAAAAAATGAGGTAGAAATTAGATATTACAGGTTCATTATCTATAAGTACATATGTAACAAATGACATCCCGAATACACATAAATACATGGTTTGCTTAATAAAAAGTTTTTTGAAAACGAAAATGGAAATGGTTCCACATACTAAAATCCCGCTGCCGAAAAGGATGCTGATAAAAATAGGATCTTTATGTTTTACAATTTGGACTAACATACACAGGATAAAGCAGCCCCATAAAATACGGGTTAACACAACATTTTTACTATGGATCTTTTGAATATTCACCTTATACTTCACCTCTAAGAAATGCATGAGCTGCCTTTTCATTCTAATAGTAACATAGACGAGATTTTTTGGGACGGCACATTGTGACGAATGGAGAGTATTTAAAATGGATATTTTTTTCGTTTGAAAATGATAAATAATTTAGTGTGAATAACTTGGAGCAGTATTTTGATCCAGTGCAAGAAACCCAGCAACTAGAGTGTTTAGACCGAGAGAACCGTCCGAAGCCACTGAAAAAGTCGTTAATATGAACAATGAATACGAATTTTCATCAATATATAATAAATAAAAGAAGGCCAGTTATCTACATATAGTAGGTAATTGCCTTCTTGTTTTTTAAAATTGGACTTTTTCAGCGATCTCGAACCGTCCTTATGGTCCCCTATGGTCTCGAAAAAGGTTCATTATTTCTTCACATTAAAACTTTGATTTTTTGAAAAGAAAGCGTTATAATTAAATTATGAAACGCAGTTCCACAATACGGAACATAAAAAATACTACATAAAAGGAGAGGTACACTTTGGAAATCAGGTATTCAACACACCCAGATCATGCCAAAACATTTACTACGGAAGAAATTCGTAAGCATTATTTAATAGAAGCATTATTTGTACCAGGAGAAATTAAACTGGTTTATTCGATGGAAGAACGTGCAATTACTGGCGGAATCACGCCTATTGAAGAAACGATTTCTTTAGAGGGGAATGATCAGATGAAAGCTGACTATTTCCTAGAGAGAAGAGAAGTGGGGATTTTCAATGTTGGCGGCAACGGCCAAATCACTGTTGATGGTGAAACCTATGCTATGGAAAATAAAGATTGCTTGTATATCGGATTAGGTAAAAAAGAGCTGCTTTTCTCAAGTGAATCAGCAGAATCTCCTGCAAAATTTTATTTGTATTCTGCACCAGCTCACAAAGAATATCCGACTCAGCACGTTGCCTTTAAAGACATTGAAGGTGATAGATTAGGAGCATTAGAAACTGCAAATGATCGAGTTATTCGCAGAATGATTCACAAAGAGGGAATTCAGAGCTGTCAGGTTGTTATGGGGATGACTCAATTAAGTACGGGAAGTGTGTGGAATTCAATGCCCACACATACACATGACCGGAGAAGTGAAGTTTACCTTTATATTGATTTAGATGAAAATGCAAGAATGTTCCATATGATGGGCGAACCAACACAGACGCGTCATATCGTGATGAAAAACGAACAAGCGGTGATTTCACCTCCATGGTCGATTCATTGTGGTGCTGCTACAAGCAATTATACTTTTATCTGGGCAATGGCAGGCGATAATAAAATCTACAACGATATGGATCAAGTAACAATGGACGAATTGAGATAATTTGAAATAAGCCAGACTACTAAAATAGAAATATAGGGGTGCTATATAATGAGTTTAAGAGATTTTTCACTAGATTTTTTTAATTTAACAGGTAAGGCTGCTATCGTGACAGGAGGAAATACTGGTCTTGGCCAAGGGTATGCTGTCGCACTAGCGAAAGCAGGTGCAGATTTATTTATTGTCTCTTATGATACGAACTGGGATGAAACAAGAGCGCTAATTGAAGAAACAGGAAGAAAGGTATATTTTCATCAAGCAGATTTAACAGCTAGAGAAAGTTTACAGTCCATTGTTGATACTTGCCTAAGTGTATATGGAAGAATTGATGTTCTTGTTAATAATGCAGGGACCATCAGACGTAATCCGTTACTTGAATACAGAGAAGAAGATTGGGATGCTGTTATGGAAATTAACCTGAACGCTGTCTATCTTCTAAGCCAAGCTGTTGCCAAAGTAATGGTACAGCAAAAAAGCGGAAAAATCATTAATATCTGTTCGATGCTGTCCTTCCAAGGTGGTAAATTTGTTCCGCCATACACAGCAAGTAAACATGCCGTGGCTGGTATTACCAAATCCTTTGCAAATGAGTTAGCGCAATACAATGTCCAAATCAATGCGATTGCACCAGGCTATGTTGCAACAGCTAATACTGCTCCCATTCGTGCAGATGAAGAGCGGAGTGCAGATATTCTTTCTCGTATTCCAGCTGGCCGTTGGGCTACACCGGCAGACTACATGGGAGTCGTTGTATTCCTTGCTAGTCAGGCATCTGATTATATGAATGGACATGTTCTTGCAGTGGACGGCGGCTGGTTAGTCCGCTAAAACGCAAGGATACCCACATCGGAAGGGCGATGAATCCGGGAGACGTTATAATCTGTCTCCCAGAGGATTCTCATTTGGCGGGGATTATCGCGGCGAAAAGTAAAAGGTTAGAAAAGTAGTCCTTATAGTGAAATTGTAAGCGGTAGCAAATGCGAATTTGAGGTAACGATTTCGAGTAGACCATCGTTTTAGTCCAGTAGATTAAATATCCTTATGCAGACTTGAGAGGCAGGTATTCAAAATGAATATTTTGAAGTCAATTAAAAAAATCCCAGGTGGATTAATGTTAGTTCCATTAATATTAGGGGCCCTTGTCCATACGTTTACACCCGGAGCGGGCGAGTATTTCGGAGGATTTACCAATGGATTGATATCAGGTACGGTTCCAATTTTAGCAGTATGGTTTTTCTGTATGGGTGCAAGTATCAATATTAAAGCATCAGGTAAGGTTTTATTAAAATCAGGAACACTTGTCATAACAAAGATAGCGGTTGCATGGGTAGTTGCCGTTATTGCTATGCAATTCCTGCCGGTTGATGGAATACAAACAGGTATATTTGCTGGATTTACTGTTCTTGCGCTAGTAGCTGCAATGGATATGACCAATGGTGGTCTTTATGCTTCTATTATGCAGCAATATGGCTCAAAAGAAGATGCGGGCGCATTTGTCTTAATGTCCCTTGAATCAGGTCCGTTAGTTACCATGTTGATTTTAGGCAGTACGGGTGTAGCTGTTTTTGAACCACAAGCTTTTGTTGGTGCAGTATTACCATTCCTAATTGGTTTTACTCTTGGTAACCTTGATAAAGATTTACGTGAATTCTTTAGTAGAGCGACAGAAACAATGATTCCATTCTTTGGTTTTGCTTTAGGTAACACGATTGACTTAGCGGTAATTGGAAAAACAGGTCTTAGTGGTATTTTACTAGGTATTCTCGTCATCATCATTACAGGTGTTCCATTATTACTAGCTGATAAATTTATCGGAAAAGGTAATGGTACAGCAGGAGTTGCTGCTTCTAGTACAGCTGGGGCTGCAGTAGCCAACCCAATGCTGATTGCCGAAATGAAACCGGAGTTTCTTACAGCAGCACAATCCGCTACTGCGATGGTGGCAACGTCAGTCATTGTCACATCAATATTAGTTCCTATTATAACAGCTTATTATTCTAATTATATGAAAAAGAAAAATGGTGAGTTAGGCAGTAAAAAAGGGGAAAAACTTACGGCTTAATAACCTAGGGAGACAAATCTATGTCTCTCTTTACATTCAGGGAGGAATTCACATGAGCCGAATTATCACTGTGGGGGAACCTATGGCCCTTTTTGTTGCAGAGCAAGAGGGTCCATTAGAAAATGTTGATCGTTTTAATCGATTTGTTGCGGGTGCTGAGGTTAACTTCTCTATCGGTATGTCTCGGTTAGGACATACTGTTACGTATATTACCCAATTGGGAAGCGACCCATTTGGGAAAAACATCGAAAAATTCCTGCAAATGAACAAAATTGATACTAGTTATCTGACCTATGATTCTAGCCTTTTGACGGGAATGCAGTGGAAGCAAAAGGTGGCAAGCGGTGACCCGGAAGTGTTCTCCGCGCGCAAGAATTCTGCGGCTTCCCATATGGATCTTGATACCATTGCAAATTTGGACTGGGATGGCTTCGACCATATTCATTTGACAGGCATCCCGCCAGCATTGTCGGCTGGCTGCCGGGAGATGGTTTATGAATTGATGAAAGAGGCACGAGCGAGGGGTGTGCAAATTTCTTATGATCCTAACCTGCGTCCCGGTCTTTGGTCTGATAAACAGGAAATGGCTCAAGTTATTAATGATCTAGCCTGTCAGGCAGACATCGTTCTTCCTGGTATTGAAGAAGCGAAGCTGTTAACAGGCAGCGAAGGCGTTCATGAGATTGCGGCTTACTATCATGCTGCGGGTGTAAAAACCGTTGTCATCAAGCTTGGGGCCAAAGGTGCATTTACCTCCTCTGAAGGAGAACAATTTTATACGGAGGGTTTCCCTGTTGAGAAAGTAGTCGACACAGTAGGAGCTGGTGATGGCTTTGCTGTTGGTGTGGTCAGCGGAATACTGGAAGGACTCCCCATCGAGGAAGCGGTTAAACGCGGGGCAGCCATTGGGGCTCTTGCTGTTATGTCACCTGGTGATAATGACGGATTACCTGATAGAGAGAGTTTAGAAGGTTATATGAAAGACTCGAAAGTAGAGCTTTAGGTAAATTGCAAAAGTAAAGGAAACCATTTTTATGTTTTCTTTGCTTTTGCTTTTAGTGTTCTTTTATAAAAGCTCTGTTAGTATTCATTGTTGATTATTAGTACAACGATAGTAAAGGTTGATGAAAGACAAATCAGGAGAACTCCCAATGAGATTAGTCCTTCATAAGCATGATGAAAGACAAATCAAGAGAACTCCCAATGAGATTAGTCCTTCATAAGCATGATGAAAGACAAATCAGGAGAGTTCCCAGTGAGATTAGTCCTTCATAGGAATTTCCGGGAGGAAAATCAACATCTTTCTTTAACAAAGCCATAAAAAAAGGTATTCTCGGAATGAGAATACCACCTATATTCAAGAACCCGAGTATCCTAGGTTCCTTGAGATTGCTATACTATACTGTTTCATTTTTTCAATTAATGCACTGTTGATCAATTCCATTGTCACACGGTTACTCGGTCCAGAAATACTAAAGCTTGCAATGATTTTTCCTTTGTGGTCATAGATTGGTGCAGCAATACACCTTAATACTTCTTCATTCTCAGAATTATCTAACGCATAGCCTTGGATCTTAACCATTTCAATTTCTTTTAAAAAGGCTTCCTTTGAGGTGATTGTGTACGGAGTCTTGGGAATAAACTCAGTATTTGAAATCACTTGTTCAAGATGGTCTGGAGCAGCATCTGAAAGTAATACTTTTCCTACACCTGTACAATACATGGGAGCACGGCTTCCAATGCGAGAATACATTCGGATGGTTTGATTACTTTCAATTTTATCGATATAAATCACTTCTCCGTGATCCTCTATGCATAGATGAACGGTTTCATTGACTTCTTTTGATAGTTTCTCGAGATAAGGTTTTGCTATCGTCACAATACTTGAGTTATTTAATAGGTTTCTAGAAAGAAAGAGGACTTGTAATCCGAGTTTATATTTGTCTGTTTCTTCATCTTTTACCACATAATTCATACTTACTAAAGTAGCTAACAGACGATGAATCGTACTTTTGGTTAGACCAACCTGCTCCGTCAGACGCGCAATTTGAAGGCCGTCGGGGTATTCGGAAAGCTTGTTTAATATCGTTAGGGCACGTTCAATGGATTGAACATTAGACATTACATTCTACCTCTTTTATTGGTGAAATTTAGAAGATATTCCTTTTTTATGTTATTTATTATGGAACATCATTCTACTATATGATACGTTAAATAGAGGCAGTTTGTAAAATCAATCATTTAATATAGCCAATTATTTTACTATTATTTTTTTAAAAAGAATGGATTAGCAGAAAGGATGGACATGATGAAAAAAATTAATATTTTATCAAAAGTGACTGAATGTGGCGTTGTGGCTGTTGTCAGGGCAGATTCAAAGGAAGTGGCCGTTAAGATTTCCGAAGCCTGTGTTGAGGGTGGTATTCAAGGAATTGAGGTTACTTTTACCGTGCAAGGCGCCGATGAAGTGATTAAAGAATTAGCTTCCTTGTATAAGGATCATCGTAATGTGGTGATTGGGGCAGGTACGGTTCTTGATGCTGCAACAGCCAGAATTGCGATTCTAGCAGGAGCGGAGTTCGTTGTTAGTCCCGCATTTGATGAGGAAACGGCAAAGCTATGTAATCTCTATCAAGTGCCTTATATGCCAGGCTGCATGACGATCACTGAGATCAAACGTGCACTGGAAGCTGGAGTGGATATCGTTAAATTGTTCCCTGGGAATGCATTTGGTCCTGAGTTTGTGAAATCCGTTAAAGCACCGCTTCCACAAGTAAACATCATGCCAACTGGCGGGGTGGATTTAGATAACGTTGAACAATGGATCAAAAATGGATGTGTCGCGGTTGGAGTAGGCGGCAATCTAGTAGCACCAGCCAAAACAGGAGAATACGAAAAAATCACCGAATATGCACGACAGTATATTGCTAAGGTGCAGGCTGCAAGGGGCTAAAGGGACATGGAGGGACATGGGGACGGTTCTCGCGGTCATTTTTGAAAAAACATGGGAATCGGCAATAAAAAGGAGGAGAAATATGATGCCAACAAATTTAAAGGACACCACAACCTTACATAATGGTGTGAAAATGCCATGGATGGGATTAGGTGTTTTTAAAGTAACCGATGGGGAAGAGGTTATCCAGTCTGTAAAAGCTGGAATAAGGAATGGATACACGAGTATCGACACCGCTTCTTTTTATAAGAATGAAGAAGGTGTTGGACAAGCCATTAGAGAATCGGGTGTTCCCCGTGAAGACTTGTTTATTACGACAAAGCTTTGGAATGCCGATCAAGGCTATGAATCAACCTTAAAGGCCTTCGATACCAGTCTTAACAAGCTTGGGCTCGATTACTTGGATCTTTTTTTAATTCACTGGCCAGGGAAAGATAAATATAAAGAGACATGGAAGGCTTTTGAAGAGATTTACAAACAGGGGCGTGTGCGTGCCATTGGCGTCTGTAACTTCCAGGTTCACCATTTAGAGGATTTAATCGCTTCTGCTGAAATTAAACCGATGGTCAACCAAGTAGAGTTCCATCCACATTTAACACAAAAAGAGCTGCTAGCCTATTGTAAAAACGAAGGGATTCAACTTGAAGCGTGGTCGCCGTTGAAACAAGGCCAGCTTCTAAACCATCCTATTCTTGAAGAGATCGCTCATAAATATAATAAATCCGTTGCACAGGTCATCTTGCGCTGGGATCTTCAACATGGTGTCATTACAATTCCCAAGTCTGTCAAAGAACAGCGAATGATTGATAACTCCAACGTTTTTGATTTTGAATTAACCTCAGAAGATATGGAAAAAATCGATGGACTCCATCAGGACAGTCGTGCAGGATCACATCCAGACACAATGAGCGTTGGTTTTTAATGAAATGAAGCACGACTAATCATTTGTTTCTTAAATAGAACAACTCATCTTTTTTAAGATGAGTTGTTTTTTGTTAAATATCATCTACAATGATATAGGTTGCCTTAATGGGTCCATGCACGCCAACGACTAGGATCATTTCGATGTCCGCTGAGTTGCTTGGTCCTGTGATGAAATTGATACAGGAGGCGATTTGTTCGCCGTTTTTTACTTTTTCATTTATGATACGGGCCGCTTGTGTCATGCGGGGAACGATGCTGCTTTTTGGGATAATAATAATAGAAGTCGCCGGTAAAAAGCTGACGGTTCTGCCTTTATCCTTGCTGCTGAAGAGAACCGCTGTGCCTGATTCTGCCAGTGTTACATCACTGATGGTAATTCCGACATTGGCAGCCTCAGCCTTCGCGATATTTTCTTCGCCTTTTGTATGGTCCCAAACATGAAGATCAATCCCCTCTTGAGGCCAGTCTTCCTTCATTAACTTTTCGAGGCCAAATTGAGAAAAGCGCTCATCTTTCCATGTGACAATGGGTCCTCCGCCATTTTGGGTTACCACTTCTTTTAATGATTCCGATAGCGAAGCCGTTGAGGTCATGACAAATTTCGTATGAATATTTTTACATTGTTCCCGTAATACCTCTACAAGCTCATCTTGTGTAGCGCCTTTTAGAACTTCATCCTGGGGATGAAATTTCCAGACCGGTCTTTTTATTTCCGTTTTTTGTTCACGGCCAAGTGAGCTGGCGATTTTTCCTAAAAAAGCATCGCGATTCTGTATTGTAGCGGTCATGATGGATTCCCTCCTTGTGGACGATTTTTAAACCAATCACGGAATCTTTCTTTATTTGGTGCAGGGAAATCTCTGGAATCTGTCCATGCTTTTAAGGGTCCCGGACCTTTTGAGATTTTATCATCCTTGGTAAAGGGTGACATGACAGGTCCCGCTAGTTTTGAACCAAATTTATAAAGAGCAGGGGAGGATGCACCAAAACCGAATGCCTTCATCAAAAGCTTTTCAGAAATCGGAGCCCGTCCTTCTTTTTCCACGATGACTTGGCGATGTTTATGAAGAAGCTGATGGAGCGGAATCTTCACCGGACATGCCTCTGTACAGGCCCCGCATAAAGTAGAGGCATAGGGCAGCTCTTTATAATCATCATATCCGCCCAGTAACGGTGAAAGCACCGCACCAACAGGACCAGAATAGATGGAACCGTATGAATGTCCTCCGACATGCCGATATACGGGACAGACATTTACACAGGCTGCACAGCGGATACATTGAAGAATCGATTGGAATTCTCCGCCAAGAATGTCCGATCTGCCGTTATCGACAATAACAAGATGAAACTCTTCTGGTCCGTCGACATCGCCTTCTTCTTTTGGTCCCGTTAACGTGGTGATATAGCTTGTCAGTTTCTGCCCTACAGCACTTCTCGTTAATAAGCTAACAAGGACCTCCATCTCTTCAAAGGATGGAACCAGTCTTTCCATTCCCATAACGGTAATTTGTGTTTTCGGTAAGGCGCAAACCAAATCGGCATTTCCTTCATTTGTCACGAGGGTAATCGAGCCGGTGTCCGCAATGGCAAAGTTACATCCTGTGATTCCGATATCAGCTGTCAAATATTCCTGACGCAGTTTTTCACGTGCATGTAGAGCGAGCTCTTCAGGTTTTTCTGTCTGTTGATATCCATGCTTTTCTTTAAAGACATCGCGGATTTGTTCCTTATTTTTGTGGAGCGCAGGAACAACAATGTGAGAAGGAGGCTCGTGGTCATCCACTTGCAAGATGTATTCTCCTAAATCGGTTTCAATTACTTCACAGCCTAATTGCTCAAGACCTGCATTTAAATTGATTTCTTCCGTCACCATCGATTTGGATTTTACGATTTTTTTAGCATTTTTCTTTTCCGCCACATTCTTAATATACTCCGTTGCCTCTTCAGCACTTTGCGCAAAGAAGACATGTCCGCCGCGCTTCGCGACATTTTCACTTAGCTGATATAAATAATAGTCTAGGTTTTCCAGTACATGCTGGCGGATTTCTTCCCCGTGTGAGCGCCATTCCTCCCAGTTCCCTAACTCTTCGGCAGCACTTAAACGACGTGATTGAAATCGCCCTTGGGCACTCGAAACCGCACCGCGCATGAAGGAATCGTGCAGCCCTTTATCAACGCGGTCCGTAAACTTATCTTCGCTTGTTTTCATCGACATTGGTCATCCCCCTTTTTATCATGTTATCTATTTTTCATCGGCTATTTAGGACCTCTGCAATATGCATGACTTTCACCGGCATGCCTTTTCGATTCATGCGTCCGCCAATATTCATTAAGCATCCAGCATCCGCGCCAATTAAAATATCTGCTCCGGTTTCTTCCACTGTACAAGCCTTTTCATCGACCATTTGCTCTGAAATATTCCCCATTTTAACGGAGAAGGTCCCTCCGAATCCACAGCATCTCTCTTTACCTGGCAGCTCGGTAAAGTTTAATCCCTTTACATGACTTAAAAGGGTCATCGGTGCTTGTTTGACTCCTAGTAATCTTGTCATATGACAGGAGGTGTGGAAGGTTGCTTTTCCTTCTAATGCTGCACCTACATCCTCGACTTTTAACACATCGACGATAAATTCCGTGAATTCATATGTTTTATCCGCAAGGGCTTGCGCTTTAGGTTCCCAAACAGGATCACCCTTAAAAATGTGCGGGTATTCTTTGAACATATAGGCACAGGAACCAGCTGGTGAAACGATATACTCCGCATGTTCAAAGGTAGTAATCATACTTTTCATTGCTTCTTTGGATTCTTTTACGTACCCACTGTTATAGGCAGGCTGGCCGCAGCAAATCTGTGATTCTGGAAAATCAATTTCACATCCCAGTCTTTCTAGTACTTCCACTGTTGCTTTACCAACATCACCTTGAAACATATCTACTAAACAAGTAGCAAAAAGGGTGACCTTCATTTTCCTCGCTCCCTTATACCTAAACTTAAATTTACATTATGTCCTTTTAATCAACAGGTCATCTGATGACCTGAATATAATAAACCATATCTAATATTTAATAATATAACAAATTATCTAAAAGTTGTAAGTGTTTGCATTAATTTTTTTAAAAAAATTTTCACTTTAAGGCTTGTGGTGAAAAAGAGCCTTCAAATTGTATGAAGGCTTCATCATTGGTTTCTATTTAGTCGTTTCAAAAAAATATTTATTAAGGATATTATCGACATTTTTGAGATGTTCAATCATAGCCATCTGAGCCTTTTCTTCGTTCCTTTCTAGAATGGCATCAAAGATTTTAGCATGTTCTTTTACTAAGTTTTCTGTCGTTGTTTGTTTAGAGAATAACCATAAACGCCTTGTTTCTTTCATCGTTTCGATCATAAGCTCTGACACTTGATCGAGTAAAGTGGATAATATGGGATTGCCGGCTGCAGCAGATACGGCTAAGTGAAACTGAAAGTCCGCCTTCTCCCCCAGCTCTTCGTCGCCTTTAACCCGCTTCATTTCTTCGAGAGCTTTGGCCATCGCTGCTAAATCTTCTTCACTTCGATTTTTTGCTGCTAAACCAGCTGTGCCCATTTCAATAATTTTTCTCACTTCTAAAAGATGGATTACATCCTTTTTTTTCATAAGGATGGCGGTTGATAGGGGAAAGGTCATTTGCTTTGCGTCAAATTCTTTAATAAACGTTCCTTCTCCTTGCTTCATTTCGACTAATCCCATTGCTTTCAAAGCAGATAGTGCTTCACGTATAGCTGACCTGCTAACTTGAAAGTTCTCTGCCAGCTGCTGCACAGATTCAAGCTTACTCCCGGGCACCAATTGTCCGTTTCGAATCATTTCATGCAGCGCTTCGGTAACTTCCTCATATATTTTTTTTGGTTTAATTTTTTTATATTCCAAGCCGATCCACCTCATCTAATTGATATTTATATTATACATGAAGAAGGCGTTTTTATTTTTTTCAAAAAATTTTTACAAAGTTATTGAAAAGTATTTACATAAAAAATATAATTACAAACAGACGGTCATCTGATGACCATATCTATTGATTAATGAAAAATGAAACCGATTACTTTTGCAAATGTAAGAGAAAGAAACATTAAAAGGGGGAGCCATTTTGTCATTTACACAAAATTTTACTGTGGTTGGGGATAGTCTTACGTGGTCAGCTATCGTTGCTCTGATTCCAATTCTCTATTTTTTCTGGGCATTGGCCATCAAGAAAATGAAGGGATATTTGGCGGGATTAACAACATTACTTATTGCGTTGCTTCTTGTGGTAACGTTTTACAAGATGCCAATTGAAACCGCCGTTATGTCCGCGGTACAAGGCGGTGTTTATGGATTAACACCGATTGGCTGGATTATTATTACTTCTGTTTTTCTTTATAAAATCACGGTGAAAACAGGACAATTTGATATTATTCGCAGTTCTGTTTTGTCTATTACAGAAGATCGACGCTTACAGGCATTATTAATCGCCTTTTCTTTTGGTGCTTTTCTTGAAGGGGCAGCAGGCTTTGGGGCACCAGTAGCCATTTCGGCTGCCTTATTAGTGGGACTTGGATTTAATCCTTTATATGCTGCAGGTCTTTGTTTGATTGCGAATACAGCACCGGTTGCATTCGGCGCCATTGGAATTCCAATTACGGCCATGGAAGGACCTACAGGAATTCCAGCCATGGAAATTTCAAAAATGGTCGGGCGTCAATTACCATTTCTTTCTGTTTTTATTCCTTTTTATCTGGTTGTGATGATGGCAGGTTTTAAAAAAGCTTGGGAAGTCATGCCAGCGATATTGGTTTCAGGTATTACCTTTGCTATAACACAATATTTGAGCTCGAATTTCATAGGTCCTGAATTGCCGGATATTCTTTCTGCTTTAGTTTCTTTATTTGCATTAGCGATTTTCTTGAAGTTCTGGAAGCCAAAAACCATTTACCGCTTTTCTTCTGAACAAGAGTTGGCAGCAACGTTGGCAGTGAACGCTTCTAAAAGGACAGAAACCAGTTATACCGGCGGTCAAGTATTTAAAGCGTGGTCTCCATTTTTAGTATTAACGGCATTTATTTCTTTATGGGGAATTCCAGTGGTCAAACAAGCGATAACTGGGCATTATGAGGGTGCAAATGTAATCTTAAAAGGAATCAATGCTCTAGGACAGGCTCTTACTTTTATGCCAGAAGTGCCTTTCCTGCATGAAAAAGTCATTAGCGGTTCATCAGGGGAAGCAATCGCTGCGGTTTTCAAGCTTGAAATTTTAGGAGGAGCTGGGACAGCCATCCTTTTAGCCTCGATTGTGACGAAATTTATCCTTGGAATGTCATGGCGTGATTGGGCAATCACATTAGGGGAAACCATCAATGAAATCAAATATCCGCTCTTAACGATTTGTGCCGTTGTTGGATATGCTTATATTACAAATTCTTCTGGAATGAGTACGACGCTCGGAATGGTTTTAGCGAAAACAGGGGCATTGTTCCCGTTCTTCTCGCCAGTATTAGGTTGGCTTGGGGTATTCATTACCGGCTCCGATACCTCTGCTAATCTGTTATTTGCTAAACTGCAGCAGGTGACATCGACATCGATTGGGATGGATCCGGTATTAGCGCTTGCCGCTAACTCATCAGGCGGGGTAACAGGTAAAATGATTTCCCCACAATCGATTGCCGTTGCTTGTGCTGCCGTTGGATTAGCAGGAAAGGAATCAGACTTATTGCGCTTTACCGTCAAACATAGTCTCTTCTTATTACTGCTCGTGTGTATCATCACCTACCTGCAAAGCAATGTATTTTCATGGATGATTCCTTAAAGACCGTGGGGACGGTTCGAGACTACTGAAAAGTTGTTGCTTTGAACAATGAACATGAATTTTCATCTATATATAATAAATTAAATAAGGCAGTTATCTACATATAGTAGGTAACTGCCTTCTTATTTTTCAAAAATAGACATTTTCAGTGGTCTCGGACGGTTCTTGTGGTCTACATTAATACCATAAAAGACCAGCAGAACCGTCCCCATGGACACTATTTCACTTTGATTACGATCGTTGTTAATGGGTCAATGGTCAGCGTTCCATTCTTAAGTGAGAAGCCTGACTTTTTGGAAACCGGGGTTGCGCCTGCTTCGTCGCTGTCTACGACTACCTTGCCTTTAGAGAGGTTATTGTCTCCAAGTGTCAAAGTGCGTGCTTTAGTATCGGCATTGACGAACACATAGTAGGTTCCAGTATCGTCAGTGGAAACAGCTTTATAAGCGATAACAAGGTCCCAATCCTTTATTTCAGGAAGGTCAAGCAAACTTACATTTTGGTTAACCAGCTGTTGGTCGCCCAAACGGAAAGCATTTGTTGATTTCCTTAGCTCAATCAAACCTTGAGTAAACTCGCGCGTCTCTGTATTGATTGGATATAGCTTCTTATTCACAGCCTTCTGCCAGTCAAACATATTGATGGCATCGGATGAATCATAAGAATCGTGAATAAAGTATCCAAATGAGCTGCCTTGTTCGTCTTTCAGTTCATGGTATTTCTGTTCTGGAACACCTTCACCGAGCCATTGCTTTGTCCGGCCGTATTCCTGTCCTGCATGCAGGAAGGCGGTTCCCTGTGAAGTCAGAATCAGAGAATTTCCGATGCGGATCCGTTTATGGATCTCCAGATTGTTTTCCGGAATGGAAGGATCCTTTTTAATCGATTGGGCGATGACATCGTAAAGTGTCATGTTGTCGTGCGCCTCGATGTATTGAACCATGTCACCAGGATCATCCTCAGATGTGTTGGACGGCTGGCCTTTAATATTGTTAAAAATGGTATCGATGCTTCTTGCTCCGCCTGTGATAAATCTTGGTTCGCCTTCTGAACCGAAGCCAGATTTCAATTCATTGCGGATTTCATCAGAGAATACTCCGACATTGTCAGTCTTGTCCATCCAATCCTGGTCCGCACCCATGCCTTTTAGTTCAGGCTCGCTGATATGTCCGGCAAATGTTCTCCAGCCTTCACCGATGAACAGGGCATTTGGATTGATGGAAGCTGCGGCATCATATGCATTTTGAATAGAAGGGTAGGTAGCATCACCCATCATATCAAACCTCATGCCATCGATTTTGTACTCATCGAACCAGTACTTTACTGAGTCGACCATCAGCTTTTCAGCCATTTTATGGCTTGTTGCCAGGTTGTTTCCGAAGCCGCCGAGGAAGTTGCCCTTATCGTCTTGGAATGCATAGTAGTTTGGAACAATGTCATTTAACATGCTTGATTTGGCCATATGGGTGTAAACCACATCAAGGACTACGCCCATACCGGCATCATGGATGGCATCAATTAATTTTTTCAGCTCTTTGACGCGCGCTTCAGGATTACTTGGATCTTCTGAATAGGCGCCATCTGGAGAGAAGTAGCTATGCGGATCATAGCCCCAGTTGTATTCATTTCCTCCGGCCGAGTAGTCAAGCTCTCGTTGTCCCATCTTGGTTTCATCACCATAGTACCACGCCATTACAGGAAGCAGCTGCACGTGTGTGATGCCCATTTTCTTCAGATAATGGAGTTTATCAATGAAGGCGGTGTAGGATCCCCATCTTGCATTCAGATCCCCCTCGATGGACGGGTCGGAAGTGAAGTCACGAATATGTGCCTCGTAAATGATGGCATCCTCGCGTTTTTCATACCCTTTGATGTTTGCAAAATCAAAGTCTTCAGGGTCTGTGCTGCTTAAGTCAACAATCGCTGCCTTGCCGACACTATCTCCATCAGGACCAGCATCACCCTTCGTATTGACCGTGAAGGCTGCCATTGACTTGGCATACGGGTCAAGAACTTTGTTTGTTACTCCAGCATTTGTCACTTCATATTGGTAAAAATAATCCTTTAAATCAGCTGTGTTCAGGTCGTCCGGATTAACCTCAGCGAACCAAACTCCTTTTTCACCTTTTGTCAGTTCTATGCTGCCGATTTGTTCAGCTGCATTATCCTTATTGAAGAAGTTTGCCACGACCTTGCTAGCATTTGGAGCCCAAAGTTTAAGGGTGACAGCGCCGTTGTGATAGGCTGCGCCAAGGTCATTTCCTTCGTATCGATACGTAGAGTCAAGTAATCTCCAGCCTGTAGATGCTGAAACGGTCCTGCCTGCATACGTTACGGATAATGGAAGTTTTTCCATGTCGAATGCTGCTGTTACTTTTGCAGAAGTTGCTCCAGTAATTTCAACAGATTCAACGGCTACTGTACCGCCGTCAGCGTCCTTGATCTCTAGTGCGCCTTTTAAGCTGTCTGGTGTCAGACCTTCTGTCATCGTAAAACCAAGTAGAATACTATTTTCAGAGATGACTTCTGCTTTGGTGATTCCTGTTGCCTGCTCCCAATAAGGTGAGATGTAGACATTGTTGTCGCCTTGTCTGATCCAAAGGTGATTATATTTGTCCAGCAGGTTGAAGGACTTGTCTCCGCCGTCTTTACCCGTATCGCCTTTGGTTACATCCATCACAAGGAAGCCTAGGTTTTTCGCACCTTCTGCAAGCTTCACGTCAACATACGCGCCGTAGCGGTCTGTACCGGAGAAAAGAGATGCTCCTGTCGGCCAATTTGCAGATGGTGATTTAACATCACCCCATAGCCATGCGCCGAAATTTTGGTAATCGTTGTTGTCGCGAACATAATGAATGCGTACGGTGTTTTCCGGCAAATCTACTGGTTCATAGGTATAGACCTTGTCCGATCCTTGTTTGACCCAGATTTCGTTTATTTCTGGAGATGTGATGGTAAATCCTTTGTCTCCGCCGTCTTTACCGGCATCGCCCTTGGTGATATCCATAAGAAGGAATCCAATGTTTTTCGCACCCTCTTTAAGCGGTACATCAATATAGGCACCGTAGCTGTCTGTTTTTTCAAACATAGTCGCTCCAACAGGCCAGTTGGCAGAAGGGGAAGCTACATCATTCCACAGCCAAGCACCGTAATTTTCATAATTACCGTCTGTACGATTGTAGTGAATACGGATGTGGTTCTCAGGAACTGGTTCAACACTGCCTTCTTCACCTTCACCCGCAGCTGCTGCAGCTGTGATGTTCCCGTTTTCCACTGTAAGCAGTACTGTACCGCCATCTGCATTTTTTGGAATGGTCAATGTGACTGTGCTATTAGCTGAAGCAGTGTAAGTTTGATTTGAATAATGGTCTGTCACAATTGCGTCTTGGGAATCCAATGTAAAAGCAACTTCCTTGGCGCCGTCTGCGATGTTTAAGCCGACATATGCTGCTTCGTTTTTGTAATTGCGGGCAAAAACAAGGAACTTGTCGCTGTCAGAGCCGCCAATTGTCAAGCGTTCACCTTTGGCAAACACCTCTGAATGATCAGCCCTAAAGTTCAAGACCTTCGTATAGTGTTGTAGAACATCATTGTTTTCAACCTGATTCCAGGCAAGGTCATAACGGTTGTCGTATTGTGGATAGTTGTTGGCACCGCTTTGGCCAAGCTCTTCGCCGTAATAGATGACCGGCTGTCCCTTTGCTGTTGCCTGCAGGGATGCTGCCAGCTTCAGCTTGCCTTTGTCATTTCCTTCCTTATAGAGGAATCCATCTTCGTCATGGCTTCCGAGGAATTGGCCAAGAGTGGCACTGTTATCGATTTTTCCGTTGCGTGCTATCAGGGCATCGTTTGCACCTTTTAGTTGGCCGTTTACGAAATTGTGAGCGATGTCTTTGAAGCCAAAGTCAAGCAGGGAATCCATCATGCCTGACTCAAGATATCCGCCGTTATTGTCAGCGCTTCCGCCCCAGACTTCACCAATCATTTTGTGTTCCGGCATGATTTTGGTTAGTTCAGTTTTAAATGATGCTAAGGTAGCTTTCTCGACATGTTTTACCGTATCGACACGGAAGTAGTCGATGGTATTTCCGTTTGCTGTTCTAGACTTTTCAATCCAGTCGGTTTGCCAGTCAATGATCGCTTTTCGGACTGCTGGATCTTCGGTTTTTAAATCAGGAAGACCTGCGAGCTCACCCACAACCTCATCGGTTCCAACACTAGAACCTTGGCGAAGAAGGGAACTGAACCGGGTGCGGTCTGCATCAGTTGGGTAGCCTGCTGGCGGATTCGCCACAGTCCCATCGATTTCTTTTAATCCATAACCCGTGTGATTGACGACTACGTCGACCATGATTTTGATACCGCGCTCATGAGCTGCGTCAATCAGGTTATGGAAATCTTCCATACTTCCAAAATGAGGGTTCAATTGGCCAAAGTTATTTGCCCAGTAGCCATGGTAGGCATAGTAGGAATGGCCTTCCGGATTGTTATAGCGCACATCGTACTTAATGTTGTCTACGATTGGGCTGATCCAGATGGTATTGACACCAAGCTTGTCCAAGTAATCTAACTTTTCAGAGATGCCTTTGAAGTCTCCTCCTTGATAGGTTCCACGGTCGTTTTTGGCATCGTAATTCTGATTATACGGGTCGTTGTTTGTAGAATCGCCATCAAAGAACCGGTCTGTCAGCATGAAGTAGATAATACTTTCATCCCAGTCAAAGTCATTTTCCCCAACGGCCAGGCGGGCTTTCACCTCTACTGAAGCTGAACTATTATAGTAGTTTCCGTAGGAGTCAATCACAGTAAGAGGAATCGCTTTTATTCCTGCCGTGATATCGTCATCTACGGCAATACTGATTTCTTTTAACGCCGGGTCTATCTCAAGCTGCTCTCTACCACCAAGGGAAGAGATGTCCGCAAACATTTTGCTGACTTTCAGTTCATTCGTCAATCCCTGTACATCAACAGTCAGAACCGCATTTTGATTATAGTCCATCACTGCAGGCTGAACGGTGCCCGAAACGGTTAGATTGGCATTCTGGAAATCTATCACTGAAATGCCATTCACACTGTTGTAAGGGTCACTTACTTCCTCCGATGTGCCATCTTTTTTGGTCACAAGGTAGGTATATTCGTTTTTGCCATTCGGAATGTTGTTGTATGTAGCTACAAATCTCTCATTCTCTGGTTCAAACGTCATTGGAGTTGTTTTTCCATCGAAGTTTAATTCTACCTTTTGTATCGTATCCATACCATCGTTTGCAAAAAGCAGTTTATCACGATAATAGAACGTCGCATTCCCCTTGTCGATAACAGGGGCGGATCCGTCTGGAACGATTCGGATTTGTTCCACTCCACTTGTGATATAAGCCTTCGTAATACTGTCATTCTTATTAACTGGAATAAAACGGTCGCCAAATTCCTTTTGTGCGGTATTCCAGTCATACGTGCTCCGAAGGACAAAGCCCATTTGCGTAGTTTCTGAGCTTACTGGAATAGTAGCAGTGGCGTAGTTGTCTTGATAGGAATCGAAATTGACTTGACCATCACTAATGCCAGTATTCCAAGTCCAAATGTTCCAATCGCCAAATGTTTTATCGTCACGAATGTACGTGAAACGAATCTCGCGATCAGTTGAAGCAGTTGTCTCCGCCTTCGTTTCGGCTGCAGAAGCTTCCTGGCTTGGGATATAAGGCATCCACAAGCTCAAAAGCATAATCGCAGTCATGATGATGGAGAAAGTCCTTTTTGTGGTTTTTCTCATTGACAGGATTACCCCCTTTAACTTTTTGCGCAAGCGCTTGCACAAGTGTGTAAAAAAAGAAGCGTTTTTTGTGCAACCTGCTATAAAGAATCAATTAACAGGTAAGTCTCTATAATGCAGAAACTTCCAGTCTATTAATCTCTCGATAGAAATTGCTAACAAATGAGTGAAATACTTAGTGCAAACGCTTGCATTTTCAATATACAATAAATTCAGTCAAACTACAAGGACCATGGGGACGGTTCTGCCGGCTTTTTTTGCCAGCAGAACCGTTCTCATGGTTTTCCTTGTCTAGCTTATCTTTTTTGTCTAGAATACTTATTGTATTCAATTAAATTAAATCATTCTTCTTTAGGGGAGTCATAAATGTTTTCTTCCTATTCCTTTTTTCAGTTGTTTTTTACTAAGTCTAAATGGGTTTCGTTACTTCTTACGGCTCTTTTAACAGCACTCGCCAGTGAAATCAAAGTGACTCCCTTCAATGGAGAGGCTTTTCGGTTCGGATTAGGGAGTATCACCTTTTTTCTCATTATTCTTATTCATCCCCCGGCATCATTGGTTCGAACGGGGATCTTCACGGGCTTGTTCGTCGTTTGTTTTCGGATTCTAGCTGATATCATGGTAGAGCCTGAACAGTTCCTTGCAAGCATCAAGCATCATCTGCCTGCATTTCTGTTTTACTTCTTATTTGGACTGGGTCTTAGCATCATTAAAATAGAGAAATACAAAACGTTTCCCCTTCTCCTAGGCTCTTTTGCTGCAGGTATCGAGTTTATCGGAAACGGTGCAGAGCACATCGTGCGTTCCTTGTTCTTAAACCATGCAAATTTAGGTTTTCAGGAATTGGCATTATTATTTGGAGTTGCCTTACTTCGAAGTTACTTTGTCGTGGGGATTTATAGCTCCATCACGGTTTCAGAACAAAAAAAGCGAATGCAGGAAATGCTTGAGGTTGGTTCGGAATTATATTCAGAGACTCTCTATTTACAGAAATCACTGAATCATATCGAACAAATTACGGCATCCAGCCATGAATTATATCGAAAATTAAAGAAAAGCAATCAGGCTGAGTTAAGTGTACAAGCCTTGCTCATCGCTCAAGAAATACATGAAGTGAAAAAAGATTCACAGCGGATTCTTTCAGGTCTCTCAAAAATAACGATTCAAAAAGGTAACGATGACCTTTTTCTATCTGATGTTCTAGGATTTGTGGTTTCAGCGAATGAAAAATATAGTGATATGTTAGGAAAGAAAATCACTTTTACTTTAAAAATGACCACTGATTTTCTCACCCATCAACAAATCCAGCTGCTGGCATTATTGAATAATCTGACTGCTAATGCTGTTGAAGCCATTTCAGAAAAAGGGAAAATTGATATTGAAATAAATGAGGAATCTGAGGAGTTCATTTCATTCATCATAAAAGATTCCGGAAGTGGAATTCACGAGAAGGATTTATCCATCATCTTTGAACCGGGCTATACAACTAAATTCAATGATCATGGAGTTGCGGCAACAGGCATTGGTCTATCACATGTCGAAGAAATTGTACATACGCTTCATGGCCATATTAAAGTAGAATCACAGACGGAAGAAGGGACGACCTTTCGAATTCTGCTGCCTGCTGAAAACATTCGGAAGAGGTGAAGGAGCATGCGCTATTTTATTGTAGACGATGATACAGCAAGTCGTAGAATGCTGGAGAAAATCATTATAGAGGGCAGCCTTGGAGTCGTAGTTGGCGAAGCCGGATCTGGTATTGATTCCCTATCACCGATCCTTTCGATCCATCCTGATGTGGTCTTAATCGACTTTTTAATGCCAAAACTGGACGGAATTGAAACGATTGAAAGTTTGCGGCAACGAGGGTTTCAAGGGCAATTCATCATGATTTCTCAAGTTGTCAATAAGGAAATGGTGGGCGAAGCCTATGAAAAGGGAATTGAGTTCTTTATTCATAAACCGATCAATCGGTTAGAAGTCCAAAGCATTCTGAAAAAAACTTCCGAGCAATTCCGTCTAAAACAATCGTTAATGGCCATCCGGGAATCGCTGGCCTACGTGGGTTCAGAAAAGATGACCTCACAACAACGAAGTGTAAAAGAAATCGTCCATTCCATATTAAATGAAATGGGTATTATTGGCGAAGCAGGCAGTGAGGATATGGTATTGATGATGGAATTTTTACTAAAGCGTAAAGATTCCGCTGCATTATTGCCCCCGCTTAAGGAATTATACGAAAACATTTGCAGCTCTCAAAAAGATGTTAAAAAGGAAACGAAATCAATCGAACAGCGTATCCGCAGAGCGATTATGGCAGCACTTAACAACTTAGCTTCGTTAGGAACCTTCGATTATACCAACCCTAAATTTGAATACTATGCACCCCGTTATTTCGATTTTCAAGAAATAAGAGTGCGAATGAAAGAAATAGATTCAGATACTACTGGTACATCGAAAGTAAAAATTAATATAAAAAAGTTCCTCCAAGTCTTATACCTTGATACGGCAGAAAAATATAATCAACCTTCATAAGAAAATCCTTTCCCAGCTCTTTAGAAAAGAGAAGGGATTTTTTTATCTGGAGATTAAAATAAGATTACAAATTTATTCACTCATGTCGGATTTCGTAGGATTTAATAAGTTGCCCGTATCATTATCTTACATTTTATAATTTACAGAAAATTACTGAAGCGCTTTCATAAGAAGATAAGGGGAGGCTATTAAATGAAGAAGATTAAATTTGGTTTAGCGTATCAAATTCTTGTCGGGTTGGTTTTGGGGATTATTGTTGGAGCCATTTTTTACGGAAACCCTGCGGTTAGTACCTATTTACAGCCGGTTGGGGATATCTTTATCCGCTTGATAAAAATGATTGTCGTTCCAATCGTTATTTCTACGCTTATTCTTGGGGTTGCAGGAACCGGGGATATGAAAAAGTTAGGGAAACTCGGCGGGAAGACCATTCTTTATTTTGAAATCGTTACAACGATCGCGATTCTTGTAGGATTATTTGCAGCGAATATATTCAAGCCTGGAGTAGGCGTGGATATGTCGAAGCTGGCAAAAGGTGATATTCAAAAGTATGTGGATGCAACAAGTGAAGCAACCAGTCATAGTTTTGCTGATACCTTTGTCAATATTATTCCGAGTAATATCATCGATGCTTTAGCAAGAGGGGACATGCTTGCCATCATTTTCTTTGCTGTTATGTTCGGTTTAGGAATTGCGGCAATCGGTGAAAAAGGAAAACCGGTTCTGGCGTTCTTCCAAGGTACAGCAGATGCAATGTTCTGGGTAACCAATCAGATTATGAAATTTGCCCCATTTGGCGTATTTGCCTTAATAGGTGTAACCGTTTCGAAATTTGGTGTAGAATCGTTAATTCCGCTGGGTAAATTAGTGATTAGCGTTTATGGAACCATGTTATTCTTTATTATTGTTATTTTAGGCGGTATAGCGAAGTTATGTGGGGCGAGTTTACTTCATCTTGTAAAGATTTTAAAAGACGAACTGATTTTGGCCTATTCTACAGCTAGTTCAGAAACCGTCTTACCAAAAGTGATGGAAAAAATGGAGAAATACGGATGTCCAAAAGACGTTGTTTCTTTTGTCGTTCCTACAGGTTATTCCTTTAACTTAGACGGTTCCACGCTGTATCAAGCACTAGCCGCTATTTTTATTGCACAAATGTATGGAATTGATTTAAGTATTTCTCAGCAAATTTCCTTAATGTTAGTGTTAATGGTTACCTCTAAAGGAATTGCTGGAGTACCAGGTGTTTCCTTTGTTGTTCTATTAGCTACATTAGGAACAGTTGGCATTCCGCTGGAAGGACTAGCATTCATCGCAGGTATCGATAGAATTCTAGATATGGCTCGTACCGTAGTTAACGTAATCGGAAACTCACTAGCAGCCATCGTAATGTCTAAATGGGAAGGCAGATTTGACTCGAAAAAAGGGAAAGAATACATTTCTTCCATTCAGAAAGCAGCATAATACCGAAATACCGTGGGGACGGTTCTCCTGGTCCAAAAGACTAGGAGAACCGTCCCCATTAGTTTTAGTTCCAGTTTGTGTGAAAGACTCCAGATAGATCGTTGCGTTCATAAGTATGTGCACCAAAATAGTCGCGTTGTGCCTGTAAAAGGTTAGCATTCGAGATGCCTTTTCGATAACTATCAAAATAGGTAAGGGAAGCACTTAAACATGGGAACGAAATACCAGAATTGATTCCTTCACATACCACTTTTCGCAAGCCCATTTGGTAATCGATAACCTTTTCGGCAAAATAGGGAGAGATTAATAGATTAGCCAGATTTGGCTGTGCTTGATAAGCTTCACTTATGACGTTTAGAAATTCTGCACGAATGATACAGCCGCCGCGGAAAATCAGCGCAATATCCTTTAATGGTAAATCCCAGCCGAAAAGTTCGGAAGTCATTTTATATTGGGTAAATCCTTGTGCGTAGGCACAAACTTTCCCCATATATAAGGCCTGTCTAATGTAGTCAGTCCACTCATTTTTATCCAATTGGTGCTGTTCGTACTTAGGGCCTGTTAGAATCGATTGGGCAAGCACCCGTTCCTCTTTTAAAGCAGAGCTGTATCTGGCAAATAATGACTCGGTAATAATCGAAGCTGGGATGCCGTTATCGATGGCTTGGATACTGGTCCATTTACCCGTACCTTTTTGGCCGGCTTTATCCAAAATCACATCAATGAGCGGTAGGCCTGTAACTTCATCCTTTTTTCGTAAAATTTCTGCCGTAATCTCGATTAAATAACTTTTCAATTCACCTTGATTCCAGGTTTCAAAGATGTCAGCAATTTCATGAACGGATAATTGTAACCTTTCTCTTAAAAACGTATAGGCCTCGGCAATTAATTGCATATCTGCATACTCGATTCCGTTATGTACCATTTTTACAAAGTGACCGGCACCTTTTGGGCCCATATAAGCACAGCAAGGGGTATTGTCCACTTGGGCTGCTATTTTTGTAAGAATAGGTGCTGCTTTTTCATAAACTTCTTTATCACCGCCGGGCATAATCGATGGTCCTGTTAATGCACCCACCTCACCGCCGGAAATTCCAATCCCTAAATATCCGATTCCTTTAGACTTCAACTCATCGTATCTACGTTCCGTATCTTCATAATGGGAATTACCGCCATCCATAATGACGTCGCCCTCTTCAAGATGTGGTACTAACGCTGAAATCACCGAATCAATCGCTTTGCCCGCTGTAACCATAACAAATACTTTTCTCGGAGTTTCTAAAGACTGTACGAAATCCTGAATTTCATAATAAGGCGTAATCGACTGTCCATCAAGTTTTTCCACAAGCTGGTCCGTTAAATCTCTCGTGTAATTATAAACAGCTGCGTGTTCCCCTTTACTTGCCATGTTTAAAGCAATATTACTACCCATAACCCCTAAACCAATAACACCAATTGTATTCAACATCTATATCTACTCCTTTAATCTAAAGATGAATAGGCAGTAAAATCCCTCTCAAAAGAGGAGTTTTACTGCCCTGAATGCTTATACAAATAAGCTTAAAAATAGGATAAACACTAATCCAGCTACGGAAATAATCGTTTCAAGCAATGTCCATGTTGCAAATGTTTCTTTCATGCTTAAACCAAAATACTCTTTAAACATCCAGAAACCAGCATCGTTAACATGTGAAGCAACTAAACTTCCGGCACCTGTTGCTAGTACAACTAAAGCAAGGTTAACATCTGTTTGTCCTAACATCGGAATAACTAAACCAGCTGTTGTCAAAGCCGCAACAGTGGCAGATCCTAATGCAATCCGTAAGATCGCAGCGATAATCCAAGCAAGCAGGATGGGGGATAATGAAGTTCCTTTGAATAATTCAGCAACATAGTCACCTACACCGCCAGTGATTAATACTTGTTTGAAGGCTCCGCCTCCACCAATAATTAAGAGCATCATTCCAATATGCAAGATTGCTTGTGTACAAGATTCCATAATATCTTTCATTGGAATCTTTCTTGCTAATCCCATTGAATAGACCGCAAATAATAAGGAAAGCAGCATGGCAGTACCCGCATCACCAATAAAACGGATAGTTGCTAGTAAACCATTATCTTCAAAGCCGATTGTTTTTTGCAATAACGTAATGATCGTAGCAATTGACATCAAAATAACAGGAAGTAAAGCGGTAAATACACTGATTCCGAAACCAGGTGTGTCTTCAAGTTTAAACGTTTTTTGTTCACCTAAAGAGGCAATGCTGCCAGTTTTTGTGAAAGACGCAGGTACTAATTTTTTTGCGATTTTTGTAAATACAGGTCCAGCTAAAATAACGGTTGGAATAGAAATAATGAAACCATAAAGTAAAACTTCACCAAGGTCTGCGCCAAATTCACCCGCAATAACCGTTGGTCCTGGGTGCGGCGGTAAGAAACCGTGTGTCACGGATAATGCTGCTACCATTGGAATACCAAGGTATAAAATCGAAACTTTTAATTCTCTTGAAATCGCAAAGACGATTGGAATTAATAATACTAAGCCTACTTCGAAAAATAGTGCAACACCAATAATGAATGAGGCTGCTACGACTGCCCATTGAATATTTTTTTCACCAAATTTATGAACAAGGGTCATCGCAATGCGCTGCGCGCCGCCTGAATCTGCGATTAACTTACCCAGCATCGCGCCTAGTCCAAAGATTAGCGCTAAGTGTCCAAGCGTTCCGCCTAAACCTGCTTCAATGGTTTTAACAACTTCCGCTAGTGGTATTCCAAGTGCTAATGCAACACCGAACGATACAATGATTAATGAAACAAACGTGTTTAATTTTAAACCCATGATTAATATAAGTAATGCTACAATTCCAATTGCTACAATAACTAATGGCATTTTGTAAATCCTCCAAGATTTAATCTAATTGTATTTTGTAAGCTTTCTTTGATAATTGGCAATCATTGTATAATCTTCTTCTAATACTCTTGATAAGTGAATAAAGATCGGCAGCAATTGCCTGTATTCTTTTGCGGCCGCTTCTTCAGGTGTATGTGTAAAGGTGCTGCCAACCATTTCAGAAACAACTTCAAAAGAATCGATTTTTCCAGTTGCATAGAGTCCTAAAATACAAGCCCCAAGGCATGAACTTTCGTAGCTTTCAGGAACGACGACTTCTGATTCGAATATGTCGGACATCATTTGCCGCCAAACCTCCGACCTTGCGAAGCCTCCCGTTGCTTGGATTCGAGTAACAGGAGCTTCCATGCATTCTATTAATGCTAGAAAAACGGTGTATAAATTATAAATGACACCTTCCAGGGCTGCTCGAATCATATGTTCTTTCTTATGTGACAAGGTTAAGCCGAAAAAGGATCCACGCACGTCTGGATTCCATAATGGCGCTCGTTCACCTGCAAGGTATGGATGGAATAACAATCCATCTGATCCTGGTCTTACGCGTTCGGCAATCTTGGTTAATACTTCGTAAGGATCAATTCCTAATCGTTTCGCCGTTTCTACTTCAGAAGAGGCAAATTCATCTCGAATCCAGCGAAGGACCATTCCGCCATTGTTTACCGGTCCGCCTATTACCCAATGTTTTTCCGTTAAGGCATAGCAGAATATTCTACCCTTTTCATCTGTTTGCGGCTTGTCAATAATCGTTCGAATCGCACCGCTTGTCCCAATGGTGACGGCAATCTCACCTTTTCCAATCGCATTTACACCTAGATTGGAAAGGACTCCATCACTGGCCCCAATGACAAAAGGAGTTTGTGGGTCAATCCCAATTTGTTTGGCTAAGTCGTGATCACAGTTGCTGAATATCTTGGTCGTAGGCACGAGCTCAGATAATTGATCACGTGTTATACCGGCAATGTTTAATGCTTCTTCATCCCAATCTAAGTTTTTGAGATCCATCATACCCATGCATGATGCCAGAGAATGATCGACAACATATTGGTTGAAAAACTTTTTAAAAATAAATTCTTTTATTCCGATATATTTTTTTGTCTTACCAGCAATTTCAGGACGTTCATTCACTAACCATGCTATTTTGGTTAATGGTGACATTGGGTGAATCGGTGTTCCCGTTCGCTTGTAGATTTCATGCCCATTCAACTCATTTTTTATTTTATGAGCCCAGGCTTCACTTCGATTATCCGCCCAGGTGATACAAGGTGTCAGTGGCTGGTCGTTCTCATCCATCGCAATGACACTATGCATGGCGCTGCTAAATGAAATGAAAGATGGCTTTTTATCAGAATGACGTTTCGTAATATGGGTAATCGCTTGCAAGACTGCCTGATAAATCTCATTTGGATCTTGTTCGGCTGTAGACATATCCGGTGTGTAAAGTGGATAACCATGATTCTCTACATGGATGACTTCGCCTTTTTCCGTAAATAATACAGCTTTGGTACTTGTTGTACCGATATCTACACCTAACATGTAATTAGTCATTTTTATGCACAGCTCCTTTAGCTAGCATTTGTTGTGACATCCATAGGTCATCTACTGTTCCTTGAACTTGAACATCATCAAAGTTTAGATGTAAAGATTCAAGCATGAGTGCTCGATCCTTAGATTCTATCGCTTCTATATAGATCTCATGATTTCTTATAACCCTTGTAAAGTCTTCAAACTCTTCTTTAATGCGCAAACGCATCGATAAAAGAATTAAGCATTCCATAACAGGCTTTAAGTTATCCCAAATCATCAGCATATGAGAATGGTTAATGGACCGAATAATCGTTTCATGAAATAAGACGTCCTGTAGGGCAAATTCGTCAGCATCACGATATTTTATCGCGACTTTCATCATTTCTAGTATTTTACTAAGCTCTCTTGCTAGTTGATTTGTTTCCATCTTTATAAGGCGTTCGAACACAAACGTTTCAATGAGCAGTCGGACATCATAAATCTCTTGTATTTCTTTTTCTGTTAAACCAACAACGACTGCACCCATTCTTTCCAATCGGATGAGATTTTCAGCAGCCAGGATTTTTAAAGATTCACGAATAGGTGATCTGCTCACAGCAAAATCCGCAGCTAGTTTATTTTCCGATAGGATGGAGCCGCTTTCAATCGTGCCAGAGATGATACGCATTCTAAGTTCACATGCTACACGCTCACCAGCGGAAGCTTTTGAAAGGCTCTTTTCGGGATATAAAAATTCCTTTGAATCTATCATAAGTTCACCCTCTTATTTATAATACAAGGATACTTGTATACAAGTATTATAATAGGATTTTCAAAATATGCAAGCGCTATTATTTGGTTTTGACAGATTCTCGTCATTTGATGCCGTGGGGACGGTTCTCTTGGACCTATTCTTTGGCATCCTTACTTGGCAGGTGTCTGAACACTGCCAAGTAAGGATGAGCTGGTGAAAAAGACCATCAGAACCGTCCCCGCGGTTCCCTCGGTTTTTCCCCGACTTCACTTTTTAAACCTTTTAGTAATGAGAAGCACATGACGATCATGATGATGGCAAAAGGGAGGGCGGCTGCGATGGAGGCTGTTTGCAATACGTTCAATCCTCCAGCTAATAGTAATACAGCAGCCAATGCTGATTGAATAACGCCCCATGTCATTTTAATTTTATTTGAAGGATTTAATGTGCCGCCTTCACTCAGCATCCCCAAGACAAAGGTGGCTGTATCGGCAACCGTTATATAATATATGGCTACGACAGCAAACCCTAAAATACTTAACACCGAACTTAAGGGGAGATAATCAAAGAATGTAAAAATAGCCAATGACACGTTTTCGGTAATATTTTTTGCTAAATCATGGTTACCTGTTTTTTGAACGATATCAAGCGCGGCCCCGCCAAATATGGACATCCAGAGACATGTTCCGAGTGTAGGAACAATTAACACGCCAATGACAAACTCTTTTACCGTTCTTCCCTTCGAAACGCGGGCAATAAACATCCCTACAAATGGCGCCCAGGCAATCCACCATGCCCAATAAAATAGCGTCCAGGAGGCAATCCATTCCCCTTCCCCAAAAGGTTTAAGCCTTAAACTCAAATGAATAAAATCACTAATATAAAGACCTGTCGTATTAAAGAAGACCTTAATAATCGTCACGGTAGGACCAACAATCAAAATCAGCAGCATGATCGCAAAAGATAAAATCATCGCCGCATTGGATAAGAATTGGATTCCTTTCTCCAAACCTGTATTGATGGAGATGATAAAAAGGACTGTCGCAACCGCAATCACGATTAGTTGGACGAATAACTCATTAGGAACACCGAAAATATCATGCATTCCAGCGGTAACCTGCATAGCACCCAGCCCTAAAGATGTGGCAATCCCAAAGACGGTTGCGAAAATAGACAGGACATCAATCGTTTTTCCTATCGGTCCATAGATTCTATCACCCAGAAACGGATGAAACGCCGAGCTGATGGCTGCAGGAAGCTTTTTGTTATATTGAAAAAAGGCAAGGGCAAGACCGATTACCGTGTAAATGGCCCATGGATCAAGTCCCCAATGGAAGAATGTATATTTCATGGCCGTATTGGCTGCATCAAGCGTATATCCTTCCCCATAAGGAGGAGTCGTGTAGTGGGTAACCGGTTCAGCGACACTCCAATACACAATTCCAATCCCCATACCTGCACCGAACAACATCGCGAGCCATGATGCCGTACTAAAATCAGGCTTGTCTGTTTTTTTGCCCAGTCGAATATCGCCATATTTAGAGAACAGTAAATAGATGGAGAAGATGACAAAGAATAGGGCGGCACCAAGATATACCCATCCCAAGTAATCAATCGACCCATTGTAAATCGTATCGGTAACCTTAGCGAGATTCTCTGTAAAAAAGACCCCCCAAACAATAAAGATGAGAGTGAGTAACAATGATAAAATAAAAACAATATTTTCATTCAGTTTTTTGCTGTCCATGTAAACCTCCTGCTAGGTGTAAGGAAAAATAAGAAACCTTCCCGTTTTAATCCATTCAAAGAGCATTCATTTATCAAGGAGATGATAGAGAAATTCCCACTTGGCACCCTTCATCAACTCTTCTTGCGGCAACTCCAAACCGCCTCCGAGGTATACCGTTTTACCTTTTAGAGCGACGACCATAGCCTCAAATCCTTCATCATTTTTATAAATATCTCCAATAGCAGGGAAGGGTTCGTTGTTGGGGTTATAGGTGGACCCAACGTCTTGTAGGTTATCTGCATCTACACCTTCACTATTTTGATAATCAATCGAAGTGCTCCCATTCGCACGGCCCGGTACCATTAATAAATACTCGTTATGCTTAATTCCATGAGAATTACTTGTAACGACCCCTTGTTTATCAACGGTCTCAACAACATCGATTTCATTTAAAGAATAAGTATCCAAGGAATCCGGCATCGGATTATGAATTAAAATATAATCTCCTACTTGAGCTTTGCGATCATGACTAAGCGTATAAGCTTTATGATTAAAAACAAAGCTGTCAAGCTCCTTCGGTTTGACCTTTTCTACACTCGCCGATTTGGTTAATTGCTGCGTCAAATCCCTAAGCCTAATAAGATGAACAGATTCTTTATACATAGGTTTCACGCCATATACCCTATGCAATTCATTGTTGTAATAGACAAATTGTCCTTTGCGTACTTGATACAATTTCACAGATAGTTCTCCCTTCCAGGTTTTTAATTTTGCATTCCCATGGGGACGGTTCTCTTGGTCATACTTACTTGGCAGGTGTCTCAAAACTACTTATAACCAGTAACCAAGTGAAAAATGGCCACCAGAACCGTCCCACGGTCCCTCGGTATTAATTTTGGTTAACATCAATCAGTGTAAGTTCATTGGTTTGATTTAATGCATTCTTCAATACTTGCTCAAACTCATTCAATTGATTGGGTCTTGCTCCTTTTATTCCAAAGCTAGCAGCAAGCTGCACAAAGTCAGGGTTTCCAAAGTTTGTACCAAAGCCATGGCTGAATTTTTCCTGCATCATTTGTTCTTCTAGTTTTAACGCAGAATCATTTATGACGATGATGATCATTGATAGGCCTAATCGTTTCGCAGTCTCTAATTCAGAAATATTCATCAACGCCCCGCCATCCCCAGTAATACAAATAACGGGCGCATCCGGGCAAGCTAATTTGGCACCAATGGCACCAGGCAGGGCAATCCCCATTGAGGCTAATCCATTGGAGATAATGAGTCGACCGGCTTGTTTTGGTTGATACGTACGGGCAATGGATATCTTGTGGGCACCTACATCTGAAATGACGATCGTCTCTTCCGGTGTAAGTTTTTCAATAACAGTTAAAATATTTTCTATCGATAAGGATTGATTAGTTAGATCTAAATTAAGTTGATAAGCTGTCTCAATCCGTTCTTTTAGCTTCCCAATTGGAACCCACGGCCTAGAGGGGATATCCAGTTTATTAAGTACCTGGAATGTCTCCTTTAAATCACCGGCCAACTCCGCGCTAACAGGGTAGTACTCGTCCATTTCGGCTGGCAGTGGATCGATATGTAAAATAGGGCGTCTCTTTTTATTCCAGTCCTTCGGTAGTTTTTCAACCAAATCAAAACCAACGACAAGTAATAAATCAGCTTCCTCGATAAGCGGTAATGCTTCATCGTCTTTGTTGAAACCGAATGTGAAATAATTCAGCGGATGGTTTTTAGGTATTACTCCTTTGGCCATAAAACTATGAATAACAGGTGATTGTAAGTTCTCAACAAATGTGAGCAGTTCTGCTGCTGCGTCTTGCCTTATAACCCCATTTCCTAAAATGACAACTGGTTTTTGGCTCTGAGCTATTAGTGTACGAGCATCCTCGATTGCTTGTGAAACAGGTGTGCTTTTTGGAATAAGTGTTACAGGCAAGATTTGAGTTGGAATCATTTGAGGCGCTAGGTTCTCGGGTAATTCAATTAAAACTGCGCCTGGCTTTTCCATTTGTGCTACTCTAAAAGCCTTACGGATGATGGTTGATATGGTTTGCGAATCCTTAATTTGAACACTCCACTTGGCAGCGGGTTCAAATATTTTCACGATATCTAAATATTGGTGGGATTCCAGATGCTGCCGTTCAAGGCCGGCTTGTCCTGTGATGGCTACAACCGGGGAATGGTCAAGAGTTGCACTTGCTATTCCGGTCAAAAGATTGGCTGCCCCAGGTCCTAATGTCGCTAAGCAAACGCCAGCTTTTTTTGTTAATCTACCGTAAACATCCGCCATAAAAGCGGCTCCTTGTTCATGACGAACATTCACAAACTGAATCTGTTTCGATTTAGACAATGAATCCATCAGGTCAAGCGTTTCCTTCCCCATGATGCCGAAGATATACTCAACACCCTCATTTTCTAAGCACTGCACAAGTAAATCTGTTGCTTTCATTAGAATCCCCTTTCAAGCTTCACTTTTCCTATTTTTCCCGTTAACTCACTAAAAAACCAAAAAAGTTCAAATGGGTTGCCATGGGGACGATTCTTTTGGTTCCAAAAAACCATAAGAACCGTCTCCGCGGTTATTTTTAACGTATAATGAATAGTAGAATGATGAATAATCAGGAGGAATTATGCCTAAGAGGAAAATTGTATTTACTGGTGGAGGTTCTGCAGGACATGTAACGCCCAATATTGCCTTAATAAAGGAGCTGGACAATTGGGATAAATATTATGTCGGTTCGAAAAAAGGAATTGAAAAAGAGTTAATCGAAAAAATCGGTATTCCTTACTTCGGTATAAACAGCGGGAAACTTAGAAGATATATAGATTTTGAAAATTTCGTGGATATATTTCGAGTAATAAAAGGATGTTTCGAAGCGAGAGGCGTGCTAAAAAAGATCAAGCCTGATTTAATATTCTCTAAAGGCGGATTTGTTTCCGTTCCTGTCATCATAGCAGCTAAATCATTAGGAATACCCATTTTTATTCATGAAAGTGATATGACGCCAGGACTAGCAAATAAAATTTCGCAAAGATTTTCAACACGTATCTTTACTTCCTTTGAAGAGACCAAAAATTTTTTCCCAGCAAATAAGGCTATAGATATTGGTTCTCCGATTAGGAAAGAAATATTAAGTGGTTCAGCCATAAAAGGAAGAGATTTTCTTGGGTTTGATCATTATAGTCCCATTTTAACGATTATGGGTGGAAGTTTAGGGGCGAAAAAAATAAACGAAGTAGTCCGGCAATCTTTGGATCAACTAACAGCTAGTTACCAGGTTGTTCATTTGTGTGGGAAAAATAACCTAGATAGCAGCTTATCCTCCCATCCTAGGTATAAGCAATTTGAATATGTTCATGATGAACTCTCGGATATATTAGCTGCAACGGACATCGTTTTGACTCGAGGCGGTTCAAATGCCATATTTGAATTCCTAGCCTTAAATAAACCAATGCTTATTATTCCATTAGGACTAAATCAAAGCAGAGGCGACCAAATTTTAAATGCAAAGGCCTTTCAAGACAAAGGATACTCGCTAACATTGGAAGAAGAAAAAATTACTAATAAAACACTTATAGAAAATTTAAATATGGTTTATAAAAATAGATACGAATTTAAAAAAAATATGAAAGATTCACATAAAGGAAACGCATTACAAACACTTGTGGATGAAATTAATAAATTGTGCTAAGGGTGTGCTATGGGGACGGTTCTTCTGGTCCCACTCTTTGGTAATACTTACTTGTCGGGTTTGTAGTGCTGCCTTGTAAAAAAGACCATTAGAACCGTCCCCATGGACCAAGCTTTATCCATAGCCAACAATACACAAGGGAAAATAAGTGAATAATGAGGACATTCCAAACTCTAAATTCGATTAGAAATGGACCTAAGACAGGGAAGTGGAAGAGGTAGAGTAAGAGGCATATCCCTATAGATAAAAATAAGCTGGAAAAGGATATTACTTTCCATACCTTGTTAAAAAGGAGCAATCCAAGCCCTATGCCGATGGCCATCGCACCTGTCGTAAATGGAAAAACAATAAGTTCTGAAGGTTGAATGAGCAGTAATAGAAAAATGGTAAGAAAATAGCTTAATAGTCCATACATGGGTTTGAGCAACATGCTAATGATGATGGGTGCAGCGGAAAAGGGGCTTATTAGCATTCCGATTCCTGGGATGATTCCTCCTGCACTCTGTAATAGAGCGGCGATTAAACTCATTAACGCGGAAAACACCAATTTAAAGGCAAAACTTCTCCGATATCTTCGTTTAGTCATGATGGGTAAGATGTTTTCCTTACTATCCTTATTCCAAAACATGGATATTCACCCTTTTTGTCCTAAGTAAAAATAGCGTATTTGTATAAAGGTATTCTCAAACCCAAGCTTGTAGAATGAATATTGTGGTTCCCGTTACCTAAGTAGATTTGTATTTTCATAGAAAAAAATCAGGAAATCATTAGATTCCCTGATTTTGATATTCTAATAAACCACAACTGGATCGTAGACATTGAGATTATCATACACAGCTTTCATCACACTTGGAGAAACGTTGACGCATCCACCGGATCCTTGTGTAAGATAGGCATTGCTGTTCCAGTTTGTTCTCCAGCCGGCGTCGTGAAATCCTTGTCCGCTGTTTGTAAAGGGAGCCCAATAATTGACTTCCACGGCATAATCGGCTTTGCCGACAGCGCTGCCCTTGAGTGTGTATGGTGTTCGTTTAAAGAGGATATACCATACTCCAGGTGAAGTATCTTCACCCGTACTATGCTTGCCGGTAACCACATTCGTGGTTAGGACCAATTGTCCATTCTTGTAAATCCAAATACGCTGTTCGGCAATGGATACTTCCGCATAATTACCGCCAATGCCATTGTTTGCTGTCGTTTCATAGCCATAGCCCTCATTGCTCCAGCCATTTCCGTGAATATTAGAAGCAGAAATCGATTTTTCTCCCTTTTCAAAGGCTGCTTGAACAAGGGCTGTTTCCTTTTCGACATCAAGCGCCCAGCCATAACCTTCTCCCTTAACCGATATGTCGGAACCTGAATGGGTCTTAAAGGTGAAGTTCTTACCTAATGTCGATTGAGCGTCATTAATTTCAGCAATTTTATTTTTCAAATCGCTTGGGTCTATTGTGACGTTCATATCTTTTGTCACAGTGGCATTTTTAATCAGATCGCTGCCCTTTAAAGAATGTACTTTATCCTGGACCTTATAGTCCACCGTATGCTGGAGGAGTGCTTCCAGCTTTTTCTTTTCGTTAAGGATAGTGGTACTTTCCTCTGTTAGCGGCTGTAAAAGTGCAGGACTTAAATGGATTTCACTCGTAAACTTCTGACTTTGGAAGTCCTTCAGCAGGCCTTCGATATCATATTGATCTCCACTAATGCCTTTGGTAACCACAATTTCACCTTGTTCCAGCTTAACTTGAGCATCTGCAGGAGCTTTTAAATTCTGATTCATGGAGATGAGTTTTTGTTCCAGTTCCTCTTTCAAACTGACACTGAGATATGGGTCTTCTTTACTTGGTGTTAAGGAATACTCTTTAGACTCGAATATAGGAAAAAATGTCCACTGACTTTTCAGTAGTTTTTTAACTTCAGGCAGGTCATTTTCGGCAAAGCCCGACTGAGTATCTTTTCCATCTATTATTTGTTGTTCTCCGACATAAACGACGTTACTTAAAACGGTGGTTTCTAATTTTTCAAGCGCCTCTTCTGCGGTCAGCCCACCGACGTCAATGCCATTAATCTTGGCCTTTGGATTAAAGTGAGTGGACTGGTAAAAGCTCATTGCTGCACATAGGAGTGCGATAACGATGATGATACCTGCTGTAATGAACTTCCAATTCTTAAACCTTTTAAATGAATTTCCTGTTTTCATTTCTACCCTTGATTCTTGTATAGCATTTTCCATGTAAATCCCCTCCGCTTACCTTTAAACACAGCATTCAAAGTCCATCAACAAATAAGTCCATATTCATCAAAGCTATTTAATCCTTTATAAAATACTACTCCTATTTTACTAGATTGAATAGTAAAATCTTTGTCGTTTTATGTAAATAAGTGGAAATTTTTTTCATTTGGTTCAGAAAAGTTTATTAAATTCATTGCAGACGAGAAAATTCTAAAAGAGATATGAAATTACACAAGAAGTTCCAGCTGTGATCATTTATCCTTCACTTTGAACCGTAGGGGAAAGCTTTAACCTAGGTAACAGCGAAGGGGTAATGGTAAAATAAGCAACAAATGGAGAAGGAGATTACTATGTCTAAACATGATAAAACTTACGTGACGAAAGCTGACTTTATGCTTCATGGCGGAGATTATAATCCTGATCAGTGGTTAGACCGTCCAGACATATTGGCAGATGATATCAAATTAATGAAGCTTTCCCATACCAATACGTTTTCGGTTGGAATTTTTGCATGGGCGGCACTTGAGCCTGAAGAAGGAGTCTACCACTTTGAATGGCTGGATAAAGTGATTGACGATATCTATCGTATCGATGGCCGAGTAATTTTAGCGACGCCAAGCGGGGCTCGACCTGCTTGGATGTCACAAAAATACCCGGAGGTGCTTCGCGTGAATGGAGCTAGAGTGAAGCAGCTGCATGGCGGCCGGCATAATCACTGTTTTACTTCACCTGTTTACCGTGAAAAAACACAGAAGATGAATACGTTGCTGGCAGAACGTTATGGGAAACATCCGGCCTTATTGATGTGGCATATTTCCAATGAGTATGGCGGTGAATGTCACTGTGATCTTTGCCAGGATGCCTTTAGAGGCTGGCTGAAAAAGAAATACAATCATGATTTGAAATCCTTGAACGATGCGTGGTGGGGTCCGTTCTGGAGCCATACGTTTACGGATTGGTCTCAAATTGAATCTCCTTCTTCGATTGGAGAAAGCATGGTTCACGGTTTAAATCTGGATTGGCGCCGTTTTGTTACGGACCAAACGATTGATTTTTATAAAAATGAAATTGTTCCCATCCGAGAATTGACGCCGGAGATCCCGATTACGACAAACTTTATGGCAGATACGCATGAGCTAATCCCCTTTCAGGCGCTTGATTACAGCAAATTTGCCAAGCATCTGGATGTCATCAGCTGGGATGCGTATCCGGCCTGGCATAATGATTGGGAGAGCACAGCGGATTTAGCGATGAGAGTAGGCTTTATTGATGACCTCTATCGTTGTTTAAAACAGCAGCCATTTTTATTGATGGAATCGACTCCGAGCATGGTGAATTGGCATCCAGTCAATAAAGCAAAGCGACCAGGCATGCATATGCTTGCCTCAATGCAAATGGTGGCACATGGCTCTGACAGTATCCTGTACTTCCAGTGGCGGAAGTCCCGCGGGTCTTCGGAAAAATTTCATGGCGCGGTCGTTGATCATGATAATCGTTCTGAAAACAGGGTTTTCCAAGAAGTGGCGGAAGTTGGTCAAACGCTTGAAAAATTGGCCTGTGTTGTTGGGACGAACCGTCCTAGTGACGTTGCGATTCTATATGATTGGGAAAGCAATTGGGCGCTTAATGATGCACAAGGATATGGGTTAGAGACGAAACGTTATCCACAAACCTTGGTAGAGCATTACCGAGCTTTCTGGGAACAAGATATTCCTGTGGATGTGATTACGAAGGAGCAGGATTTCTCGGCCTATAAATTATTGATTATTCCGATGCTTTATTTAGTGAATGAAGAGACTATTGCTCGTTTGAAGAACTTTGTTGCCGGCGGCGGCAGGTTAGTCACGACGTATATCAGCGGTATTGTTAATGAAAATGATTTAACCTATTTGGGCGGATGGCATAAGGATCTGCAAGAGGTCTTTGGAATCAACCCTGTTGAAACAGATACGTACTATCCTTCAGATCGGAATTCTGTGATGTATCGCAATCAATCCTACGAGTTAAAAGACTATGCGACGATTATGGAAGTGAATACTGCGAAGGTCGAAGGTAGTTATGAGGATGATTTCTATGCGGGGACACCAGCGGTAACAAGCCATGAATATCAAGGTGGGAAAGCCTACTATATCGGCGGCCGTTTAGAAGATCAATTCCAGCGGGACTTCTATCAAGAATTGATTAATGAGCTGTCACTTGAACCAGTAATTAAGGTTAAACACGAAAAGGGTGTATCCGTACAAGTTAGACAAGCAGTCGAAAGTGACTACATCTTCGTAATGAACTTCACCGAAGAAAAGCAGCCTGTTGCGATTGCGACACCAGTACATGACCTAGTTACTGGAGAAGAGGTTAGCGGAGAGCTTATATTGGAAAAATACGAAGTGAGAATTCTTGAGAAAAAGAAATGATGGTGTGAAATAATTGGGTGCCTGTCACCGCTCGTGGACACTGTCCACCTCAGGCGGACAGTTGCTTGATTTTAGTCCGCTGGTGGGACAGGCATCTTAATTTATTTCTACAGCTTCACTTCAACTGGACGGGCTACCACTTCGTCTTCACTGGTAACAGCAGGTTTTTTCGACCAATAAGTCGCAAGAATCGGCCCAGAAATGTTATGCCATGCAGCAGCCAGCACGCTTGGAAGTGCTGCCAGTGGCCCAAAGTGTGCGGTCGCAAGCGCAACGCCTAAACCAGAATTCTGCATGCCTACTTCGATAGAAATCGCTCTTCTATTAACTTCATTCTGGCCAAGTACTTTTCCTGTGAAATAGCCAAGCAGAAGGCCGAATCCATTGTGAAGCATGACGGCTGTAAATATTAGAAGGCCAGATGCTGCAATGCTTGCTGCATTGCCTGAAACGACTGCGGCCACAATCGTGATAATAGCCGCGACTGAAATAAGCGGTAAAACAGTTAAGCTTTTTTCCACTGCCACAGGGAAAAATTTCTTAATTGCCAGACCTAAAATAATCGGCACAATGATCACTTGGACAATGGACAAAAACATCGCAACAGGATCAACCGGCATCCATTGACCTGCCAGCAAAAGGAGAAGCAATGGTGTCATGATCGGTGCCAATAGAGTTGAAACGGAAGTCATGGCGATGGACAATGGTACATTTCCCTTTGCCAGATACACCATAACGTTAGAGGCTGTTCCCCCTGGAACACATCCAAGTAAAACCAGTCCTGCAGCCAATTCTGCCGGCAAATTCAAAAGCTTCGCAATGACAAAGGCTACAGATGGCATGAGGATGAACTGTGCACAAACACCGACTATTACAGGCAATGGTTTGGTAAAGATGATTTTAAAATCGACCGCCTTTAAGGTAAGCCCCATGCCAAACATGACTATGCCGAGCAGGATGGTGATATACTTCCCCAACCCTAAAAATGGATCTGGAACCATAAAGGCAATAACAGATATTAAGATAACCCACACCGCAAAATATTTTCCTGCAATCGTACTGACCGCTTCTAATACCTTCATACCATCACGCTCTTTCTTTTGTTTTCAAAATTTTATTTGGATTAAAAAGATTGTCTGGATCTAAGGCCTGTTTGATTTTTTCCATTACCAGAAGGGCATGTCCATGTTCTTTTTGCTGATATTTCTGCTTGCCAACACCTACTCCATGCTCACCCGTGCATGTTCCGCCTCGCTCAAGGGCATAAAGAACAATTTGTTCATTAAGATTTTCAGCCCTTTCAATCTCTTCTGGGTTACTCATATCAATCATCAATAGAACATGATAATTTCCATCTCCCACATGCCCAAGGATTCCTCCAGGAAGTCCCAGTGAATCCACCGCTTCCCTTGCGTGGCTAATAGCGCCAGAAAGTTCTGAAATCGGCAGACAGACATCTGTCACCATCATTTTTTTTCCAGGATTGCCGTGAATATAGGCATAAGCAAGATTATGTCTAGCCTCCCACAAACGATTTCTTGAAGCATTATCTTTCTCAAATTCAATATCGAGACAATGATGGTCTTCAACTATTTCTCTCGTGAACTCTACATCCTGCTTCAAGCCGGCCTCATTACCATGAAATTCCAAAAATAGTGTTGGGCTTTCGTTATAGCTTGTTTCACTAAATAGGTTTACCTGCTTCATGGAAGGTTCATCCACTAGCTCCACCCTGGCAATCTGAACACCCGCCTGTAAAATGGAAACAACCGCTTCAACCGCATCATTCAATGTAGGAAAAGAGGCTCTTGCCGCCATTACATGCTCTGGAATTCCATATACTCTTAACGTCAGTTCCGTAAAGCAGCCAAGCGTCCCCTCGGAACCAACAAATAAACCATTCAGGTGGTAGCCTGATGAGGATTTAGCAGCTAAATTACCAGTATGTATGATCGAACCATCTGCGAGAACCACTTCCAGGTCACGCACCTGGTCACGCATGACCCCATATTTTACCGATGTTGTTCCACTGGCATTGGTTGCGGCCATTCCGCCAAGCGTAGCGTCAGCCCCTGGATCCACAGAGAAAAATAGACCATATTTTTTCAATTCCTTGTTCAGCTGTGTGCGTGTCACACCAGGCTGTACCCTTACAAGGAAATCATTCTCCCGCACTTCCAGGATTTTATTCATGAGTGAAAAGTCAATTGTAATTCCATGCTCGTACGGTATGACATGCCCCTCGAGACTGGATCCCAGCCCAAAAGGGACTATTGGAACTTTATATGTGTTTGCCAGCTGCACAATTTCACTAACTTGCTGTGCTGTTTCTGGAAAAACAACAATATCAGGGAGATTCTCACTATGGTATGATTCATCCCTGCCATGCAATTCTCTTACTGTTATATTTTCTGTTACCTGCTGCTCAAAAAGAACCTCTTTTAAAGCATCTACGAGGCTCATACCAGCTGTTTCCATCCTATACTCCTTCTTTCCTTACTGAAAATTTGGTCAAACCAATGATAAAATTGGTCCAACAAGTTAAGTTAATTATACAGAGTTATCAGAAAAATTCAATTATTTATTTTATTATTTATTAAGTCTTGCTTAATAGATTTTATGTCTGTTACATTTAGGATAGTTTTACCAGTTCTATTTTGTAGGAGGTTAAGGTGAATGGCGGAGAAAAGAAAGACCTATCTAGTTTTAGTAGATAAAATTACTGAATGCTATCTTGCAGGAAATCTTAATCCGGGAGAGCGGCTGCCTTCAGAAAGAGAACTGGCAAGCCAATTTAATGTCAGCCGGACAACCATAAGAGAAGCTCTAAGGGCTATGGAACTGAACGGGCTGATTGAAATCCGTCAAGGAGGCGGAAGCTACGTTATAGTTACTGACGTCCAATCAAGAAAAGAAGAAATCATCACAGCTGTCAAAACAGAAAATCCACTGGTCTATGAAATGCTAGAACTCAGGCGTGCATTAGAAGTAGAATCCGCATTCCTTGCAGCTAAGAGAGCCACATCAGCAGACTTGGAAAAGCTGCGTACAACTCTGAACAATATGGCGCTGTCGAAACAGAATCCAGAGCTGGGGTTAAAAGCGGACTTTGACTTTCACATTGGAATTGCCGAAGCAACTCATAATTCGATATTCATTGAATTGATACATACCCTCAGAGGACATATGGAGAATACAATTAAGGCTACTCAGAATCATCGCTTTAAGGATTTGTCTCGTTACGCAGATACAATGGAAGAACATAAGGAAATATATCTCGCTATAGCTACTGGGAATGCGAATAGAGCGAAGGAATTGATGGAGAGGCATATTACGAATATTAGGGAAGAATTGGTGGAGTCGATGGTGTTCGATATAGGGAATTGAAGATTTCGTTGTTCGTTGTCCAACAGAAGAATAATGGCTCAACACGTTTTATTTTTCTGTAAAAAACACTACAATCCCTAATAGAATAGGTTTTGTAGTGTTTTTTTAAAATAATTAGTTTAATATTGTCACCTTTACTTGTTGTCTTCCAAAATTGATTGCTTCTTGTTTAGATGGAATAAAGATGTCAATTTTATTTCCTTTAATGGCTCCGCCCGTATCTCCGGCGATTGCTTCGCCATAGCCTTCTACATAAACTTTACTGCCGAGCGGTATAACAGATGGGTCAACGGAGATGACCTTTTGATTTGGGTTTGCTATCAGGTCAATTCCAGTTGCCGTAATACCAGAGCAGCCTTCACATGAAGCTGTATAGGCTGTAGCTTCTACTATAATCTCCTTTGAACTAGGTGCTGCGGCTTCCACTGCAGGTGCGCTTTCAGCTGGAGCTGATGCTTCCACTGCAGGTGCGCTTTCAGCTGGAGCTGATGCTTCCACTGCAGGTGCAGGTGCAGGTGCAGGTGCACTTTCAGTCGGTGTTTCTACTGCTGGCTGTACTGGTTTTTCTGATAGAGAAATAGTGTTATTTTTTAATCCTTCGAAGATTACTAGATTTAATCCTGGGTGAATGAGGTCGCTATACAGTTGGTTCCATTCTTTAATTTGTGAAACGGTTACCTGATGATCAATACCAATCTCCCATAATGTGTCGCCTTGTTTAACGGTATAGCGTTTCTCGGGGGCAACGGTTAGTACATCCCCGGGGTGAATGAGGTCTGTGGTGAGATTATTTAACTTTTGGATATTTTCTACTGACAAATTATTTGCGCGTGATAGAGCCCATAGGGTGTCCCCTTTTTGTACTGTGATTGAAGCCGCTTGTACATTAGCACTTACAGTTACTGAGAGTACAGCAACTGCTAAAATAGATATGATTTTCTTAAGCATTCTTTTACCCTCCATGTTCTTTGGTTGCTAAGTTTTAATAATCGTAACATAGAATTTTCTGAGAAAAAGAACAGGGAGGTGTTAATTCGTTTACTTACGTGGCATTCATATTGCAATAATATTTCTGAAAAATAAAGGAATAATCAGGTATGGATCCTGCGCTAATAGATAGGATAGTAGTAACTTATCCCTATTTATCTATTGAATTTGATTCATTAATATATGTAACTAGTGGCAGCGATTTTCCATTTCTTTGCTAATATACCATTTGTATGGAAAAGTTCAGCTGTATAAAATCATTACCGTAAGAAAACTTTTATGACAACTATATTAAAAGAGAGGAGGATATTATGATAAAAAGTAAATTTGCCCTCATTAGTTCAGTTATTATTTTAGGTATATGTATGTATTTATATTTCCCGTTTCCTAATAATGTAACGGTGGAAGCACTTTCAACATTCATGTCGTTTCCAATTCGCAATAAAGATGGCTATATTTTACTTGGTATAATTGGGTCAGTATTGTTTATCATCGCTATGATATTACTTGTCATTGGTATGAAGAAATATCACTTTCGAACAATATTAATAGTTTTAATAGTATATGCACATTTACCAAATCTTCTAATTACGATGTATCAAGAAACGTTAGCGAGTGGCATTACAGCTATTTCATACGCTGGCAATGGCAAGTGCAATTTTGGGTCTGTAGGCAAAGACTTATTGAATGGGGAATGCAATCTTGTATTACATAATCGAAGTAATGAGGCTGTGTCATTTGAGTTAGAATTTATAGATTCTTTACTCATGGGAGACGAAGTACGAATGGAGTCACTTATGAATTTAGCTGGTCCGTATAGGATTACAATAGAAGCTAATCGTAAAAAGTCTATTCACTTGAAGGAATTACTCGAATTATCAGATGTTCCAAAACATATTGAAGGAGGAACATCATCTGAAATTCATTTTAAGTTAATTGACGAGGAGATTACACGCACTTTATAGTAGTGTTTCGCCGTTTTTGGCGGCTGTTTACCAATAATTGTGTTTTATATTGTATAATAAAATTAACATTATTCGAATTTTAAAACAGTTGACGAGGGGGTATTTTATGTCAATCTTCGCTTACTTATTTTGGGGGTTTTTATTAGCACTTATACTGTTGGGCGTATTGTTCGATAAACTATTTCCAAACAGAGTCAACTTTAAAGATTCAGAACAAGTCAAATCCACTAATCAACAATTAAACGAAAATGCTTCTTTGAACAATAAGAGTACAAATGAAATAGGTGGATCTTTTTTACCCTGAAATTGGATAGAAGAAATGGCTCAGTAAAGTGAACTGAGCCAGTTTATTTTATAAATCACAAAAAAATATATATAAAACGGTACAAATTTGGTTACTTCAACAATATGAAAATCGAAAGATATCTCCCTGGATTTTACTTAACCAAAACAATCAGTACTGGTAATACGAAAAAGGACAATAGGGTAGTCCAAAGAATCGTTTTTGTCAGCACTTTTGGTGACGCATCAAATTTTTCAGCTAGAATGCCGGCGTTGATCGCAACAGGCATACAGGATAATACTAATAGAGTGGAAAACATGATTCCTTCAATATCTAATAGATTTAGACACATTAAAGCAATGAGTGGGGCAATCAATAATCTCATTCCCATGCCTGACCAAAAGGTGATTCGTGTATTTCTGGTGATACTTTCTGTTTTCACATTGGCCATTTGTGCTCCTAAAACAGCTAGAACAATGGGCGGATAGGCTTCTGCAATCATGGAAACTCCGGTGGTGAGACCGCCTGGCAGGGTTAAATCAAATGTGCGTAACACCATAGCAAGCAATACCGCATAAATAGCCGGCAGGGCAAACATCGATTTAACAGCATTTTTAATTGTAAAATGAGAGCGTGCTGCAAAGAAGATTCCTAATGTATGCATCATGACCATCTGCATCACAATGTATACGGATGCCTTTTCGAGCCCCAGCTGACCGAAAGCAAGCAAGGTGAGCGGGATTCCGTAGTTAACTGCATTGGTGAAAGAGGAAATCAAGGTTAACCCAGCTATATCATTGGCAGGAAGTTTGAGTAATTTGCCTAAAATATTTGCCGCAAACGAGAGTAAAATCAGATTTAACAGGGAAAACGCTAGAGTCAAATAAACATCCTCACGCGACAGGCGTGCTTCCATTAATGTATCAAAAATCAAGAATGGAGTTATGTAATATAACGCAAAGTTTAAAAGCGGCTTGATTTCTAGCTTCCCAAACCTACTAAGCAAGGCCCCAGCTATAACTGGTATAGAGAGTGGTAGAATCACATCAAAAAGCGTGGCAAAGATTTCAGCTAACATAAAAAAACTTCCTCTCTAATTAACAAACTATCATACCCTGTGAAGCCTTTTTAGGGGCAATACCGAAAGATGTTTCTTTGTCTCTTCATTATAATGTTTTAAGTACTTTGATACATAATGTATTTGCTTAAAGTGAACAGATCCTTTTCTTAAGAAAGGTTTTGAAGAAAAGTTATTTCGAAAAAAGTAAAATTTTCTGTTGCATAAGTGAATTGAAGATGATACTATAAGGGAGTTGCTTTTAACGCCAGCTTTTTCTAGTTAAAAGCGAGAGAAAAAAAGTTAAATTATTATGTTGAAATAATAATAGAGATGTGATATGATAGTATCACTGTCGCTTAAGACATGCTAGATTGCTCTTTGAAAACTAAACAAACAAGAACGTCAACAAACAATTTTTTAGTTTTTTATAAAACTAAGCCAACGTAACAAAATGAGCTATATCAACTTTCTTGGAGAGTTTGATCCTGGCTCAGGACGAACGCTGGCGGCGTGCCTAATACATGCAAG
>NZ_JBUESO010000015.1:0-92076 GCF_055502545.1 Bacillus sp. CZDM1 | reverse complement strand
GATCATATATATTTGACATAACAAAATTCGGTTGAAAACATTGTTTAGCGAATTTACACAAAATCAAGGGCTTGACTACAATGAATAATAACACAGCCTAAATCTTAAAAAGCTATTCCTTTTTTCCAAGACCATGCATGATAAATTGGATGGTCCGTTCAATTTCAAGCTCATCATCCCAGTCCAAATGAGGAAATAGGATATAACGGGAGAACAAGAAGCCAAGAATATTGGTGATTGTTAACCGCGCTATACTTTCTGGAGGCATATCAATGAGCTGCCCTTTTTCTTGATAGCCTATGATAACTTTTTCAACCCGGACGAATATATTTTCTACAACGAGATGAAAAAATTGTTCACGCAATTCCGGTTGAAAAGGAATTTCTTGAAACATGATTTTCACGACTGGGAGCATTCGGATTAGAAGATCTCTTCTATTTTCAATGGTTGCTCTCAGAAATTCCTCGACTGTTTCAAATTCCCGTTCAAGCACTTTATTAAAGTCCTTTACCACTAAAGGGGCAATGAATTTTGTCATCAAGGGGGCAACAATGGAAACCAACAATTCCTTTTTGGTTTTATAATGCCGAAAGATGGTTCCTTCGGCTACACCCGCCTTTTTGGCAATCTCACTCGTCGAGGAAGCAGCATATCCTTTTTCAGAAAAGGTTTCAATAGCGGCGACAATGATTTTCTTTTGCTTATCCGTTAATTTATCTTCATCAAATAACTGCTGGAGCATTAATTCTTCTTCAGTCATTGTTAACTCCTTTATTAATACCAAAATCAAAAATTATATCTTCCTATATTTCTTCAATGCTACTACATTTAAAACAAGGAAGACAAGGGCGAAGCCCAATAGCACCAAAAGTTCGTCCGTGATTGCACGTAATCCTAACCCTTTATACATGACGTCCACTAAGGCACTGCCGCCATAATACATCGGCATACATTTAGCAAGAACCTGCATCCAGCCTGCCATAGACTCAAAAGGGAAGATACCTGCAAAAAAGACCTGTGGAATGATCGCAATCGGAATAAATTGCATCATCTGAAACTCTGAGTTCGCGAATGCAGATAGAAGTATACCGAGTGACAACGCCACTAAAGCTAGAGTTAAATTAATGATCACTACATTCCAGAACGAACCTACAAGTGTAATATCTAATACTTTTACAGCAAAAGTAACAACAATAATCGTTTGCACCACCGCGAATAACCCGTATCCAAATAAATAGCCAAAAACAATATCTCTTCTAAGAATAGGTGTTGCTAATAATCGTTCAAGTGTCCCCGTGGTCCGTTCCCTCAGTAAAGCGATCCCTGAAATTAAGAACACGAAGAAAAAGACAAAGAATCCGACTAGGATCGGGCTTAACTGATCAAAAAAGATTGTATCTTTATTTCCATATATATAAGATGTAGTGATTTCAGGGGCTTTTACCTGCTCCATCTTAACTGGAACTCCTGGAAGCTGACTCTTAATACTTTCCATAAAGTCGGCTAAATTTGCGCTTTGTTCTTTAGTCTTTTCAGCTGAAATGGCTTGTTGAACTTTGACTTGTAATGCTTTTGCTGCAGTAGGCTGGTCATTTGTAAGTGTCAATGAAATTTCTTCTCCAGCAATTTCAAGGATTCCATCTAAGTCTTTATCTAATAAGAGGTCTTCTGTATTTTCTTCTACCAGCAGGACTGTGATGTCCGTATCTTTTAATCTCTCGACTAGCTTGGCATCGGTATTGATCACACCAAGTCTGGGATTGACAGTATTTCCGGCAAGGAGATAATCAAGGAGGGTAAGAACCAATAATGGCGCCACCATCATTAAGGCCAATGCCCGTTTATCGCGTAACATTTGGTGGAATATCCTTTTAATCAAAGCTATTATACTCATAGCTGTTTACCCGCAGCCTGCAAAAATACCTCTTCTAAACTTGTAATCCCATACTGTTCTTTCAATTCTGCAGGAGAACCGCTTGTGATGATTTCACCATCTCGTACCATAGCCAGCCGGTCACATTTCTCTGCTTCATCCATTACATGGGTAGTCACCAAAATGGTTTTTCCCTCGTTTTTTAAGCGATATAACTCAGCCCAAATCGACAGTCTTAACTCGGGGTCTATTCCAACCGTCGGCTCATCCAAAATAAGGATTTCTGGGTCCTGTATCAAGGCAACTGCCAGAGATAACCGTCGCTTCATACCTCCAGAATAGTTTTCGACCTTCTTTTTCAAATCAGCTCTAAGATTCACTAAATCAGATGCATAAGCAATCCGTTCTTTTTGGGCATCCTTTTTAAGTTTAAAAAGGGAGGCAAAGAATGCAAGATTTTCCTCACCTGTTAAATCGGAGTATAAGGCATCCGCTTGGGCCATATAGCCGATTCTCTGTAAAAGCTTCAAATTAGGAACAGCAGTATTCAATACTTGGACATCACCTTGGCTCGGCGAATCCATGCCCACGATAATCTTTACCAAGGTGGTTTTGCCTGAACCTGAAGGACCGATTAATCCAAAAATTTCTCCTGGTTCCACCGTTAAGTTAATCTGATGGAGGACCAACTTTTTTCCAAAGCTTTTGCTCACTTCATTTATAACTACCGTTGATGCCATTCTTAATCAACCCTCTCTAAAATGAGTGATTACTCACTCCAATTATATCAAATCATCTAATCTGGTCAATAGAAATCACAAAGTACATTTCTAAAAGTTTTTCGTCAATATGTTATACTATCTTCACATAGTATTCGGGGGTGATAAGATGGCACGGGAACGTAAATTCAATACAGTGGATTTATTTCATGAAGCAAAACGGCTGCTTCTAGAGCATGGATATGACGGTTTCACCTTCAGCCTGTTAGCGGATCGAATGGAAGTATCTAGAGCAGCATTATATAAATACTACGAAAATAAAGAAGAACTAATTACTGATTTTATGATTTACGAAATGGAACAATTTCTTCATGAACTAAAAGAAATAGAAAAACTCAGCGGGTTTGAAAAGCAATTCGACTTTCTAATGGATTTTATTTTTACAAAAACAGAAATACATCATCTAATTAAAGCAGCATTGCATGTAATAGCAAAATTAGAACAATCAAACATAAACAAAGAAAAGCTGGTAAAGCTTCCATTAGAAATGTACAGGTATTTAAATAGTTTTATCCTTAATGGCAAGGAAGAGGGGAAACTGAAATCCCATATTCCGGATAGTCTTTTTATAGGATTTATCCTTCAGAGTGTTGCCATTCCCAATCATTTTGGAATTCCCCATCAAGAATGGCTAAAATCAATAAAAGAAATCATTCGTCAGGGAATGTTCAATAACTGATAATTGACACAAGTGTCACTTTGAAAGATAATGAAGTTGTCATTGTGTCAATTATTTTTTATTTAAAGTTACATTGGTGTCACTATACTACGATGAAGGAGCTCAAAAGTATGAATTCATTCTTACAATCGGTAACCGATCGTGTTACCTCAAAAAGGGGAATGTGGATAACACTTGGAATCTGGCTTTTAGTAACCATACTGCTTTCAGTCCTTGCCCCAAGTGCGAAGGAATACGAGGTATCGAGTATTGACAGTATTCCAGCAGATGCAAAATCTATTATCGCCCAAAATAAAGTAGACACCTATTTTAAAAATAATGAAGGAATTCCAGCGATATTAGTTTTTCAATCGGACGACAATAAAGTGGAGTTAGCCGATTTGAACCCGCTATTTGAAAATATTGACCAAGTAGAAGGAATAAAGGAGTATGTTCCGTTAACTGGTATGCCGCCTCAGGCGACTGCAAATTTCTTCTCAAAAGATCAAAGTACGTTGATTCTTCCGATAACGTTCGAATCTTCTTTAGAGTCAAAGGAAATAAGGACGGCGCTTGAGCAAATTGAAGAAATTGTTAAGGATAATACAGAATTAACATTATATTCAACCGGTCCTGCAGGCATTGCGGTGGATTCCCTCAATCTCTTTTCCCGTGCTGATTTAGTTTTGTTATTTTCAACTGTAGGATTAATCTTAATCTTATTGATTGTGATTTACCGTTCTCCATTATTAGCTTTGATACCGCTGTTTGCAGCAGCATTTGTTTACCAGGTAGTGAATCAGATACTAGGGTTGATGGGGAAGGCAGGATTACTGATTAGTAATCAAACCTTTTCAATTATGACAATTCTATTGTTTGCTGCGGTCATAGATTATTCACTATTCGTCTTCTCACGGTACCGTGAGGAATTGAAAAAATTCGATAGTAAATTTGATGCGATGAAACAGGCAATGAGAGAAACAGGGACGCCGGTTTTCTTCTCAGGAGGAACCGTTTTAGCGGCAATGCTCGTTCTGTTCTTCGCGGAGTTCGGAGATTATCGTAATTTTGCACCTGTTTTTGCGGCAGCCATGCTTGTTATTATGCTTGCTTCGATTACCCTCGTACCGGCCTTGTTTACTTTGTTCGGAAGAAAATCCTTCTGGCCAAGAATTCCAAGAGTGGGTGAGGAAAGTGTTAAATCCAGTTCAATATGGAGCAGGATTGGCAAATTTGTCGTGAAAAAACCAGTACTATCCGCTTCCGTTATCGGTATCATCCTTCTAGCTTCTGCCCTTAACATGTTTAATTTAAAGTATGAATTCGATACGATGAAGTCTTTTCCAAAGGATATGCCTTCAAGACAGGGCTATGAAATATTAGAAGAAAAGTTTGAAAAAGGTGATCTAGCTGCAACCACTGTATTGTTTGAAGCGAAAGAAGAGATAGAACTCGAACAGCAAGGTGCATTGCTTGAAACTCTTGCAGATCAAGAGCTAGTCAGTAACGTCCGGCCGAATGGTATTACAGCAGATCAACATGTAGTCCAATATAGTCTCACGTTTAAGGAAAGTCCATATGCGGTAGAAACCATGGATGCGTTGGAAAAGATGAGAGACAATGCTGATAAGCTGTTAGCAGAAAGTAATCTTGAAGGGGAACTTCATTTTGCAGGAGAAACAGCTAAGAAAGTGGATGATCGTGCAACAAACGATAGGGATCTAATCGTGATTGTATTACTAGAATCATTGTTAATCTTCGCCATGCTAATTGTGTTAACCAAATCATTTAAAATGCCAATCTATATGATGGGAACGATATTAATTTCATTCTTAGCTGCCGTTGGTTTAGGAATGTTCTTAAGCAGTTTGTTTTTTGATATCGACACCATCAGTAATCGTGTTCCGCTATACTCGTTTGTCTTTTTAGTGGCACTTGGTATTGATTACAATATCATTTTAATTTCAAGATTTATGGAGGAAAGAAAAAAGCATTCCGTTAAAAAGGCAGTTGAAATGGCTGTATCCACCACTGGCGGTGTTATTTCTTCAGCAGGGATTATACTCGCAGCTACCTTTGCTGTATTGATGACCCAGCCTATCCAATTATTGTTCGTATTTGGTTTTATCGTTGCAGTTGGTATTTTATTAGATACGTTCTTAATTCGAGGAATCTTATTACCAGCGTTAATTATTTTCTTTGAAAAGGATAAACCAGCGGCAGCGAAGGATGTTCAATAAAGGTGTAGTACCAAGGATTCCTATCCTTGGTGCTTTTTTTTAGGGTAAAACTCCCATCTAAAATAAACAATTACATATAGAAATAGTGAATATTCTGGTTTATGATAGAGTGAAAAGTATGCTTTTTTTGGGTGGGAGTTCATTGTTTTTATTAGATTATATTGTAAATCTCTCAATTTTTTCACTATTGGTTAGTACACCTCTAGTTGTCCGCTCATTTTTTAATTATAGGCCCATTAAACATGCTCGTCTTTGGATAGGTGTCTATGGAGGAATTGTTTCAGTCATTCTCATCATGCTATCAATTAATGAGCAGGGCTATTCCTATGATATACGATATGCACCAGTTATTCTGATTTTTGCCTTCATGGGGCCGATTGCCGGAATTATTACCGGATCATTTGGGCTAATTGCAAGATTGTTCTCAAGCGGTCACTGGGACACGGCTATTATCGGCTGGGCTGCTTTAATGATTGGGTTTTCCATCATCTATTATAATGTTAAAAGATTTACACCATTAATGAAATCTATCATTTTATCTAGTGCTTATATCCTCATTTATGTTATTACAGTACCATTAATTTTCAATGTATTTAGAGATAAACCATTTTTTCATTTCCAATATATTCTGTTTGTGATATTAGGAGTTATTTTAGGCTTCTTATTGATAGAATCGTATGTTAAGCTGCATAGACTTAACAATAGATTGTCCGACATGTATAGGTTGGTAGAAGCGAGTGAATCCAAATACAGGCTAATCGCAGAAAATACATCAGACCTTATTATGGTGATGGATAAAGAACATTCCCTTACATACTTTTCTCCTTCGCATGAAGTTGTTTTAGGATATAACTGCTGTGAACTGGAAGATGTAAAATTATGCAGGTTTATCCATCCTGATGATGTTGAATTTTTTAAAGGTACGTTAGACAGGATGTTTGAATGCAAAGAATCGAAATTAATTGAATTTCGTCTCCACCACAATAATGGACATTGGATTGAATTTGAGTCTCGATGTGTGCCAGTAAAGGGCGATTATGATGATATTGAGCATATTGTTATCATCAGCCGAGATATTTCTGAGCGTAAAAAGGCAGAAGAAATTCTCTTGCAATCTGAGAAACTATCGATTGTCGGTGAGTTAGCTGCCGGAGTAGCGCATGAAATTCGTAATCCCCTTACCACCATTAAGGGATTTATTCAGCTTAATAAATGGGAAAATGGTGCCAGTGAAATAAATGACTTGCTCTTAAGTGAACTTGGACGTATTGAAACGATAACAAGTGAAATGCTTACCCTTGGAAAACCACAGGCTGTTCAGCTGCATCGGACGAATTTAAGAGAACTTGTAGAGAATACCCTTGAACTTCTTTCACCGCAAGCACATTTGGAAAATATTCAGTTCAAACTGTGTGTCGAGGAGTCTCCATTTTTTATTACTGGAGAGAAAAATCAGTTAAAGCAGGTAATCCTTAATGTTCTAAAGAATGCAATAGAGGCAATGCCTGAAGGAGGAAACATTCACATTCATCTCCAAAAAGGCGAAGGGGGTGTATGTGTCCTTACGGTTCAGGATGAAGGCTGTGGGATACCGGAAGAACTTCTGCCCCGTTTAGGTGAACCTTTTTATAGTTTAAAAGAAAAAGGAACCGGACTTGGTTTAATGATTTGTAATAAAATTATTAAACAGCATCATGGAAGTATTACGTATCAAAGTAAAGCAAAACAAGGTACCTTGGTAGAAATAAAATTACCTTTAGTAAGTTAAAAATAGAGGGCACTTTCCTGCATGGAAAGTACCCTCTATTTTTATACGCTTGGCACGAATCTTGCAAATTTGAAAGGTGTGAGCAATAAACTCACCTATTTTTCAGGAGGTGCTGTTACGTGAATAAAATTATTTCCTTGGATGAAGTTACTTCGTTTTTTAAAGATGGCATGAGTATTATGGCAGGTGGCTTTATGGGGGTTGGTACACCAGAGGATCTTGTATCCGCCTTGCTTGAAGCAGACGCGAAAGATATTACATTGATTGCAAATGACACCGCTTTCATAGACAGCGGTGTGGGACCTTTAATTGTAAACCATAGAGTTAAGAAGGTTATTGCTTCACATATCGGGACCAACCCGGAAACGGGCAGGCAAATGATTGCCGGTGAAATGGAAGTGGAATTAGTTCCCCAAGGAACACTTGCTGAACGCGTTCGTGCAGGAGGAGCTGGCCTGGGTGGGATTTTAACTCCAACAGGTGTGGGAACCGTTGTCGAGGAAGGCAAAGAAAAGCTGACTGTTGATGGACGTGAATATCTCCTAGAAAAACCTCTTCGGGCTGAAGTGGCCCTTCTTAAAGCATATAAAGCCGACAAATCGGGAAATTTGGTTTATCATCGCTCAGCTCGCAACTTTAATCCATTCATGGCATTGGCGGCTGATCATGTAATTGTACAAGTAGAAAAGTTGGTTGAAGTTGGCGAAATTGATCCCGATGAGGTAATGACTCCAGGAATCCTCATAGATAAAATTTATGTCCAGGGAGGAAGTAAATAATGCTGCAAACATTAGTGAATCCAAAACAAATTATCGCTGCTCGAGTGGCAAAGGAACTGAAAGACGGAGATGTAGTAAACCTTGGAATCGGCTTACCAACGATGGTGCCGAATTACCTCCCAGACAGCGTAAATGTCATTCTTCAATCTGAAAATGGTTATGTCGGACTTGGTCCTCTAGACGGAGATATTGATCCAGATTTGGTCAATGCAGGCGGACAGCCTTCAGGAATTCTTCCAGGCGGTGCATTTTTTGACAGCGTATTCTCATTTGAATTAATCCGCGGAGGACATGTAGATGTAACCGTCCTTGGAGGGCTTGAAGCAGACGTGAAGGGAAACCTTGCGAACTGGATGGTTCCCGGAAAAATGGTTCCTGGAATGGGTGGTGCGATGGATTTGGTGACAGGTGCAAAGAAAGTCATTGTCGCTATGGAGCATACAGCGAAGAATGGCTCCTCTAAAATCCTAGAGGAATGCAGATTACCGCTGACAGGAAAAGGTGTCATAGATTTGATTGTAACAGAACTAGCTGTCTTTCGTGTGACGGAAGAAGGACTTGTTTTAGAGGAACTACAAGAGGGAGTAAACCTTGAAACAGTAAAGGAAAAAACAGAGGCTTCGTTTATAATTGGACCGAGCGTATCAGTAGACTTAGTTTCCTAAGTCTATTAAGTGTTAGGATGTTAATGGTGGAACAGTAGATTCCGAAAATGCGGAAAAATTCCGGAATGGCGGAACTAACAAGCATCGATATTCCGTATTTCCGGAAAAACCATCCAGGAATGTTTCCTAATTATATAAAAGTAATCTAATAGCTAGCGATGTTTAATTACTATAATAATATAGAATATTACTATTATTTAGAAAAATCACGTACATTTGGCATAGAACTTGCATTAATTTTAATGTAGGCATTGAATGGAAACGCTTACTAAGGGGTATTTTGTTTGAAGCTTGCAAAATAAAAATATAGGGGGATTGAAATGGATTTAATAGTTATTCTTCTGGCGCTCGGACTGCTTATGTTCGCCGCCTACCGTGGTTTTTCAGTAATATTATTTGCACCATTATGTGCCATTTTAGCTGTTTTATTTATTGATCCAAGTCAGGTTTTACCATTCTTCTCTGGGGTATTTATGGAGAAAATGGTTGGATTCATTAAGTCCTACTTCCCAGTCTTCTTACTAGGAGCAATCTTCGGGAAGGTCGTTGAAATGTCAGGGATTGCGGAATCTATTGCGAAGACGATCGTACGTATATTAGGTGCAAAACGTGCCATGTTAACGATTGTTTTACTAGGGGCAATCTTAACCTATAGCGGCGTTAGCTTATTCGTAGCCGTATTTGCTATCTATCCGTTTGCTGCTCAAATGTTTAGAGAAGCAAATATTCCTAAACGACTTATTCCGGGTACAATTGCACTTGGTGCTTTCACATTCACGATGGATGCCTTACCAGGAACGCCGCAAATTCAAAACGTTATTCCAATTGCTTTCTTTAAAACAGACATTTATGCAGCACCAATCCTTGGGATCATAGGCGCCATTTTTGTCTTAACGATTGGCTTATTATACCTGGAAATGAGAAGGAAAAAGGCAGAAAGCGCTGGAGAAGGCTATTATGGCTTCGGTGCTGAGAATGCTGCTGCCTTAGCTAAAGACTTAATTGAAGAAAAAGAAGAACCAACACCTAATTTGACTTCAAATCAATCGGTTTTAAGACAAATTTTAGCGTTTGTTCCGCTTATTCTTGTTGGTGTTACCAATAAACTTTTCATTACGTTTATCCCAAATTGGTACCCAAATGGATTTGATTTTAAAGCGATCGGTTTACCATACACAATCGACGTAACAGCGAATCAAGCAATCTGGGCAATTGAAATGGCATTAGTTGTCGGTATTATTACTTCTCTATTATATGATTGGAAACGAGTATCTAATAAATTTAAAGAAGGTATCAACCAAAGTATTAGCGGTTCGTTACTAGCAACGATGAATACTGGTGCGGAATATGGATTTGGCGGTGTTATTGCTGCACTTCCCGGTTTTGCAAAAATTAGTGATGGCATTTCTACTACTTTTACAAATCCGCTAGTAAATGGTGCGGTTACAACTAGTACTCTTGCAGGTGTTACTGGTTCGGCCTCTGGTGGTATGGGAATTGCGTTGGGAGCTATGGCTGATCAATACAATAAGGCGATTGCAGCAGCAAATATTCCGCCAGAAGTTATGCACCGAGTCGTTGCGATGGCATCAGGCGGTATGGATACACTTCCACACAATGGTGCAGTTATTACCCTTTTAGCGGTAACAGGCTTGACGCATAAGCAATCTTATCGTGACATTTTTGCGATTACGATCATTAAAACAATCGCTGTATTCTTCATTATTGCTGTCTATACTTTCCTCGGTCTTGTATAAAATCAAGGAACCTTACATAGATTTGTAATTAGATATTTTAGGAGGGGTCGGTATGTTAATAGGAAAAGTAGCGTTTATTACTGGATCTGCAAGTGGAATAGGGTTAGAAATCGCTAAGACTTTTGCACAAGAGGGAGCAAAAGTGGTCATTTCTGATTTAAATAAAGAAAAGAGTGACATGGTTGCAGAAGAACTGCAAGGACAAGGGTATGAAGCTTTTTCCGCACCTTGTGATGTAACGGATGAGGAAGCATTCAAGAATGCTTTAGGTTCTGCACATAGCAGGTTTGGAAGAATCGATATTTTAGTAAATAATGCTGGACTTCAATATGTTTCTCCCATCGAGGAATTCCCTACTGAAAAATTTGAGTTCTTAGTAAAAGTGATGCTGACAGCTCCGTTTATTGGGATTAAACATGTATTCCCGATCATGAAAGAACAGGGCTTTGGAAGAGTCATCAATATGGCTTCGATTAACGGTGTTATTGGTTTTGCCGGAAAGGCTGCCTATAATAGCGCGAAGCACGGAGTGATTGGTTTAACAAAGGTTGCTGCTTTAGAGGGAGCACAGCATGGAATCACGGTTAATGCACTATGCCCAGGTTATGTGGATACACCTTTAGTTAGAAACCAGCTTAAAGACTTGGCCAGCACAAGAAATGTTAGTCTTGAACGTGTAATCGATGATGTTCTCCTTACGCTTGTACCTCAAAAAAGGCTGTTAGCCGTATCCGAAATTGCTGATTATGCTGCTTTCTTGGCTAGTGATAAAGCACGAGGAGTTACCGGTCAAGCCGTTATTTTAGATGGCGGTTATACAGTCCAATAACCAAAAGAAATCCTGCTCGGTATTCCCGAACAGGATTCTTTTAATGGAAAACTCTTGTTATAATTAACTTAAACAAATCAGTAGGGTGAATAGATATGAAACTAGGTACCGAAAAAATCCCATATCTTTGGATTGAAGAAATTATTAATCTTGCAGGTGAACGTATTGTTGTGGTTGATCGAGAGGGCGTTATTCTTTATATCAATGCAGCTTATTGTGAATTTCTAGGCACCACGGTTGAAAAAGCTATAGGAAAGCATGTTCAAGATGTAATTGAGAACTCAAGGATGCATATCGTCGCCAAAACCGGACAAAAAGAGCTGGCCGCCCTTCAGCCTATCAACGGCAGTGATATGATTGCAAACCGTTATCCTCTAATTATTGACGGTGAATTAGTAGGTGCTGTTGGAACGGTTATGTTTCGTAATCCCGAAGATTGGTTAGTATACAAGAATAAAATTCAGCATCTCGTTGAAGAAGTAAACTATTATAAAACAAAAGCTGAAAAAAAGGTTAAAAGCAAATATTACTTTAGGCACTTAATAGGCAATAGTCCTTCTTTTACTGCTGTCAAAAAATTAGCAGAAAGAGTTTCTAACAGCCAATCTGCTGTCTTACTACTAGGAGAATCAGGTACGGGTAAGGAATTGTTTGCTTCTGCCATTCACAATAACAGCACGCGTGTATCTTTTCCTTATGTTCCAATAAACTGTGCCTCCATTCCAGAACATTTACTTGAATCTGAATTATTTGGATATGATGAGGGTGCCTTTACCGGTGCCAAAAAGGGCGGAAAGAAAGGGCAATTTCAGATTGCTAATCTTGGAACTATTTTTCTTGATGAAATCGGTGATATGCCGCTTGCCATGCAAAGTAAGCTTTTAAGAGTATTACAGGAGCGGGAGATCTTTCCTGTCGGCGGTCAAAAGTCAATACCTGTAGATGTTCGCATCATTGCCGCTACACATCGAAATTTAGAGAAAATGGTAGAGGAAGGAACATTCCGTCAAGATTTATATTACCGGTTAAATGTGATCAAAATTGAAATTCCCCCACTAAGAGAGCGTAAAGGCGATATCGCGTTACTATCCATTAATCTACTAGAAAAGCTAGAAAGAAAATTCTATCGGAAAGGAATCAAGCTTTCTAATAAAGTAGTAGAGAGACTCAATCAGCATAAGTGGCAAGGGAATATTCGAGAACTCGAGAATGTTCTAGAAAGGTCTATCAATGTGTTAGACGGGGACACAATAGAAATTGCGCACCTGCCATTATATTTACGAGATTATGAAGAAGTAAGTGTTCCTAAAATATCAAACGTGAACGAATCAGTAAACGTTGCAGACATGCCTGTTCAGTCATTAAAAGAAACACTTGCACAAGTGGAAAAGCAGGCAATTTTAAATGCTCTTTTCATATCAAATGGTAATAAACTAGAAGCGGCAAGGTTACTTGAAGTAGGGAAAACTAAATTCTATGAAAAATGTAAAATTTATTCTATTCATTAAAGAGAAGGGTATCTTCCTATTGGGAAGATACCCTTCTTTGTGGAATTATGGGTTTTTCCTGATTTAGGCAGGATCTAAGGATATTTCAGATAGATGGTTTCCTTACTGAATGTTCCCAACATATTGTTTTCGAAATTGACTGGGTGTTAATTTTTCTAGTTTTTTAAAGACTCTGCTAAAATATGCCGACTGGGTGAAGCCGCAAACCTCTGAAATTCTATCTGTACTCCAATCTGTTGAAAGCAGCAGAATCTTTGCTTGGTCTATACGTATTTTATTAATATATTCAATCGGCGTGCAGCCAAAGGCCTGGATCATGCATCTTGCAATATGATTAGGATGGAACCTGAGGGCATGGCCAAGATCCTCGTAAGTGACCTTTTGGGCATAGTTTTTCCTCAAATAGACAGCAGCCTTTTCTGCTACTGCAAATGCAGGCATAGAGTTTGCTAGTTTCATATGCGTTGAAAGCTCCTGAAGTAATTGTTGAAAGAGAATTTGACGCTGCCATTCCCCCGTATAGATGGACTCGTGGTCAGAAGAAATAATTTGTGTGCACAGGTGTTCGACTGTTTCTAGATTAGATAATTTACAATACTGTGGCAGTGTAATTCCGAAAGGACTTTCAACAAAAGGATTTCTCGACTCTCCAGTTGCATTCTCATCATTTTGGAAGGGTTTAGATATCGTTAGGTCCTGCCAGCCTTTGGAAGCGGTGAAATGAATCCAAAAAAAGTGAGTAATTTGGTCGCACGGTGATATAGAAAAATGGTGCCGATCGGGGTAAAGGATGAGCGTCTCCCCTCTCTTAACCTGGAATTGATGGTTATCTTCACCCATATGCAATTGTCCTTCTGTGACAACTAACAAATCAAAAACACCGATATTCTTACGATTTATATGTGATTGTCCAATATCAAATGTAATTTGACCAGCAGCAAGCAAAGTCGGCAGGGGAGGGGCAAATAATTGAAGCATTTATATCTCCTTTAATGTTAGGATTGTGCAAATCTTTGTTAGGATTTTGCATTTTATTCTTTCATTATAACCATATAATAGGTTCATAAATGTTTTATTTTTGTTACTAGGATTTAAGAATGAAAGTTAAATATAAATACATATAAGGGGAGTTACGATAATAATATGTATTTATGTTTAAGCATCGGGGAGGGATTGAGCGAATGATGCAAAACATGCGCTGGGTATGGGGGTATATAAGGAATTTTCGGATAAGGCTTTTTTGCGGCCTTTTTCTAGCATTAGTGGTTTCTGTATTAAATATGCTTAACCCCTATTTCGCTGGGAAAATCGTGGATAAGGTTATTTATGGTCAAGAGAATGAGCTGTTATGGATTTTTTTAAGTTCAATGATTGGCATAACACTTATTAAGACAGTCGTTCGCTATAATTATCAGTTAATGTTCGAGCGAGTTTCTCAAAGTGTTATCTTCACCATACGGGAAAAATTATATGAGCGGATTAACCTTTTAGATTTTAGGTTTTTCGATCAGACCAGAACAGGAGATATCATGGCTCGAATGACGGGGGATATGGAGGCTGTCAGGCATTTTACTGCGTGGACCATTTATATGATATTTGAGAATATTACGATCCTGTTATTTGCCATTGGGTTTATGTTCTATATCCATCCGCCGTTAGCTTTAGCCATGCTTGCGGTTACACCGATTATCGGATTCTTTGCGATGCGTTTATCTTTTACTGTCAAACCAACGTTTTCAGCCATTAGGGGACAGTTTGCCAGGTTAAATTCAGTTGTGCAGGAGAATATTAGCGGCAATCGAGTCGTAAAGGCCTTTGCGAAGGAAGGGTACGAAATTGAAAAGTTTTCAAAAGAAAATGAAGCCTTCAAGGAGAAGAATCTTGACTCCTCAAGAGTCTGGGAAAAGTATTTGCCTATTCTAGATTCCCTTGCAGGAGTATTAACAGTGGTAATGATCGTAGTTGGAGGATACATGGTCATTAATAATTCTCTGACTATGGGTGAGTTAGTCACGTTTAATTCATTAATTTGGGCATTAAATAATCCAATGCGAATGGCTGGGTGGTTACTAAATGACGTCCAAAGGTTTGTGGCCTCGGCTGAAAAGGTAGAAGAATTATTAAATACAGAACCAGAAATAAAGAATGAAACAAAAAGGTACAATGTGAAACATTTCAAAGGTGTTGTGGAATTTGACCAAGTTTCCTTTAGTTATGGGGACGAACAAGTGTTGAATGATATAAGCTTCAAGATTAGACAGGGACAAACGGTGGGCATTATTGGACCTACAGGGGCAGGTAAATCAACATTAGTCAATCTCCTAAGCCGGTTTTATGACGCTGTCAAAGGGGAAGTAAGAGTGGATGGGCTTAATGTTAAAGACTGGGATATTCATAAATTGAGAAATAGTATGGCTACCGTTATGCAGGATATATTTCTTTTTTCAGATACCATAGAAGGAAATATAGCTTATGGAAACCCAAATGCTTCCTTCCATGCCGTTCAAGCTGCAGCCAAAATGGCAGAAGCAGATGATTTTATTACTAAGCTGCCAGAGGGGTACGATACCATTATTGGTGAACGGGGAGTAGGGCTTTCCGGAGGACAGCGGCAGCGGATTGCTTTAGCGCGGGCGATATTAAAAAATCCATCCATCTTGATATTGGACGATACAACATCAGCGTTGGATATGGAAACAGAGCTGCGTATCCAAAGAACATTAAAGTCATTTCTAATGGAAAAAACCTGTTTTATTATTGCTCATCGTATTTCTTCTGTAAAAGATGCAGATTTAATTCTTGTAATGGAAAATGGCACAATCATTGAAAGAGGGAATCATAAAGAATTGCTTGCGAAACAAGGAAGTTACTATAAAGTGTTTAAGAATCAAGTTGGAAACTTTGATGGTGTGCATGTTGAGGAGGTGAATTATCTCAATGGCTCGCAATAAATTTGATGTGGATGAAGAGTTGGAATCTCCATTTAGTTTTACACAGCTTAAGCGGTTGATGGTTTATTTAAAGCCGTACAAAAAAAAGATCCTATTTACTGTTTTTATTATGTTGATTGCCAGTGGAGCGAACCTAATTGGACCATATTTAATTAGTAAAGCCATCGACGAGGAAATTCCAGGCAAGGATATAGGCGGCTTAATGGTTCTTGCAGGTATTTACTTAATTGCCATAATCATTACTGGGATATGTATGAAATATAAAATTAGAATGATGTCCCAGATTGGGCAAAGTGTCATCGTCCAGATAAGGAAGGACTTGTTTACACATTTACAGAAGCTATCGTTTACCTTCTATGACAGCAGACCGCATGGGAAGATTTTGGTGAGGGTGGTAAACTACGTAAACTCCTTAAGTGATTTACTATCGAATGGATTAATTAATTTGATTACTGACCTGTTCAGTCTTCTTGTGATTATAGGTTTTATGTTAGCGATTGATGTAAAATTAACCCTTATGGCGATGATTGGGTTTCCAATCCTTGCAGCGGTAATCCTGCTCATTAAAAATGCCCAGCGGAAGGCATGGCAGATGTTAAGTAACAAACAATCCAACATGAATGCTTATATTCATGAAAGTATAAATGGCATTAAAGTGACGCAGGCTTTTACAAGGGAAGAAGAAAACAAACGGATTTTCAGTGAAGTATCCGACAGTTATAGAAGCTCGTGGATGAGGGCTGTGAGGATCCAGTTCCTGCTATGGCCATCGATCGAAAACATTTCCGTACTTACGACCTCACTCATTTATGTTGTCGGGATCTCTCTCATTGGTGATGGAGTAACAGTTGGAGCATTGGTTGCTTTTGTGGGGTACATAGGGATGTTTTGGGCACCGATCGCGAATATAGGGAACTTCTATAATGCAATCATTAATGCTACGGCATATTTAGAGAGAATATTTGAAATGATAGATGAAAAACCGACCGTTAAAGATCTTCCGATTGCTTCTGAGCTTCCTTTGATAAAGGGAAAAGTGGAGTTTAAAGATGTTAGTTTTGGCTATGAAGAAGGGGAAAAGATTCTTAAAAACATTTATCTAAATGTGAATCCTGGTGAAAGTATTGCTCTAGTTGGGGCTACAGGGTCAGGAAAGACAACGATCGTTAGTTTGCTCAGTCGTTTTTATGATGTAAGCAGCGGCACAATTGAAATAGACGGAGTTGATATTCATTCGGTAACCATTGCTTCTCTAAGAAAGCAAATGGGTGTCATGCTTCAGGATCCTTTTATTTTCTCAGGTACAATTATGGATAATATCCGTTATGGACGGCTTGATGCTACAGATGAAGAAGTGATGGAAGCAGCGAAGGCTGTGCAGGCACATCCATTTATTACCGGATTGGCTGAGGGCTATAAAACGGAGGTGAACGAAAGAGGCACAAGGCTTTCTACTGGACAAAGGCAGTTGATTTCGTTTGCAAGAGCGCTTTTAGCTGATCCCAAGATTTTAATTCTTGATGAGGCAACATCCTCCATCGATACAGAAACGGAGCTTGCCTTACAAAAAGGACTGGAAACACTGCTGGCAGGGAGAACCTCCTTTATTATTGCACATCGTCTTTCCACCATTCAAAATGCCAACCGTATCCTTGTTATTGATAAAGGTAGAATCATAGAGGAAGGTTCTCATAAAGAATTGATAAGTCAAAAAAGTTACTATTGGAAGCTGCATCAATCACAGTATCAATCATTAGACGTGGGATAAACCATTAGAGTAAGCGTGTAAAGTAAGTGACCCAATAGGGATTTTCCTATTGGGTCACTTTCGTTTAATAGCTCGGAAAAGAGAGCCCGCTAATAGTCAATACACTCAGTCCTCCCCAAATGGGAGAAAGTATATTAGAATGGGAATATCAAATTTTTTCACCATCTGGAGGGATCGAGATTGACAGTTGGGGAACGTGGAAGAGTACTTATTGTTGACGATGAACAATTAATTAGACAAGGAATTAAGCATTATTTAAGTTGGGAACAAGAAGGGTTCGAAATTGTTGGTGAAGCGTCCAACGGTATAGAAGCACTCGAATTGATTGAGAGGAAACATCCTCATATCATAATCACAGATATTGTAATGCCGATTATGGATGGTGAAGAATTAACTAGAATTGTCAAGGATCGCTATCCAGAAATTGAAGTTATTATCTTAAGTAGTTTTGGAGAGTTTGATTATGTCCGCTCAACTTTTCAAAGTGGAGTAGTTGATTATATTCTAAAGCCGAAACTCGAGTCGAAGGGGCTCCTAAAAGCGTTGAAGGCAGCTGCTGAGCGAATTCCGTCTCTTCAAATGATGGACAAGCAAGTTTCAGCGAATCTCTCCGTCGGGCAAATTATTAAGAAATTGATAGCAGGATATGAAGTTCATTTTGATGTTGAGAAGATTTCTGAAGTGTTTCCTTATCGTAATTTTTGTTTATTGGGTGTTGTACTACAAACTGGGGAAACTGAACTGCCCAATCCAATAAAGGAAAAGTTTGAAGATAAGTTAGGGGTGGAGGATTATTCCTTTCATTTCGATCAAACCATAGTCCTTGTAAACGGAGATGATTTTTCTAAGTTGATTGAATGCGTTAGGCAACTTGGGGAGTCAATGGAAGGCTATGGTTTTGCTCTTAGTGAAACATTCACCGACCTTTCGCAGTTAGCACTTATATACAAAGAAGGCCTTGAAAAACTTTTGAATTATCGTTTTTATTTTTCCGAGCAGAACCTTTTAATGAAAGAGGATTTACCTTATCCAGAGCCGCAGTATGACAGTTTCAATTTGGATTGGTTTACAGGTGAATTTAAGCGGAAGAACTTTGAAGCTGCTTTTAAGTATCTTCAGGAACATGTATCAGCTCTATCTAACTGTTATACGTTGGATGTGTACGATTACAAGTCTTTTATCGGCAACATTGTCTTTAATATTACGGTGCTCCTCGGGAACATGGAGTACAACGCAAAGGAATTGGATCATGCCAAGTATTCCTATTTTAAGTCGATTGAAGAAGCACAAACTGCAACAGAGGCAAAAAATCAATTGAACAAATTTATTACGGAAGCAAAGCAATGTATTTCTTCTTCCCAAAATCATCTTGACAATCAAAATATGAAAAAGCTGTTAGAATACATCAAGGACCATTATGCGGAGCCGCTAACCCTCAAAGATGTTGCGAAGCATTTCCATTTTAATCCTTCCTATTTATCAAGTTATTTTTCAACGCATAATAGTGAAGGTTTTATTGAATATTTAAATCGGATTCGGATTGAAGAAGCTTCAAGGCTTCTTGTTGAGGGAAAGGTAACGATATCCGAAATCAGTGGAATGGTTGGTTATTCCGATCACAGTTATTTTTGTAAAGTGTTTAAAAAGGTAACGGGTCTTTCGCCAAGCCAATATAGAAGAAAACAAAACACGAGATAAGAGATGGTATCAAGATGAGATTAATTCCTGAACGGTTTAGACATAACAATCTATTTATCACCATGTTTCTAATTAGTGTTATCATCATTATCACCGTTTCCGTCACCATAACGTGGACAACGATTCGGATGTCAGAACAATTCTTTTTTGAGAAATTCAGTATCACGAATGCGAAAGTAATGGACCAGGTGAAAGATAGCTTTGAGACATATAATTATTCGGTCGTCGTCGCTTCTAACAATTTATTGCAGAGCGGCACCATTAAGAGAATTCTTACAGAAAAGGCTACCAATGTTCAGCGCTTGAATGCTTATTATACGCTGGGTCAGCAGATGAACCGAATTGAATCAAGTGTAGATACTTTCGAAACAAGTATCATCGTCACGGGTACAAATGGAATCATTTACGCGACTGATCGGACCTATTGGCCAATTACCGATGATGAGTTGAAGACGGGTGACATTACCAAGAATACGCTTAGGGAACCTAAGAGGTTGATGTACCAATACGACGAGCGCCCTAATAAAGAGGATGGACGTTACATTGTTACATCGAAAGCGTTAATGGAACGAACTTCTGGAAATGTCTATGGTACGATGTATTTTGCTATTAAAGAAAATGAATTTAGAGAGTTTTATTCAAGCTACACTAGTCCTGGTAATCATGTTTTCTTAGTAAATAAATCTGGTGTTATTATGTCGAGCAATCAATCAGAGCTAATCGGCAACAAGTCGGAGGAACTGCTTCAATACGCCAATGAGATAGTTTCTGAACCAAAAGATTACATGATTAAAAACTTTTTGGGAAAAGAACAAATAATCTTGATGGAGTATCTTCCATCTTTTGAAATGTATATGTTTAATATCATCGATAAAGAAACAGCCTTCGGCACTCTAATCGATAAGAAGCAGATCGTGCTTATTTCGATGGGTATTGTTTTTGTTGCACTGATTATTGTGTTCTTCGCATCAAGAAGAATGACCAACTCGTTATCAAAGCTGGTAAAGCAAATTGGGAGTACTTCTAAGCATGAGTTTGACAAGTATGTTACCGTTTCGGGTACTTATGAAACAAGGCAAATCGGGTATGCATTTAACTCGATGCTCGATGAGCTTCATGAGTATGTGGACCAGCTTGTTATCTCACAAAAAAACCAACGAAACGCTGAACTAGCTGCCCTGCAGCAGCAAATTAACCCGCATTTTTTATACAATACACTTACATCCATTAAATTTATGGTTCAGCAGGGCGGAAAAGAAGAGACGGAAGCGACGATTAATGCATTTATTTCTTTGTTGCAGAACACGATTGGCAATGTCAGTGAAACCATTACGGTTAACCAGGAACTGGATAATCTAAAGAATTATGTATTAATTAATCAAAAAAGGTATGGTAATCGGATTAAGGTAAACTATTTTGTTACGCCTGATTGCATGGATTTTCAAATACCGAAACTGATTCTTCAGCCTTTTATGGAAAACTCCTTTTTCCATGGATTTATCCGTAAGTCTGCAGGATTTATCAATGTCCTTATCTGGCAGGATGGGAATACCTTGATTTGTGAAGTTATCGATAATGGTGACGGAATGGAAGTTTCAGAGGATAACACTCTTCCAAACACGAGGCGTAAACAGCAGCATTTCTCTGGCATTGGTGTAAGAAATGTACATGAGCGCATTCAATTAATTTATGGAGAAGAATACGGAGTCACCATCTCAAGCAGCCTTGGAGAAGGGACAAAGGTCCGGATAACATTGCCGATTCAAAAATAATACAAGAATCTAAAAAAAGCACAAATTTGAAAATGTAAACGTGACCAATTATCTGAAAATAGTACAAAATATTAAAAATATCGTCCTAACAGTTAACCCCAAGCTGGTGCTAACATAGGAAGTGTAAGGCGGATAGCGCTTACAATACAAATAAAAATATCACTTGGGGGAATATCAATGAAGAAAGTACTTGCTCTATTTTTAGTAAGCCTACTGTTATTGACTGCCTGTTCTTCGGGGTCAAAAACAAAAGATACTTCCGGAGAGGCAAAAGATACAAATAAAGTAACCGTATGGGCATGGGATCCAAATTTTAATATTAAAGCTATGGAATTAGCAAAAGAAGCTTATGCAACTGAAAATAAAGATGTAGAGATTGAAATTATTGAAAATGCTCAAGATGACATTATTCAAAAGCTAAACACAAGCTTGAGCTCAGGTACTAATAAAGGGCTTCCAAATGTTGTTTTAATTGAAGATTATCGAGCACAAAGTTTCCTTCAAGCATATCCTGACATGTTCCATGAAATGACTGGATCATTTAAAGCAGAAGACTTTGCAGATTATAAAATTGCTCCAACAAGCTTCGAAGGTAAAAACTATGGTCTTCCATTTGATACTGGTGTAACAGGATTATATGTAAGAACAGATTATTTAGAGCAAGCTGGTTATACAGTTGAAGATCTACAAAATATCGACTGGGACAAGTACATTGAAATTGGTAAAAAGGTCAAAGAAACAACTGGTAAGCAAATGTTAACACAAGACCCAAATGACCTCGGCTTGATTCGTATGATGATCCAAACTGCTGGTTCATGGTACTTAGAAGAAGATGGTGTAACACCTAACTTGGCAGACAATGAAGCACTAAAAATTGCTTTTGAAACGTATAAAAAGCTTTTAGACGCGGATTTAGTGAAACCTGTATCTGACTGGAGTCAATTCTTAGCTGGCTTTAATAGCGGGGAAGTTGCAACTGTCCCAACAGGTAACTGGATCACTCCTTCCATTAAAGCAGAAGCTTCACAATCTGGTAAATGGGCGGTTGTACCTTTCCCTACACTTCCTGGCGTAGCGGATTCTGTTAACGCTTCAAACTTAGGCGGAAGCTCATGGTATGTTCTGAATGTACCAGGGAAAGAAAAAGCAGCAGATTTCCTAGCAAAAACCTTTGGATCAAATGTTGAGTTCTATCAAACAATCAATAAAGAAATTGGTGCAATTGGTACGTATAGGCCAGCTTCTGAAGGTGAAGCCTACCAAGCTGCAGACGAGTTCTTTGGTGGACAGAAAATCATTGCTGATTTCGCAAACTGGACTGCTGAAATTCCACAAGTAAACTTCGGTTTACACACATATGCAATCGAGGACATTCTAGCTGTCGAAGCACAAAACTTTATTAAAGGTAAAGATCTTGATAAGGCGTTAGAAGACGCTCAAGGCCAAGCTGAAACACAGGTGAAATAATTTTATAAGAGTGTAAGCTTCGGGTACTCGCCGGCTTCTCCCCTTCGGTTTAGTGGAGCGAACAGTGTCAGGCGAGTTTCACGGGGCTTTTATTTTAAAAAATTTCAAACGAGAAGAAATATAAATAGGTAAGGAGCTGACTAGATGTGATACCTGCAAAAGCCAACCCACCCATGCAGAAAGTAAAATCCACTCGGGGGCTCCGAGTGAAAAACACAGCTATAGGCTGGTCGTTTGTTGCTGTAGCTGCTGTGATGATTTGTTTATTTTACTTTTACCCGATGATTCAAGCTTTCATGATGTCATTACAATCCGGCAGGGGAACAAACTTAACATTTGTCGGCCTTGAAAATTATGCACGATTATTAAAAGACCCGGTATTTCTGACTACGGTAAAGAATACAGTCGTTTATTTAATCATTCAAGTACCAATTATGATTATTCTAGCATTATTTATTTCTGTTTTACTGAATGATAAAGCATTGAAATTTAAAGGATTTTTCCGTACTGCCATCTTTTTACCATGCGTAACCTCACTAGTTGCTTATTCTGTTACGTTCAAATATTTATTTGGGCAGGATGGCATCGTGAACATTATGTTAATGAAGATGTCACTGATTGCAGAACCGATTCAATGGTTAACTGATCCGTTCTGGGCAAAAATCACGATTATTGCTGCAATCACATGGCGGTGGACCGGTTATAATATGATTTTCTATCTATCTGCACTGCAAAATGTTGATCAATCTATTTATGAAGCGGCGAAAATAGACGGAGCTTCATCTATTCAAACTTTTTTCAAGATTACCATTCCAATGTTAAAACCAATTATTTTGTTTACTTCGATTACTTCCACCATTGGTACGCTTCAATTGTTCGATGAGGTTATGAATATTACGGCGGGTGGACCTGGGAATGCTACGATGACCATCTCCCAGTATATTTACAATCTATCCTTTAAATATACTCCGGACTTTGGTTATGCGGCTACTGTTTCATATGCGATTGTCATACTGATTGTTATCTTCTCTATTATTCAGTTTAAAGTGGCAGGTGATAAAAATGCTTAAAAAAGTCTTCGGTTATGGGTTTCTTACAGTCGCTGCTATTATTTCTATTTTTCCATTTTTATGGATGATTGTCAGTTCAACGAACAAATCAGTCGATGTTACAAAAGGCAGGTTATTGCCAGGCAGTCATTTTATGGAGAACTTAAACAATCTCTTGCTAACAGTTGATCTCGTTCCTGCATTAATGAATTCAGCAAAAATCTCGATTATTACAACCTTGGTTGGGATGCTTATTGCCTCTTTGGCGGGTTACGGATTTGAAATTTACCAGAGCAAAGCAAAGGACTATGTGTTTAACTTCCTATTGCTTTCAATGATGATTCCCTTTGCTGCATTAATGGTGCCGTTATTCCGTATGTTTGGAACGATTTCACAAACTGCACCATTGATTGGTATTGATACCATCTCGGCTGTTATACTACCGACGGTTACCACTGCCTTTCTGATCTTTTTCTTCAGACAAAGCACGAAGATGTTTCCAAAGGACATACTTGAAGCAGGAAGGATTGACGGTTTAACGGAGTTAGGTGTGTTTTTCAGAATTTATATTCCAACTATGAAAACAACCTATGCAGCTGCTGCAATCATTACGTTCATGGCAAGTTGGAACAGCTACCTATGGCCGCTTGTTGTGCTTCAGTCACCGGAAAATCAGACGATTCCATTGCTGATTTCTAACCTAGGTTCAAGTTATTCTCCTGATTTTGGTGTTATTATGACAGCCATCGTCATTGCAACCCTGCCAGCAGCACTAATTTTCTTTATTATGCAAAAGCATTTTGTTGCCGGAATGATGGGTTCTGTAAAATAATGAATTTCAGATAATTGTAGATAGGATGTGTGATAGATATGAAAATCACCCCGAGTTTAAATTGGCTTACAGATGTGAATGTATTTGCAGTGAATCGTATTCCTGCCCATTCAGACCATGTCTATTATGAAACATTGGCGGAGGCAAAAAGTGCTGCCCAAATGAAAATGCGTCATGAATTAAACGGAGACTGGAAGTTTTATTACAGTATTAATCCAGACCATAGACCTGTAAACTTTTTCGAGCAAGATTACCCTTGCGCAGGCTGGGGGGGTATTACAGTTCCAGGACATATCCAACTCCAAGGCTACGGGCAGCCGCAATATGTCAACACTATGTATCCATGGGATGGGCATCATGAACTTCGTCCGCCGGAAATTCCCACCGACCATAATCCAGTTGGGAGTTATGTGAAATATTTCAATGTCCCAACTACTATGCAAAATAGTCCGGTCTATATTTCTTTTCAAGGTGTAGAAGCTGCCTTTTATGTATGGTTAAATGGTGAATTCGTTGGCTACAGTGAAGACTCCTTTACACCGGCTGAGTTTGATCTTACCCCTTATTTAGTAGATGGAGAGAATAAGCTGGCAGTAGAGGTTTATCAGCGGAGTACCGGCAGCTGGCTGGAAGATCAGGATTTTTGGAGATTTTCAGGAATCTTCCGTGATGTCTATCTTTATACAGTTCCGGAAACTCATGTTTCTGACCTGCATGTTCGTCCTGAACTAGATTCAACTTTTACAAAAGGGGCACTTTCAGCCGATTTAAAGCTTCAAGGGTCGGCTGCTTCAAAAATAACGGCAGAATTAGTGGATGCCAAGGGTATTCTTGTTAAAACGGGCGAAGCTGAAAATATCGATGGCAAGTGGTCGATTAACCTTGCTGTTGAGCAGCCTGCACTATGGAATGCGGAAAATCCATATTTATACAAATTATTTATACAAATCTATCACGAGTCTGGTAGTTTAGTTGAAGTGGTTCCACAAAAGGTAGGATTTAGAAGATTTGAACTCGTGAATAAAATTATGCACCTTAATGGAGAACGAATTGTATTCAAGGGTGTGAACCGTCATGAATTCAACCCCCGTCACGGCCGGGCGATTACAAAAGAAGATATGCTTTGGGATATTAAAACACTGAAACGTCATAACATTAATGCAGTTCGTACCTCACATTATCCAAATCAAACCTATTGGTATGAATTATGTGATGAATATGGTGTTTATGTCATTGATGAGATGAATCTTGAGACGCATGGGTCATGGCAAAAGATGGGGGAGGTAGAGCCTTCTTGGAATATTCCAGGTAATAAGCCGGAATGGGAAGCTATTGTCATGGACCGTGCAATCTCCATGGTTGAACGGGATAAAAATCACCCATCGATCTTGATTTGGTCCTGTGGTAATGAATCGTACGCTGGTGAAGTCATTTTGAATGTCTCGAAATATTTCAAAAAGGTTGACCCTAGCAGACTTGTACACTACGAAGGAGTATTCCATAATCGTGATTATAACGCTACGAGTGATATGGAAAGCCGTATGTATGCGAAACCAGCTGATATTGAAAAATATTTAAGTGAGAACCCCGAGAAGCCTTACATCAGCTGTGAGTATATGCATGCAATGGGCAATTCACTTGGCGGTATGTACAAATATACCGATTTAGAGCAGAAGTATCCAATGTACCAGGGCGGGTTTATTTGGGATTATATTGATCAATCACTTTATAAAAAGGACCGTTTCGGTAATGAATACCTTGCCTATGGCGGTGATTTTGGCGACCGTCCGACAGACTACGGCTTCTGTACAAACGGAATTGTCTATGCGAATCGAGAGCTTTCTCCTAAAATGCAGGAAGTGAAATTTTTATATCAAGATTTCAAACTAGTAGCAAATGGGACAGGTGTAACCGTCAAAAATGAAAGTTTGTTTTCCACTACGGCAGACTATGAGTTGGAGTATGTTCTATTCCGTGAAGGAAAGGAATTATACCGTAATAAGTTGATTGCTAGTGTCGAACCGCAGAGTGAGGAACGTTTTGAGCTTGATATCCCTGAAGTGTTCAGTGAAGAACCAGGTGAGTATTGCATTCAAACATCACTTGTGTTGAGGGAAAGTACTCTATGGGCAGAAGAAGGGTATGAAGTTGCATTCGGTCAGTTTGTTTATCAAGTGGGTACAAGGGAGATAGACCAGCCTAGCGGTGATTTACGAGTTGCACATGGTGATGTCAATATTGGTGTTCATGGCCGCGACTTTACCGTTATGTTCTCAAAGGGGGCGGGAACGTTAGTGTCACTGAACTATGCTGGCAAAGAGATGATTTCATTGCCGCCGGCACCATTGTTTTGGAGAGCGACGACGGACAATGACCGTGGATATTCTCAAGGTTTCCATTCCGGGCTTTGGTTTGCCGCGAGCTTAGCGAGAAAGTGTGTAAAAAATGAGGTAGAAGAAAACGGCAATAATGTTTGTGTTGCTTTTACCTATAAGTTCTCGATTAATCCAGATATTGAGGTTAAGACAGAATACACGGTTTATCCGGATGGAAGTGTTCGGGTAAAGTCTGGGTATAAGGGTGCCGCGAATTTACCACAGCTGCCAATTTTTGCAGTGTCATTCAAGGTTCCTGCTGATTATGATCAATTAGAATGGTATGCAATGGGACCAAAAGAGAATTATTCTGACCGGGCAATGGGAGCAAAGCTCACTACCTTTAAGAATCAGGTTTCAGATAGCTTATCAGGATATGTGATGCCACAGGAATCTGGCAACAGAACCGGTGTCCGCCGTGTCAGCGTGACAAACCGAAACGGTCAGGGAATAAGAATTTCTTCGGTCACTGAACCGTTGGATTGTAACGTAAGTCCATATACTGCTTTCGAGCTTGAAAATGCCCAGCATATCTATGAACTTCCACCTGTCCATTATACCGTTGTTACAGTTGCCGGTAAGCAGATGGGTGTTGGCGGGGATGACAGCTGGGGAGCACCTGTTCATGACGAACACCTTATCAAGGCAAATCAAGATTTGGAATTTGAATTTTTAATTCAAAGGGTTTGATTTCTCGTATAGAAATTCATTGAAAAACTAAGTGAAAGCTTGGAAGAGCCTGAATGCTCAGGCTCTTTATTTTATATACAAGGAGCAGATTATGCACATACATGTAGATCAAGTGAACCGACAATTTCATTTAACAAATGGCCAAGTGAGTTATATTTTCCACGTGATGAAAAATGGCCAGTTAGGCCACCTTTATTATGGAAAGGCATTGCGTCATAGAGACGACTTTTCCCATTTACAAGTTTATGATGTTCCAACTGGTGCCAGTTGCCATGTGTATGCAGATGATCCAGCTTTTGTCTTAGAAACACTAAGACAGGAGTATCCTGCTTACGGAAATTCGGATTTCCGGGAACCAGCCATTTCTGTCCAGAAAGAAAAGGATTCACATGTTCCAACTTTTGTATATGACTCCTATAGCGTGTTAGAAGGAAAGCCGCGTCTTGAGGGACTTCCAGCAACGTACGGCAACGAAGCAAGTACACTACAGATTCTACTAAAGGATGAATTCCTTCAAGCTGAATTAAGATTAAACTATACGATTTTTCCGGATAAGCCTGTGATTACAAGAAGTGCCTCTTTGACAAACGATGGTCCAGAGAAACTTGTGATTGAACGATTGATGGGGGCAGCACTTGACCTGCCGGATAAGGATTTTATTTTTACTCATTTAGCAGGGGCATGGGCTCGTGAAAGGCATGTGAAGGAGCGGAAGCTTGAAAGTGGAATTCAATCGATTTCTAGTTTACGGGGTGCCAGCTCTCACCACCATAATCCGTTCTTAGCTTTAAGAAGGCCAGATACTACGGAGCATAGCGGTGAAGTATACGGCTTTAACTTTGTTTATAGCAGTAATTTCCTCATGCAGGTTGAAGTAGACCACTACGACATGGCAAGGGTAATGGTGGGGATACATCCCTTTGGTTTTAATTGGGGTCTTCAACCAAAAGAAACGTTTCAAACACCTGAAGTAGTCATGGTTTATTCGGATAAAGGCTTAAATGGGATGAGTCAAGCCCTCCACCAGCTTTACCGTGAAAACCTGATTCCAGAACAATGGAAAAGAGAAGATCGTCCGATATTAATCAATAACTGGGAAGCCACCTACTTTGATTTCGATGAGGAAAAGCTTGTAAATATTGCGAAGTCTGCCAGTGAATTGGGGATTGAAATGTTAGTCCTTGATGATGGCTGGTTTGGAAAAAGGAATGATGACACTTCTTCTCTAGGAGATTGGCATGTTGACTTTAATAAACTTCCGAATGGGTTAGAAAGTTTGGCAAAAAAGATTAATGATGTCGGAATAAAATTTGGTCTCTGGTTTGAACCGGAGATGATTAGTCCAAACAGCGAGTTGTTTAAAGAGCACCCTGATTGGGCTGTAGGAATGCAGGACCAGCATCGTACATTAGGGCGTAATCAACTGGTACTCGACTTCTCCAGATCTGAAATTGTTGATTACATGTACGAAAAAATGTCGGGGATTATTAGGCAAACAAATCTGTCTTATATTAAGTGGGATATGAATCGTAACATAACGGAGCCGTTCTCACAAAAATTAGCAGCCAATCAGCAAGGCGAGTTTTTCCATCGCTATATTTTAGGTGTGTATTCTCTGTATGAAAGGTTAACAAGTGAGTTCCCTCATGTCTTGTTTGAATCCTGTGCTGGCGGCGGCGGGCGCTTTGACCCTGGTATGCTGTATTATGCACCGCAGACCTGGACAAGTGATAATACTGACGCGGTCGAAAGGTTAAAGATTCAATATGGCACATCCTTTGCCTATCCATTGTATAGTATGGGATCCCATGTATCAGATGTTCCGAATCATCAAACATTTAGAGAGACACCGCTGTCTACACGGGCAAATACGGCTTACTTTGGAACGTTTGGCTATGAACTAGATCCACACTCTTTAACGGAGGAAGAAAGAGAGGAGATTAAAGAGCAGGTAGCTTTTTATAAAGAGCAGCGCCGCTTGATTCGGAATGGCCATTTTTATCGGTTATTAAGTCCTTTCTCTGGTAATGAGACAGCTTGGATGGTGGTTAGTCCAGACCAATCGGAAGCCCTAGTCGGCTATTATAAGGTATTGGCTGCAGCGAATTCCCGAAAACAGCAAACATTACGACTTTGTGGACTATCAAAAGATAGATTATATGAAGTGGATGGGCGAACCTATTATGGTGATGAGCTTATGCAAGTGGGTCTTCTACTTCCTACGGAGTTTAACGGCGTAAACTTGGGATCATCGAAACGAAGAGGCGACTTCCAATCATATATATTTTATTTAAAATGTACGGATGAACAGGTGGATTAGACTATTAAAAAGGCAGTGTATATAGATATACACTGCCTTTTTGTTTTTTAGTAAAATTTTTAGTAAAAACAATAGATTTCTTTAACTAAATGGATTAAACTAAACACATAGCATATATAGTTGGAGGGACGACAATGAACATCACAAAATTAACGACAACATTCAGAGAAATATTTGACGCCCAGCCCGAGCAGGCATTCTTTGCTCCGGGGAGAATTAATTTAATCGGTGAACATACGGATTACAACGGTGGCCATGTATTTCCTTGTGCAATTACTTATGGAACGTATGCCGTAGCAAAAAAGAGAGATGACAATCTTGTCCGACTTTACTCCGTAAACTTTCCGGACAAAGAAATCATTGAATTTGATTTAACACAATTAGATTATGATAAGCAGCATAATTGGGCGAATTATCCGAAGGGGATGATTCGTTATATAAAGGAAGCAGGATACAATATTCCACAAGGTTTTGAGTGTGTAATTGAAGGGAATATCCCTAATGGAGCAGGACTTTCATCTTCTGCATCCATTGAGTTATTGACAGGAGTGCTTATTGACGGGTTATTTGACTTAGGAATTCCGCGTCTGGATATGATTCTGCTTGGTAAAAAAGTCGAAAATGAGTTTATCGGTGTCAACAGCGGCATTATGGACCAATTTGCGATTGGTATGGGTAAAAAGGATGCAGGAATTTTACTTGATTGCCAGACATTGAACTTTCAGTACGCTCCAATTAAACTTGAAGGTTACAAGATTTTAATCATGAATACAAACAAGCGCAGAGAGCTGGCAGATTCCAAATACAATGAACGTCGTGGAGAGTGTGAACAAGCATTGTCACAGCTGCAGCAAAAACTTTCAATAGGAGCACTTGGACAGCTGACGGAAGCAGAATTTGATGAGAATCAAACCTTAATCCCTGATGAAACGGTTCGTAAGCGTGCGAAACATGCCGTGTATGAGAATGTAAGAACACTTAAGGCTCTTGAAGAATTAAAGGCTGGGAATCTAGAGGCATTTGGACAGTTAATGAATCAATCCCATATTTCACTGCGAGATGATTATGAAGTGACTGGAATTGAACTTGACAGTTTAGTAGAAGCAGCCTGGAAACAGCCAGGTGTAATGGGCGCACGCATGACAGGAGCTGGATTCGGGGGCTGTGCCATTGCAATCGTTGAATATGAACAGGTTGATAGCTTTATTGCTAATGTTGGTGCAGCTTATCAGGACAAAATTGGATATCCTGCAGATTTCTATGTAGCAAGTATTGGCGATGGTGCAAAAGAAATTGAGATGGGGGAGTTTGAATGAGTATTCTTGTTTTAGGCGGGGCCGGTTATGTTGGTTCTCATGCTGTTTACCAATTAATTGATCAGGGGTCAGAAGTGGTGGTTATCGATAATTTACAAACTGGCCATCGTGATGCCATTCATCCAAAGGCACATTTCTATGAAGGGGATATCCGCAGCCGTGAGTTTATGCGTTCTGTTTTTGAAAAAGAAAACATTGAAGCCATCCTGCATTTTGCCGCCAACTCTCTCGTTGGCGAATCGATGATCGAGCCCTTAAAATACTATGACAACAATGTATTCGGTACACAAATTGTCCTCGAAATGATGTTAGAATTTAACGTGAAACCTATCATCTTTTCGTCGACAGCCGCGGTTTATGGTGAACAGAAGGTTGTGCCTATTACGGAAGAGGCTCGGACAAAACCAACGAACACCTATGGTGAAACAAAACTTACGATGGAAAAAATGATTGCTTGGTGTGAAAAGGCATTTGACATAAAATATGTTTCACTCCGATATTTTAACGTTGCTTCCGCAAGAAGCGGCGGGGAGATCGGAGAAGACCATAACCCTGAAACACATTTGATTCCCGTCGTATTAGAGGCTGCTTTAGGTAAAAGGCCGGCGGTAACGGTCTTTGGACAAGATTATGATACAGCAGACGGGACCTGTGTCCGTGATTACATTCATGTTGAAGACTTAATTGCTGCGCATCTTCTTGCACTAAAATATTTGCAAAATGGCGGGGAAAGTAATGTATTTAATCTGGGCAGCAGCCAAGGATTTTCGGTAAAAGAAATTATCGAAACAGCAAAAGAAGTAACAGGTATTGATATTCCTGTTCAATTCGGTGAACGCCGTTCGGGCGACCCTAGTACGTTAATTGCCTCATCTGAAAAAGCCAGAAGCGTCCTTGGGTGGAATCCAACAAGAACCTCGATACACCAAATCATCAGCGATGCGTGGAACTGGCACCAGCATCATCCAAATGGATATGAGGGGTGAATGGTATGATTTATCAACGAATCCAACAATTAATCAATCAAGCCATTGCTGCTCAATTAATCGAGCCTGAGGATGAAATCTATGCTCGCAATCAAATTCTTTCACTCTTGCATTTAGTAGAGTTTAAGGAAGGTGCCGCAGAGTCAAATTTAGAGACTCCAGATTTACTTGAGCAAATTGCAGCATACGCCTGTGAACAAGGGATTATTGAAGATATTTTTGATGAAAAAGAGATTTTTGCAAGTAAAGTAATGAACTGCTTTATGGCACGTCCATCAACGGTTAATCAAATATTTAACGAAAAATATAAAAAAAATCCGCAAGTCGCGACAGATTTTTTTTATGAATTAAGTAAAAATAGTAACTATATTCAGATGAAGCGGATTCGCAATAATATTGAGTACAAGGTAGACACTGAATATGGTGAATTGGACATTACGATAAATCTATCGAAACCAGAAAAGGACCCTATAAGTATTGAACGCGAACGGGCCGCAAAAAAGAATGACTATCCAAAATGTCTGCTTTGTGTTGAAAATGAAGGGTATGCAGGAAGAATTGGTCACCCGGCGCGCTCTAATCACCGCATGATCAGGTTAAATCTTTTAGAAGAGAATTGGTTTCTACAGTATTCTCCATATGTATACTATAATGAACATTGTATTGTCCTGTCAGAGGAACATAGGGATATGAAGATTACTGCGGATGCCTTCAAGCGTCTTTTAAGTTTTGTCGAGCAGTTTCCTCATTATTTTGTTGGATCCAATGCTGACCTGCCGATCGTCGGCGGTTCCATTTTGTCTCATGATCATTATCAGGGGGGGCATTATGAATTTGCGATGGCAAAAGCAGAGGATGATTGGAACTTTGAGTTAAATAGGTTCCCGAATGTTCATGGTTCCGTTGTTAAATGGCCTATGTCAGTTATCCGATTGCGCTCTGAGGAAATTGGACCGCTGGTGGAAGCCGGCGAGCATATTTTATCAGAATGGAGAAATTACAGCGACGACACAGTTGGTATCCATGCCAAAACAGGTGATACTCCGCACAATACCATTACACCTATTGCACGAAAGAAACAAGATTTATATGAATTAGATTTAGTTTTACGGAACAATCGGACTAGTGAGGAACATCCGCTTGGAATTTTTCACCCTCATCAGGATGTTCATCATATTAAGAAGGAAAACATTGGGCTAATCGAAGTAATGGGGCTGGCTGTTTTACCAGCACGCTTAAAGGCTGAACTTCAAGAAGTTGAAAGTTTCATTCTAGGAAAAACCGATATCGTTGCTGAATACCATATGGATTGGGCAAAAGGTTTAAAAGAAGAGTATCAAGCTGTGGCAACACCATCAAATGTAGAAGCAATCGTGAGAGAAGAGACTGGTAAGAAGTTTTTAAAAGTATTAGAAGATGCTGGTGTTTATAAGAGAAATGAAGAGGGCAAAGCCGGGTTCAAGCGCTTTATCATGACTTTATCATAGGTTAATCAGCTTACAGCATGGGATTGGCAAAACGTCTCATATTTTTATAAGTGAATTAATGGAGTGGAAAAAGAATGAAAATAATAGATAAAGTATTCGGTAGTTATCATGATGAGCCAGTAATGGAGTATACCCTTGTCAACGATTCAGGCATGTCTGTTTCCTGCCTGAATTACGGTTGTATTATTACAAAAATAATGGTCCCTGACCGCAATGGCAACACTGAAAATGTCGTGCTTGGATTTGATAACTTAGAGGATTATATTGATTTGTCCCCGTATTTTGGCTCGGTTGTCGGCAGGGTGGCTGGAAGAATCAGCAACTCCCAGTTTGAATTAGACGGGGAAGTTTACCGGCTGACCCCTAATGAGGATCCTAACCATCTACATGGCGGTAAGAAGGGCTTTAATTCCGTTATTTGGAAAACAGAAAGCATTAAAATGGAAAATGCAGTCGGGTTGAAATTTTCCTATCGAAGCTTGGATGGTGAAGAAGGCTATCCTGGGAATTTGGATACGACCATACTCTGCCTTTTAAATAATCAAAATGAGCTGAGCATTTCCTATGAAGCGGTGACAGATAAAAAAACAATCGTTAATTTAACGAATCATTCTTATTTTAACTTAAGCGGAAATGTAAAGCGGGATTGCTCCGAGCACATACTACAATTAGAAAGTAATCGCTTTTTAGAGCTTGGGTCAGATTTAATGCCTACTGGAAGAATGATGGAATCAAGTAATACCCCTTTTGACTTTAAGCATGGCCGTTTATTGAAGTCGGGGATGAAATCCTCCCATCCACAAAATGTGCTTGCCGACAACGGTTATGACCACCCGCTTCTTTTTACAAAAAAGGGAGAAAATACGGTGGTTTTAAGTGAAAAAGAGAGTGGCAGGACATTGTTAGTTACAACAGATCAGCCATGCGTGGTCCTTTACACAGCAAATCAACTAGAAGGTCCCTTTTCAATCGCAGGTGTGCGAGCAAGGAACTACTTAGGTGTGTGTCTAGAAACGCAAGGACTGCCAGATGCTATTAACCAACCTGATTTTCCAACGATTGTTTTAAATCCTGAGGAAGTATATCGTGCCACAACAAAATATCGCTTTTTTTCTAATACAATAGGAGTTTGATAAATGGCTACAATCAAGGATATTGCAGAATTAGCAGGAGTTTCAATCGCAACGGTATCCCGAGTATTAAATTATGATAGTTCTTTATCTGTTGGTGATGAAACAAAAAAGAGGATCTTTGAGGTTGCGGAGCAGCTTTCCTATAAAAAGAAACCAGCTAGAAAACTAGAGACCGGGAAAATCGCACTTTTACAGTGGTATACAGAAAAAGAGGAATTAGAAGATTTATACTATATGTCGATTCGTTTGGGTGTCGAAAATCAATCCAGACAAATGGGCTTTTCTGTAGCTAAGTACTTTCAAGACAACTATGGAGATTTAAAACAGGATGAGATTCAAGGACTTATCGCAATCGGAAAATTTAGTCATAAACAAATAAAGGATTTGGAATCCATCACTAGTAATATTGTTTTTGTGGACACCTCACCCGATGAAGAAAAGTTCGATTCGATCGTGATTGATTTTGAAAAGGCGACGAAAAAGGTCATTGACCATTATTTGAAGAACGGCCATGAGACAATTGGTTATATTGGCGGAAGAGAAGTATTTAAAGATAAGACATCGACCATCGAAGACCCGAGAGAAGTGACCTTTAAAACCTATTTGGCAGAACAAGGGGTGTTGAATGAAGCGTTTATGTACGTGGGTTCATTCTCCGTTAACGACGGTCATTCCCTCATGAAAAAAGCCATTCATGAGCATGGGGAAAACCTGCCCACCGCTTTCTTTGCAGCGAATGATTCACTGGCAGTTGGAGCACTCAGAGCGCTATTGGAAGAAGGAATCCCTGTTCCTGGCCGAGTGAACATCATCGGCGTCAACGACATCAGCATCTCCAAATATGTCTTTCCCTCATTAAGCACAGTGAAAGTCTATACCGAATTAATGGGAGAAACAGCCGTCAACACCCTGGCAGAAAGAATAGAAGGACGAAAAATAGCCAAAAAAATAACCATCTCCACCCAGCTCATCATCAGAGACAGCAGCTCCTAAAAATCAATAACCAAACACAAATGTCCACCCGGGGTGGACATTTGTGTTTTTATGGTGACAGGCACCGCATTAGAATGGTTCTAATATGGTGTTGTCACCTTTGGGCATTGTCGATTTTTGGTATTTTCCGTATAATGTTTTTTATCTAGACTGGTGATGTATGGGAGTTGTTTTATGAGCAGGTTGACTAAGGCGGCGTATGGTGTTGGGGTTTTGTTTTTTCTTCTGAGCTGTGCATTTTCTGTATTTTATGGATATAAGGTTGTTAGCCATGATTTGCCTGCTGAGGGTACAACGGTAGAAAAGTATCATTATCATTTTGTGCTTGTTCCTGAGGAGCTTGACAATGACTATTGGCGGCTTGTTGAAGAAGGGGCACAGAAGGCTGCTGTGGAACATGGTGTTTTATTGGAGTATGCCGGTCCGAAGCAGGCGAATATCGAGGAACATTTAAAAACGATTGAAATGTCAATGGCGTCTAAAGTGGATGGTATTATTACGCAAGGCTTAAGTGATGAGCAATTTACGCCATTAATTAATAGAGTCGTAGAAAAACTCCCTGTCATAACCATTGATACAGATGCGGCCAATAGTAACCGGATAGCTTATATTGGAACAGACAATTATTATTCTGGTTTTTTGGCAGGTAAAGCTTTAATTAAAGATACAAATGGTCAGGCGAACGTGGCCATAATAACGGGGAATTTTTATGCGAACCATCAGCAGCAGCGTGTTCAGGGCTTTCGAGACGCTGTGGAATCTGAAGAGGGAATCACAATCTTAACTGTGGAAGAATCTGAAATTAGTAGAGTTCGAGCGGCTGAAAAGGCTTACCAAATAGTAACGGAATACCCCGAAGTCAATGCGTTCTATGGGACGAGTGCACTAGATGCAATTGGAATTGCCCAAGTAGTAGAAAAGTTCAGGGAACATGATCAAGTTTATATTATTGGATTCGATACACTGCCTGAAACACTTAAGTACATTACGAAAGGCACAATTAAGGCAACCGTGGTCCAAGAGCCTTTTGAAATGGGCTACGAAGCGGTAGTAATGATGATAGATCTAATAGAAGGCAAGAAGGTTCCTCCTGTTAATCATACGAATACTCGAATTATGAGAGAAGAAGATTTACCTGAGATTCATCGGGTCATAGGGGAGGAATACTGATATGTTATTTCGTATTCGATCGAAATTATTACTCTATTTCATTGTCCTCGTCGTGCTGTTAAGTTCTGTTGGCGTCCTTTTTTATCAAAGCAGCGAAAACCTAATAAATGAATATGATGATAGTTTTGAACGGTTTCTGATGTTAAATGATATCTCACAAAGAACCAACATCATTACGGAAAACCTGCAGGGCTATTTGTTAGATAAGGAAAGCTCCTATTTAAAAGACTATAACCTGGAAAAATCGAAGCTGCTGAAAGACCAATGGCTTTTCAATAAAGAAATGAAATCGAATGATATCGGTGTTATTAACTACCAAAATATGATAAACAGCTTTCTAGAAGAAAGTGACGCAACGATAGAAGCTTTTCATAAAGACAATATTAACGATTATTCGAATCACTTAAATGAAGCAATAAAAATAGCAGGATTTCTTCAAGAAAGTACGCTTGCACTCCTGAATAACAAGCTGACAGACTATCAAATTTTCTATGATCAAATGGAAAGGCACAATCATTATTATAAGTTATTGTCATTTTCCCTTTTCTCTGCTGCCTTTTTTCTTAGTACATTGATTGCTCTTTGGATCTCGGGCGGTATTACAAAACCAATTACGCTATTATCCGAGGCAGCCCGGCAAATTTCAAAAGGTAATCTATCTGGTGAAGATATTAAAATCACTACCAAGGATGAACTAAAGCCATTAACACAAACCTTTAACCAAATGCGTTCAAATCTAAGACAATTGGTAACTGAAATTAAGCAGAAATCGGAGCTTGATAAGCTCCTAAAAGAATTGGAGCTAAGAAGTCTTCAAAACCAAATCAATCCACATTTTCTATTCAATACTTTGAATACGGTTTCAAAGATGGCTTACCTAGAGGATGCGGAACATACTTCTAGATTAATAGAATCTGTTGCGGCATTACTGCGCTATAACCTAGGCGGCGATTTGAATAAAGCTGCCACACTACGGGACGAAGTATCTATTGTTAAAGAGTACTTTTTTATTCAACAAACAAGATTTGGAGACCGGATTCAATTCATCACGGAAATAGAAGAGGATTGCTTAGACATAGAAATTCCTAGTTTGACACTGCAGCCATTAATCGAAAATGCCTTCATACATGGTGTTGAATCATATGAGGAAAATGCAGAAATCCGCCTTCATATATACAAAAGTAATGACAGAATTAATGTGGAAATAGTCGATAATGGGGATGGAATGGATGTAAGCACTCAAAATAGATTGCTTAAACTTGTAAGCGGAACCGAAATGGAAGAAGTATATGAAAAAGATAGATCAAAAGGCCATTCAACTGGTATAGGAGTAAAAAATGTAATTCGCAGGCTTCAGCTTTTTTACAATCAAACAGACATTATTGAAATACAATCTGAATTACTAAAAGGGACAAAGTTTACATTGACCATTCCAAACGTTGTAAAAGGAGGAAGAGAGCTTGTTGAAGGTTCTAATTGTGGATGATGAGGTTTTGGAGCGAAAGGCATTAACGAAGATCATAAACAGCTCTTCTGAGGACGTAATGGTAATTGGTGAGGCGCCTAACGGAAGAAAGGCGATTGAAATGGCTGGAGAACTTAAGCCTGATATCATCTTTATGGATATAAAAATGCCCGGAATAGATGGTGTTCAAGCTGTTAAGGAAATCAAAAGCACTGATCAATCCATTCGATTTATCATGGTTTCAGCCTTTAATACGTTTGAATATGCCAAGGAAGTCATGCAGCAAGGTGTAAAAGAATATATCTTAAAACCTAGTAGAAAACAGGATATTCTCGAGAGTTTACAGCGGGTTTCAGGTGAGATTTTTGACGAGCGCAAGTCTATGAAGGAAAAGCAAAGCTTGATGGAGAACCTGGACCGTGCCGTTTCCATAGCCCAGAAAGAGTGGGTGTCTTCACTAATCCTAAACCAAGTCCAAGATATTTCGTTTGATGAATGGAGTCAACTGTTAGGGGTAGAAATTACTACCGGTTATATTATGCTGTTTTCTCTCCTGCCTAAGGAGGAAGGAGAACGTGATGTACATCTAAAGCAAAACTTTTATTTATGGCTTAAGGATATCTTGAAAACAGTTGTGAAAAAGGAAGATGTCATGATAGGACCAATGACAGATTCTCAAGTACCTGTTTTATTCCTATGTAAGGAACTTCCAGAAAAGGTGCATTTTAAAACAAATGCACAGCATACCATTGAGAGTCTATTTAGCTCCTTTCTAAAAAATCAAATAAATGCAGATTTAAGAATAGGGATAGGACTCCCGTATAGTCATGGCCATGAGCTTAATAAATCTTATCATGAAGCGGTAGTGGCTCTACAGCAACTATTAAAAACCTCAAACCGAAAATATTTATTTAGCAGTAAACAAGGAGCAGCTGAGCTGCCTTCCATTTCGGATGTGCTGGAAATAGAGAAAAAATTGCTGGATGGTGTACGACAAGGTGATCTAAATCAAGTTATGTTTATCTTTGATTCTTTTGTAACCAAACTGACCGGTAACAAAGGATTAAATGCTGTAGTAGTGAAAAAATCCTTTGATGAATTGTTTATTCTCCTTTCACGAATGATGCATGACTTGGGGATACACTTTGAAGGTTCTTTGACGATCGACGAGGCAGCAGATAGTAACCTAATTCTAGAAAAAGGAAAAGCTAATTTACTAGCAGTCGTCAAGCATGTTCAGCTGTGGAGGAACAATCATGCCAAGGGAATGCTTCATAGGGCGAAGGAATATATTGAAAGTCATTATGCCGATTCCATTACATTGGAACACGTAGCAGAATATGTCGAGCTAAGTCCCTTTTATTTAAGTAAATTATTTAAAGATCGGTTTGGGATGACCTTTATCGATTACGTAACCGAAATAAGAATAAAACAGGCAAAGCTGCAAATGGTTGATGCTACTAAGAGTTTAAAAGAAATATGCTATTCTGTCGGCTATAAGGACCCGAATTATTTTAGCCGTGTGTTTAAAAAACAGACAGGCTTATCCCCAACCGAATTTCGTAAGGAAACGGTAAGTTAATAGAACGAAAGTTACAAAGACTGATTCATAAATGAATTGGTCTTTTTTACATGAACAAAAAAGTCTAGGAAATCGCAAATTTGTGCTATAGGTTGGAACTATTGAACGAAAACCTCCGATGTTAACATATGTGTAAGGGCTTTCAATGAGGTGGAGGTAAGCGGAGTTTACCAGAGCCTTTACTAACTAGCAAAAGGAGAAGGATGACATGTTTAAAAAGAAAAAAGGGTTAATTCTATCATTAACAGTTGCGTCTAGTATTCTATTAGCAACTGGCTGCGGCGGGACAGAAAAAAGTTCAACGGATTCTGGAAAAGGCAAGGACGGCGACCTTCCAGCAGTAGGTGCAACCATCTATAAATTCGATGACAACTTCATGTCCTATGTTCGTCGTGCAATGGAAACTGCAGCAGACGGAAAAGTAAACTTAATGCTGAATGACTCTCAAAATGACCAAGCCAAGCAGGTTGAACAAGTAGACACACTTATTGCAAAAGGGGCAAAATCACTGGCAATCAACCTTGTAGACCCTAAGGCAGCACAAACGATCATTGACAAAGCAAAAGTAAAGGATATTCCTGTTATCTTCTTTAACAAAGAGCCAGATGCAAGTGTATTAAAAGGATACGAAAAAGCTTACTATGTCGGAACAACGTCATCTGAATCAGGTGTGCTTCAAGGTGAACTAATCGCTAAGGCTTGGGAAGCGAATAAGGAAAAATGGGATAAAAATGGTGATGGCAAGCTTCAGTACGTTTTATTAAAAGGTGAACCAGGTCACCCAGATGCAGAAGCGCGTACTAAATTTGTTGTGGATACCATGAAGGAAAAAGGAATTGCGGTAGATGAACTAGCTCTTGATACAGGAATGTGGGATGCAATGAAAGCAACAGAAAAAATGGATGCTTGGATTGCAAAATACAACGAAAATATCGAATTTGTTATTGCAAACAACGATGGTATGGCATTGGGTGCCATTGCTTCTCTTGAAAAAGCAGGGTACTTCTCAGGTGATAAGTTTATGCCAGTAGTAGGTGTAGATGCGATTCCAGAAGCACTTGAAATGATTGAAAAAGGGAAAATGGTAGGATCTATCTTAAATGATGCGAAAAACCAAGGTGCAGCCACGGTTCAACTTGCTGCAAATGCTGCAAACGGTAAGGACGTATTAGAAGGAACTGAGTGGAAGCTAGACGACGCAAAAGCGGTTCGTGTACCTTACATCGAGGTTACAAAAGAAAATATCCAAATTGGTAAAGATGCTTATAAATAAGACAAACTAGGCAGCGCCAAGTCCTGAGGGGGATAATCCCTTATGGCGCTCCTCGAACAAAGGAAAAGGATAACATTATTCTTTTCCTTCGTTCGGGGCAATGTTTCAAGAGAATTATTTGAAACAGGACTGATGAAATCAAATTTTATTTTATAAAAAATGCATGTTAAATGGTTAGGCAAGGAGGTTTAAGCATGTCAGAGGCAAGTTCAGCCAATTTACTTGAAATGATTAATTTAACAAAAAGATTTCCTGGCGTCATTGCTCTTAACAATGTTTCCCTAAAAGTGAAGGCAGGGTCAGTGCATGCCTTAATGGGTGAGAATGGTGCTGGAAAATCAACCTTAATGAAGTGCTTATTCGGTATCTATTCAATGGATGAAGGAAAAATCCTGCTGGACGGAAAAGAGGTTTCATTTGCGAATTCTAAGCAAGCCCTTGAAAACGGAGTTTCAATGGTCCACCAGGAACTGAACCAAGTTCGTCAGCAAAATGTAATGGATAATATTTGGCTGGGAAGGTATCCGAAAAAAGGGATCTTTATTGATGAAAAAAAAATGTATGAGGATACCGCAGCCATTTTTAAAAGTTTGGACATCAATATTGACCCGAGAAGCAAAGTAGGAAGCTTGTCAGTCTCAGAGATGCAGATGGTGGAAATTGCAAAAGCTGTTTCTTATCATTCAAAGCTCATTGTGATGGACGAACCCACTTCCTCTCTTACTGAAAAGGAAGTAAATCATTTATTTACCATTATTAGAAAGCTGCAAAGTGATAACGTAGCGATTATCTATATTTCACACAAAATGGAGGAAATTTTAAAAATCTCCGATGAAGTGACAATCATGCGTGACGGTCAGTATATTGCAACGAAAAGTGCGAAGGAATTAACAACGGACGAAATCATTAAGCTCATGGTTGGCCGTGATCTATCACAGCGTTTCCCAGAAAAGATCAATCAACCTGGAGATGTAACCTTAAAAGTTAGGGATTTAACAGCTGAAACGGAAGGATCCTTTACCAATATCAATTTTGAGTTAAGAAAAGGGGAAATCCTAGGGGTTGCCGGTTTAGTAGGCTCCAAACGTACAGAGGTTATGGAGGCGCTATTCGGTATCAGAGGTATAAAGTCAGGAAGTATTGAATTAAATGGAAAGGTTGTCCAAAATCACACGCCGCAGCATGCAATCAAAAATGGCTTTGCACTAGTGACGGAAGAAAGACGGACAACAGGCATTTACCCAGAGCTGAGTATTAGCTTTAACTCGATTATTGCCAACCTGCCTCAGTATCGAAAAGGGTTGTTTCTATCAGAAAGCAAAGTTCATGATGATACAAAATGGGTAATCGATTCAATGAAGGTAAAGACGCCATCACAAAAAACGCCAATCGGAAGCCTTTCGGGTGGTAACCAGCAGAAGGTAATCATTGGCCGCTGGCTGCTAACAAAACCGGAAGTACTATTGTTGGATGAACCAACAAGGGGGATTGACGTTGGGGCAAAATTTGAAATTTACCAGCTAATTAACGAATTAGCTGCTGAAGGAAAAGGAATTATCATGATTTCTTCAGAAATGCCTGAACTTCTTGGGGTTACAGACAGAATCTTAGTAATGAGTAATGGTAGAGCAGCCGGAATCGTAGAAACAAAGACAACCACGCAAGAAGAAATTATGCGACTGGCAGCGTTGTATTAGGAGGAGAACAAAATGAATACTCAAGCCGTAAAAAAGTCTAATGTTGTAAAATGGCTATTTGATAATGTTATATATGTATTTTTAATTCTACTAGTAATTGGGATTGTCATTGCATCTCCTGACTTTTTATCCATGACCAACTTGATTAATATCCTAAGTCAGTCATCTTCAAGGATTATAATTGCACTTGGGATAGCAGGTATCCTGATTTTAGGCGGGACAGACTTATCTGCCGGGCGGATGGTCGGACTAGCAGCAGTAGTCTCAGCTTCGCTGCTTCAAGCAGGTGATTATGCTTATAAAATGTATCCAAACCTTCCAGAATTGCCTTTGTTTATTCCAATCTTAATTGCGATGGCTGTAACTGGACTATTTGGAACTTTAAATGGTTTTATCGTCTCAAAGTTTCACGTACCGCCATTTATTGCCACACTAGGTATGATGATTGGTGTTTACGGCGTCACTTCCATTTACTTTGACCGTCCGCCATATGGTGCGCAGCCAATTGGGGGATTAAGTGAGAGCTTTACAACCTTTGCGCAAAAGGGAATTAAAATAGGTCAATATGAATTTCCATACCTGATCCTATATGCAATTGCCTTTTCCATCATTATTTGGGTGGTTTGGAATAAAACACAGCTTGGTAAAAATATGTATGCAATCGGCGGAAATGCTGAAGCAGCAAAGGTTTCTGGTGTTAACGTTGCAAAGAATATCATTATCATTTATATGATTGCCGGTCTGCTGTATGGATTCTCAGGTACATTAGAGGCTGGGCGTGTTGGAAGTGCAACCAACAACACCGGTAATATGTACGAGTTAGATGCCATCGCAGCCTGCGTGGTCGGCGGAGTATCACTTTCAGGAGGGATTGGTACCGTTCCAGGAGTAATAACAGGAGTACTAATCTTCCAGGTAATCAACTATGGTTTAGCTTTCCTTGGTGTAAGTCCATACATTCAATTTATCGTTAAGGGAGCTATTATCATCGTTGCCGTAGCTTTTGATATGCGGAAGCATGCGAAGAAAAAATAAGGGTAAAGGGCATTCCTTCAGTGGGGATGCCCTTTTGTGTTGGTTTTTTATTTTTAACCTCCACTTTATAAACACAGCGGAGTCGTTACGCTCCACTTCCTGATCACGCCGACTTTTCGCTGTATTTTCTTACATACACAGCTTATTGTATGAAACGCGTTTCAGGTCAAGAGTTTATGGAGGATTTTTTAAAATCTAGGCTGTGTTATTATTCAATGTTGATTTTCGTGTAGGGTTGATCATTAATAGGCGGAGAATTTCCGGCTAATGTGTATAAAGGAACCTTAAGCAGCAGATATAAGCGGAAATATTCCGGTTAACTCCTTTAAATAAGACAAAATCCAATGATTTGGATACCATAAGCGGAAAACCTCCGCTTATTATGAAGGTTTAATTTGGTATTTACCAATTTAAACGGAAATTCTCCGCTTATTTTCCAAACACAGTAAAATCAACAGTCAGCTTTAACACAGCCTAAATCTAAACTGTCTGCCGTTCGATTAATCTAACCAAGACCTCATCTTGAGAATTTTTTGAGTTATCAAGGGCTTGAAGAAACAGCCTTTTTCCCACTTCAATTAGTGGAATTTCAAGTGTAGTAATGTTCATTATTTTTGCTATTGGTTGATTATCGAATCCAATAATGGCAAGCTCCTCAGGTACGGCAATGTTTTGTTCCTTACAGCAGATTAATATTCCAGCCGCCACTTGGTCACTGGTTACCAATAGAGCTGATGGCGGATTCTCCATGTTTATTAAACGTTGTACTACCCGTTCACCATCTTCGAAATGATAGCAATCATAGAATATATAATTCGGTTCATATAGTTTATTGTTTTTCATAAGAAAATCTTTGTAAGCCAAATCTCTTTGCTGACTATTAGAACCAGAATTTCTCCCAATACAATAACCAATATTATGATGACCTTTAGCTTGTAAATACTCCAAGGCTTTAAAAAAGGCTTTGTAATGGTCAATATAGGTGGATGAAACTTGTTTACCACGTGTGTCTTCACATAAAATTATTGGGCCAAAGGAGTTAAACTCATCTAACAGGTCCCAACCGCAAATTCTTGAACATATTATTAATCCATCTATCTGTTTATGTTTTAACATCATTAATGCTTCGAGCTCTCTTTGTAACTCGTAATTCGTTTGGATTAGAACTAAATTATAATTATTTTTTACGGCTTCATTAGCGATTCCTTCTACTAATAAGGCAAAATAGGGATGATTTGTAAACGGGACTACAACCCCTATAAGGAATGTTCTACCTTTACTTAAATGAACAGCATTAATATTTTGCTGATAGTTACTTTTCTCGATGGCATTCTTAACTGCATTCTTTTTTTCCTCACTAACATATGGGTGATTATTTAATACACGAGAGACTGTTGTTACTGAAACACCAGCCATCTTTGCTATATCCTTAATATTGGCCATAATCTCACCTCACTAAAAATAGTAGCATATTGTTCTTAACAATTGCCAAGGCTTCATTCTACAACGGGAATAAGATAAACTAGAAGAAACTGTCGTTTAAAGGATTGTGATTGTCAATGTGTTTAATCTTGTTTGCTTATAAGGTTCATCCAAAATACAAGCTAATGGTTTCGGCTAATCGAGATGAGTTTTACCAAAGACCAACAGCTCCGGTCCATTTTTGGGACGACGATCCTGAAATCCTTGCTGGACGGGATTTAGAAAAAATGGGAACTTGGATGGGTATGACCAAATCGGGGCGGTTTGCAGCGTTGACCAATTATCGAAATCCAAAGGAGATTACGGAGGGAAAACGCTCGAGAGGAGAATTAGTGGCAAATGCCCTGCAGTACAAAGGCGATATAAAGGAGTATATGGAGAGTCTAGTTAGAAATAATGACTCTTATCCTGGATATAACCTGTTAGCTGGGGAGGGTGATGAGCTATACTATTATTCCAATGTTGGACAGAAGTTAATAAAAGTGGCTCCGGGGATTTATGGGGTCAGCAATCATTTACTTAATACAGAATGGCCAAAAGTACAAGCAGGGAAAGAAGGGTTAGCCGCTATTTTGAATAGTAATCAAGAGGATTATGTTGAGCCTCTTTTAACGCTTCTTCAAAAAGCAGACCAGGCGCCAGATGAAAAACTGCCTCAAACGGGGGTTTCATTAGAATTTGAAAGAATGCTTTCACCGATGTTTATCAAGAGTGAAGGATATGGTACAAGGAGTTCAACTGTTTTATTAATGGATGAAAAAGAGATTCACTATGTGGAACGAGTTTTCACTTTTAACGAGGTTAATACTCAAAAATATACAATTAAATTGAAATAAAAAACTAATCAAACGTTTGATTAGATCGGTTGCTAAACTAATCAAACGTTTGATTAATAGAATTCATGCAGGAAAACTATCGCTAGGATTCAGTAGTTTCTTTATCGGGAGCAGCCTTATCAGACTCCACTTTTTTAGTTCCTTTGCTGACATAAGGTTTAGCATTTTTAGCCTTTTTAGCACCAACCTGCCAACGATTCCAGCCTTTCTTACCTGTTCCTCTGCCTATTCCACTTTTCGCTTTTGCTTTTGGCATCTAACCACTCCATCATAATTGAAAACAGGCTTTTTCTGAGAAAGGTTATTGAGTTTTGTTCTCAAAAAAACCTAACGCAAATTTAATGCCCTCTTCAATTTCATTTGTATCATAACCTTGTAAATCTTCATGAGTAATTTCCAGGGTTGTTCTTGATAATGAATAGCCGCTGTCTAAATTAATATCAAGAAGGACCTCAAACCCATTTGCGGTATTCTTAATATCAATAATATCATAATCAAGTATCGGTGCTCCCGTTTGGTACTCTATTGGTTCTAACTCTGACATTATCATACCTCCATGTTTACTTCTAGTATATATTCGAACATAGGTTATACAGAAAGGGGAACATTTATTTATCCTTCGTCACAAACGATAAAACAAAGATGGGAAAGTAATTGATATTTTGTCTAATGACATAATGTTTTCAATAGGTATAATTAATATTAACTGAATATTTACATAACTATAATAAAAGAGACTCCAAGTTTAACACCAATTAAAAGGAGTGATTTACATGCAGCGGCAAAAGCTATTAATTAATGGAGAGAGATTAAAGAATGAGCTTGAACGGTTTGCTAACTTTGGCAGGACGGAAAACAATGGTGTAACCCGGCTGTCGTTATCTGAGGAAGATCGGGCAGCTAGAGACTTTTTTCGAGCATGCTGTGAGGAAATTGGCTTAACTGTTAAGGTTGATGACATGGGCTGTGTGTATGCAACATTAGAGGGTGCTGAGAATAAACCTCCTATACTAATTGGCTCCCATTTGGATTCGGTTAAAAAAGGCGGAAGATTTGATGGTGTGCTTGGGGTATTAGCTGGATTAGAAGTAGTTAGAACACTCGTAGAAAATAAGATTAAGCCTCGCGTCCCAATTACGATTGTTAACTTTACAAATGAAGAGGGTGCAAGGTTCGAGCCTTCGATGATGGCATCTGGAGTACTTTCAGGTAAATTTGATAAGAATGTAATGTTGAAAAAGAAAGACTCGGCGGGAATTACTTTTGAAGAAGCATTGAAAGGAATTGGATATGAAGGCGCGATTGAAAATCGTCTAAAAGAGGGTTCTGCGTTTTTAGAATTGCATATTGAACAAGGACCGATTCTTGAAAAAGAAGCCCTTTCAATTGGTGTCGTGGAATGTGTGGTAGGCATGGCATGCTTTGATATTGAAATAACTGGTGAATCCGATCATGCCGGAACGACACCGATGAGTATGAGAAAAGATGCGCTTTTTGCTGCCAATAATCTAATTAATGAGATTCGCAGGGTATTAGGAGCGCTAGATGAAGAATTAGTATTTACCATTGGCAGGGTGAATGTGTATCCGAGTATTCATACCGTCATTCCAAACAAGGTCGTATTTTCACTAGAGGCCAGACATAAAAATCCGGAGATTGTTCGTACTTTTAAAAATTTTGTTGAAAATCTTCCTAACTTAGGTTTAAACGAGGGCTGTGAGGTACAGACTACGAAGCTGTGGGAGCGGGATACCGTTTGGTTTAATACAGATATTGTAAACCAATTAGAAAAATCGGCACAGTCACTAGGTTATAGCAATAAAAGAATGGTCAGCGGCGCGGGACACGATGCCCAATTTATTGCCAGCTATGTTCCTTCAGCAATGCTGTTTGTTCCGAGTTTTAATGGGAAAAGTCATTGTGAAGAAGAATTAACTACATGGGAAGAGTGTGAAAAAGGCGTAAATGTTCTGTTAGATACCGTACTAGCATTGCTATCCAAATAAATAGGAGGAGACACCAGAATTCATTCGGTGTCTCTTTTTGTTGGAGAGGGTGTTTTCTAATAGTATCTAAATGGGGCAAGGAGGATTCGCCTTTAATTGGTGGTCTTGACGACAAATCGCGCGGTCCGTCGGTAAGATTAGTCCTTAATAAAGGGTCTTGAGGACAAATCCGCGAGGGCAATCAGAAGGATTAGTCCTTAATGCAGGGTCTTGGGGACAAATCGCGCGGGCAGTCGGAAAGATTAGTCCTTAATACAGGGTCTTGAGGACAAATCCGCGCGGACCGCCAGAAGGATTAGTCCTTAATACAGGGTCTTGAGGACAAATCCGCGCGGACCATCGGAAAGATTAGTCCTTAATACAAGGTTTTGAGGACAAATCGCGCGGGCTGTCAAAAGGAATAGTCCTTAATATGAAGAGGAATACCTATATTAGAATAGTTGATTTTCTATCATATTTGGCTGCAAAAAATTTGTATATGGATCCTAATTAAATTGAACAACTATTTTAAAAATTCTTTGCAGTTTTGAGTAGAATTTTGTATATTGATATAGGAAATATTGTAGAAATAAACTTATTGTAACAACGTTTATTTTTAAAAAACAATATATTATTAATAATATTTGTAAAATTTGGACTATCACTTCCTTTTTATACAATTATTGGAGGGCATTCATGGAACGGAAATTACCATTTAAAGAAATTATTGCCTTAGGCTTTTTTATGTTCGCCTTATTTTTAGGTGCTGGAAATATTATTTTCCCGCCATTACTTGGACAGCAAGCTGGTGAATCTCTTTTGTCAGCTATGATTGGATTTTTAGTGACGGGTGTTGGATTGCCGCTTTTGGCTGTCTTCACAATTGCGAGATCAGGCGGGGATCTAAATGACTTATCTAATAGAGTACATCCGGCATTCGCTAAGGTCTTTCCGGTTATTATTTATTTAACAATTGGGCCATTTTTCGGAATACCTCGAACCGGTACCGTAACCTATGAGATAGGTGTTGCACCATTCCTATCAAATGAAAGCAGCATGGGATTATTTATTTCAACCTTTGTATTTTTCGTTATCACCTTTTGGCTGGCACTTAACCCAGCAAAGCTAGTAGATCGTGTGGGGAAAATTCTTACTCCGGTACTTTTACTATTAATCGTAGTGATCTCAATAAGAGGATTTTCTTCACCGATTGGGTCAATTGGTGAAGCGGTAGGAAAATACAGAGATGGAGCGTTTTTTGGCGGGTTTGTTGAAGGGTATTTAACGATGGACGCAATTGCTGCTCTTGTTTTTGGAGTTGTGGTGATTAATCGAGTCCAAGAAATGGGAATAAAGACAGCATCCGTTATTCGTTCTTATACGATTAAGGCAGGGATTATTGCAGGGATTGGGTTATCATTTGTTTATATATCACTATCCTTTATTGGGGCCACTAGTGTTGAGGGTGTAGGAATGCAGGATAATGGCGGAGCTATTCTCTCATCCGTCACTGCACTGTTGTTCGGTCCATTTGGGTCGATCATTCTTGCGTTGGTTATCACCGGAGCATGTTTAACCACATCAGTAGGTTTAGTTGCTGCATGTGGTGAGTATCTAAGCCAACGATTTACTAGACTATCCTATCCTGTTGTCGTGACCATACTTTGTTTATTTAGTTTCACAATGGCAAATCTAGGATTAAGTCAATTAATTTCTGTGTCAATACCACTCCTGATCAGTATTTATCCGATTGCAATTGTCCTAGTGGTATTATCCTTATTGCACTCCTATATACCAGTGTCGAGGGCTGTTTATATTGGAGCAATAATTGGTGCAGGAATTATTAGCATTTACGATGGTTTTACCACTGCAGGTATTGAAATAGCACCCATTTCAACAGCACTCACTTTCATTCCGCTTTACACGAATGGATTAGGATGGCTGCTCCCAAGTATTTTGGGCGGACTGCTGGGTGGGACCAGAGGGAAGGTTCTGTTGGCCTTTTCTGGAAGGAAAAGTTAATGAAAAGCCACCATAAAAACAGTCCTAACTGATTTACTTGAAAGGTGCAAGAAACGGTAAATCACAGTCAAAAAAACAGAGGAAATCGAAAGGTTTTCACACGATAATTCACAAAAAAAAGGAGCATATTGATTATGCTCCTTTTGCATTTTTTTGATTAAGTTCATCAATGGTATTGAAAATCCTTGAAAACATTTCTTTAATATGTTCATCAGTCTTTTTATCATTATACAAACCATATTCCCAATGTTTTAATTGTGATTGCATCACTTCCTTATTAACGCTACTCGATACGGAAAAAGGGCAGCTTCCATGATGCCTTCTTTTACCGCAGGATCATTTTCCATCAGTTCTCTTGCTTCTTCCTCCGAGTCAACTTCGAGAATAACAATACCCATTCCAGATGTGTCCATATTCAATGTTCTTCCTGCTAAGATAAGTTTTCCTTCTGCAAGCAAACCTTGAAGTACCTCAAAGTGGTGCTGTACAATTGCTTCTTCCCGTTCTGTCCAATTGGCTTCATCTAATAATGAGGGAATAAGGTTAAGCTTGTATAAAAATTGCAATTTCTCCATGATTGGTCGAATCCTCCAAAATAAGTTTAAAATTACTATTATTCTATCTGTCGTATGAAAATCCTTCTTTTACAAAAGCTGGATATGACATGCCCCCTGAAAAAATAGTAAAATAGTAGAGGCTGTCTTAGCGTGTTGTGTATCATTAACAACATTTAAGACAGCCTTTTTTTATTTCACAAAATGGGTATATTGTAAAATAATAGAAAAAGGTGTAAAATTACACTAAATACATATAAAAATTTTTTAGGAGGGGTTTTAATGGGGAAAAATAGGCTTCTAATGTTTTTGTATTTTGGTGTAGTTCCACTTCTTATTTCATTCATCACATTAACGATTACCACAGACAATTTTTTGATTACGACGATTCTGCCGCTTATTATTGGCGGTTTGATTGCTGGATGGATTGCCAGTAGAAATCTGATTAAATCTGATGATAAAAAGGGACTTACGCTCATGTTCCTCTTACCGCTTGCTTATACTGCAGTAGCCTGGGCAGTTTTTATGCTGATTAACGGCGGATTTTACGGGGCAGATTCATGGTTAGTTTATGCTATTTTACATATAGCCATGGCGCCTATCTTTTTTATGACGATGCTAATGGGAGAGGGAAGATTGTTTCTATGGGCGCCATTAACCTATGAAGCAGCATTTGTATCTGGTGTTCTTTTATCACTCCTCATCAAAAGAGTCCGCCCCGCTTTTAACAAGAAGCAAGTGATGACGGTATTAACCGTATTCGTCCTGGCGATAGGTACAGGGGCTAGTGTTCAGTGGCAGCGGAGTAAGACAGTTCTGCCATCCTACGGATTTGAGTATGGCGGCGGCTATTCTTCTACAGATTTAACACCCTATGACGTAACAAATCCAGCTAATATCCTGCCTGAATTAGAATCTCCTTCTACTTTTACGATAAAGAATTCTAGTGAAATGCCTATATTAGACGGAGCAGAAGCCGCATATCCTGTCTATTCTGCTTTTGCTAACACAGTTTATGAAAACATCAGTAATGTGGATAATGTAATGGACATCGTGAGCTTCACAAATACAATTTACTCCTATGAACGACTCTTGTCTGGTGAAGTGGACATCTACTTTGGTGCAGAGCCTTCGAAAGAGCAGCAGGAAATGGCTGAAAGGCAGGGAAAGGAACTGGTCATGACGCCCATTGGCAAGGAGGCATTTGTCTTTTTTGTTAATCCGGATAATAAAATAGATAGTTTAGGCGTCTCCGAGATTCAGAGCATTTATTCTGGGAAAATTAAAAACTGGTCAGAGCTTGGTGGAAAGAATGAAAGAATAGTAGCTTTTCAACGTCCAAAAAACTCTGGCAGTCAAACGCTGCTGGAAAAGATTATGGGTGATACGCCAATCATGGAGCCTTTGAAGGAAGATGTTCCTGAAGGAATGGGCGGGATTATTGAACAAGTTGCCGACTACCGAAATTACGATAATTCAATTGGATTCTCATTCCGTTTTTTTGCAACAGGAATGAGAGATAGTAAAAATATTAAACTACTTGCAATCGATGGTGTCGAACCAACACCTGAGAATATTTCGAGCGGAAAATATCCTTTTACTGCTAACCTTTATGCTATAACATTAAAGGACAACACTAACACCACAATTGAACCCTTTTTGGAGTGGATGAAGGGGCCACAAGGCCAAGAGATTATTGGGAAAATTGGTTATATAAAAAATTAAAACTTTAGTGGAGGATGAGTATATGAAAAAGGTAAGATGGGGAATTTTAAGCACCGCTAAAATAGCTCAAAAATCATTAATTCCCGCATTTGGACGTGCGCAAAATGCTGTGGTCACAGGCATTGCCTCTAGCAGTGGAAGAGCTGAAGAGGTTGCGGCGCAATTTAATATAGCAAAGTCATACAGCAGCTATGAAGAAATGCTGCAAGATCCAGAAATAGACGCAGTCTATATCCCGCTGCCAAACCATTTACATAAAAAGTGGACGATTGAAGCGGCCAAACATGGAAAGCATATTTTATGTGAAAAGCCAGCTTCCTTAACAGCAGAGGAAACGAAAGAAATGGTTGAGCTCTGCCAGGAGAAAAATGTTAAATTTATGGAAGCTTTTATGTATCAATTTCATCCACAGCATGAAAGAGTGAGAGAAATCATCAAAAGCGGTGAGATTGGTGAAGTTAAATTCATGCGCGCTAGCTTTTCATTTTTCCTTGCCCAGCCAGAAGGCAATGTTAGAATGGACTCAGATAAAGGTGGAGGAAGTCTTTATGATGTTGGCTGTTATGCCATTCATTCCATTCGGAAAATATTAGGTGCAGAGCCGATAGAAGTGGATGTTCACGCCAATATCGATTCGGACTATCAAGTAGATACCTCTGCCTTTGGTTATATGAAAATGGAAAATGGCGTTCATGCTCATTTTGATTGCAGCTTTGATATGGTGTTTAGAGCAGAATATGAAGTAATAGGGACTGAGGGTCAGATAAAGGTTCCAAGAGCATTCCGTCCAGATAATAATGGTGGAGAAGGTTTAGTCATTGTACAAAAAGAAGGAGTAACAAGAGAAGAGAAAATAGTTGCTGATATTTATAAAGAAGAGGTTGAGCATATCTCACGAGTGATCTTAGAGGATGGCGAACCTTCTTATACAGGCGAAAATGCTATTCAAAATATGCGTGTCATTGAGGCCTGTTATCAATCTATTAAAACAGGAAATATTATTAAATTAGTATAATAAAAAGCAGCATAATCCCTATGAATTCTAAGGGGTTGTGCTGTTTTTCTATGTATTAATTTCCAATACAAACATAGTGTTTTACCACTTTAGCAAGAAATAGTATTATAGGTAGAGGCAGAATTTTCGAAAGATTAAAGAAAGGGGAAACTGAGCGTGGCAACACTTATAGAAATGAAAAATATTACAATCGAATTTCCGGGTGTAAAAGCGTTAAACGAAGTATCTTTTTCGACAGAGACAGGGACTACTCATGCTCTTATTGGTGCCAACGGAGCTGGTAAATCAACACTCATGAAGGTTCTCTCAGGAGCTTATCATCATTATACTGGTGAAATATATATGGATGGAAAACAAGTTACGATTCAATCGCCGAAGGATGCCCAAAAACTTGGTATTCAAATTGTTTACCAAGAAGTCGATACGGTACTTGTTCCATATTTAACGGTTGGAGAAAACATCATGCTGAATGAAACCGTTAATGATATGGGTAAAAAGCAATTTGTCAGCTGGAAGCATATACACGAAAAAGCTTCGAGCATCCTAGCCAGCATTCATGTGAATATCTCATCAAAGACATTGGTAAGTGAATTAACATTAGCTGAAAAACAGATGGTGATTATTGCAAGGTCCTTGGTCAAGCAATGTAAATTTCTGATTTTGGATGAGCCGACTGCGCCGTTAAGTCACTCAGAAACGAATGAATTGTTTCGGATTGTTAGGGATTTAAAAAGCAGAAATGTCGGAATTATTTTTATTTCACATCGTCTTCCCGAGTTATTTGAGATTTGTGATGAGATCACGGTCATGAAGAATGGTGAATTTGTCAGTAAGGAAAAGATTGCCGAAACTTCTCAAAATAGAGTAGTAGAGTACATGCTCGGAGAAAAGTTAGAGGAACAATTTCCTAAATCTAAAGTGGAAATAGGAAATAATGTCCTAGAGGTAAAAGGACTTTATGATACCGGGATGATTAAGAATTTTACTATGCACGTCAATGCAGGTGAAATTGTCGGAATTGCCGGACTTGTAGGTGCAGGGAAATCCGAGCTTTGTAAGGCGTTGTTTGGTGCTTCGAAAGTTACCGCAGGTGAAATGAAAATTAAGGGGAAAAAGGTACGTATTAAAGACCCGAATCAGGCAGTAAAACACGGTTTGGCCTTTGTACCAGAGGAAAGAAGAAAAGAAGGAATATTGGTACAGGAGACTGTAGCTACTAATCTCACTGCTGCCAGCTTGGGGAAGTTTTCTAAGTTTTTGAGCCTCCTTGACTTCAAGGGTGAAAAGAAAGTTTCGAGTCAGATGATTACTAGTCTAGGAATCAAGACACCATCAGAAGAAACAAGGGTTCAAAACCTTTCCGGAGGAAATCAACAAAAAGTAGCGATTGGAAAATGGCTGATTGCAGACGCAGAGGTTTACATATTTGATGAACCCACTAAGGGTGTAGATGTCGGGGCGAAGAAGGATATCTTTGAACTTATATCTGAACTAGCAAAACGCGGCAAATCTATTATTTATGCATCATGTGAATTCTCAGAAATTTTAGGAATTACTGACCGTGTTTATGTGGTTTATGATGGACAGGTGGCCAAAGAGCTAGCAACAAATACAACGAATGAAGAGGAACTATTGTTCTTGTCAACAGGAGGGAAGTAGCATGAGCGAAACAAACCTAGTTCAGAAAAAGGCACCTTCAAAAAAGGGGTTTGAATTATTTGATTTTTTGTACAAATACGGTACGATTATTACAATCTTAGCTTTAATTGTTATTTTTTCGATTACGAGTCCAGCCTTTATGGATGGCGCAAATATTATTAATATCCTAAGGTCCATTTCGATTGTCACCATCATTGCGGTTGGGATTACGATTTCACTATCGGTGGATGGCTTTGACTTATCTGTAGGTTCTACTGTTTCTTTAACAAATGCAGTTGTGATTTCGATGTTTGTATGGTTTTCACAAAACATCTTCGTGGCTCTATTAGCAGCGATTGGAGCCGCACTTGTAGTAGGTGCATTTAATTCCTTTATGATTGTTAAGGTAAGAATTCCGGATATGTTAATGACATTGGCAACTATGTTTATCATTCAAGGGATTGCTTTAACCTATACAAAAGGGGCAACCGTATCGCAAAACATGGTGATGCCAGATGGAACATTCTCAACGGGCACGATTCCGGAGGCCTTTTCAAAAATCGGACAGGTACCATGGATTATTATCATCATGATTGTAGTGGTTCTTATTGTCCATATTTTTCTGAATTATACAAAACATGGACGATACATGTATGTGATTGGCGGTAACAAAGAAGCGGCTAGATTATCTGGTATTCCAGTTAATAAATATAAAGTAACAGCCTATCTTATGTCTGCAGCATTCGCAGCAATCGGAGGCATTGTCCTTGCTTCGCGTGTTATGACAGCGGAAATTAACTCAGGTGCTCCTTATTTAATGGATGCAGTAGCAGCTGCTTTTATTGGGTCATCCGTTTTAGGTGCAGGCAAACCAAATGCTTTTGGTACCTTCGTTGGAGCTGTATTAATTGGGATTCTCCAAAATGGTCTAGTGATGATGTCTGTTCCGTATTACGCAATGGATATCGTCAAGGGAACGGTTCTAGCACTCGCACTTGCATTAACATACTATAAAAAGAAATAATTTGGAGGGGTTCGTAATGAAGGATTTCACAGTTGAATATTTCACCATGACGGAACAAGACGCGATTGAATATGCAAAAGCAATTAACCTTTTTCCAGAAGAAGCAGAATTGACTTGTAAAGAAATTGGTGACGGTAACTTAAATTATGTTTTTAAAATAGAAGATGTAAAAAACAATCAGTCTATCATTATTAAGCAAGCAGGACCAGTTGCACGTATTTCTGACGAATTCAAACTTTCTCCGGATCGGAACCGGATTGAAAGTGAGATTCTGGGACTCCAATACAAACTAGCACCTGGTTTTGTACCAAAAGTATACAACTATGATCCGATTATGAACTGCACAGTTATGGATGATTTATCTGATCACGAGATTATGAGAACTGCTCTATTAAAACATAAGAAGTTCCCGCTATTTGCTGACCATATTTCTACTTTTCTAGTAAATACCTTATTATTAACATCTGATGTAGTGGTGGGACATAAAGAAAAGAAAGAGCTGGTTAAGCAATTCATTAACCCAGAGCTTTGTGAAATAACGGAAGATTTGGTTTATACAGAGCCTTTTTATGATTGCTCTCGAAATGAGTTGTTTGAAGGATCGAAGGAATTTGTAAGAGAAAATATCTGGAATGATAAAAAATTAGTACTAGAAAGTGCTAAATTAAAATTTGAGTTTCTGACAAATGCACAGTCATTACTTCATGGCGACCTTCACACGGGATCTATTTTTATAAAAGAAGATTCTACCAAAGTAATTGACCCTGAATTTGCTTTTTATGGACCAGCTGGATATGATATCGGAAATGTGATTGCTAATCTCATTTTTGCCTATGCAAATGGCAAGTTTACGATTGAAGATGAAGAAACAAGAGATGACTATTTAAATTATCTTGTCACAACCATTAAAGATGTTGTAAATTTATTTACAGTTAAATTCAACAAAGCTTGGGGCGAAAATGCTACAGAACGAGTGGCAGGCTATGATGGATTTAAGGAATATTATCTAGATACTATTTTAAGAGATACTGCAGCTGTTGCGGGACTCGAACTACTGCGAAGAATTATTGGGCTTGCAAAGGTGAAGGATATCACCTCCATTGAGGACACTGAAGCTAGAGTGCTGGCAGAGACCATTTGTCTAACCGTTGGAAAAACATTTATTCTGAATCGAGAGTCGATTAAAACAGGTGCAGATTTTATTCGTGTACTTCAATCTGCCGAACTTACATCTGTGAAAGGGGCATAAGAGCGGTGCAAAATCCAGTTACTGTGATACAATCCGTACGACTAGATGATGAGAATGATACATTAGTATTATTAGATCAAACCGTGTTACCAAACGAAACGAATTTCCTAGAATTAAAGGAAATGGAAGATATATGGGATGCGATTTATCAATTAAAGGTTCGTGGAGCACCAGCGATAGGGATCGCAGCGGCATATGGTGCTTATTTAGGGACAAAGAAATCAACAGCAGAAACCTATGAAGCTCTTTTTGAAGACTTCAAGAAGGTGAAGGATTACTTGGCGACTTCACGGCCAACAGCTGTTAATCTATTCTGGGCATTAAATCGGATGGAGGCTCGATTTAAGCAGGAAGCAGGGAAAAGTGCAGCAGAAGTGAAGGCAGCGCTTAAAGAGGAATCTGAGGCGATTCGTGCGGAGGATGAAAAAATCTGTGAAGCGATTGGGGAACATGCACTTTCGCTGCTGGAGCCTGGCTGGGGATTACTCACTCATTGTAATGCGGGAACCATCGCAACAGCCAAATACGGTACAGCATTAGCTCCGATTTATTTAGGACAGGAAAAAGGCTATGACTTCAAAGTTTATGCAGATGAAACGAGGCCGTTGCTTCAAGGAGCACGATTAACGGCGTGGGAGCTGCAGCAGGCTGGAGTAGATGTCACGTTAATTTGTGATAACATGGCTTCCATAGTTATGAAAGAAGGCAAAATTCAGGCAATCTTAGTTGGCTGTGACCGTGTCGCTGCGAATGGGGATGCTGCGAATAAAATTGGAACTTCTGGTGTGGCAATTCTCGCAAAACACTACAATATTCCATTTTATGTCTGTGCACCGCTTTCCACGGTTGATTTAGAATGTCAAACAGGAGATGACATTCACATTGAATTGCGCCCTGCTGAGGAAATTACTTCTAAATGGTATGAGCAATCGATGGCGCCTGAGGGTGTACAAACCTATAATCCTGCCTTTGATGTAACCGATCATTCATTAATCACGGGGATCGTTACAGAAAATGGAATTGCTTATGCACCATATACAGAAAGCCTTCCAAAAATGTTTAAAAAATAAACGATAAAAAGGTACATCACTAAGATTAGTGGTGTACCTTTTTATTTTGATAAGACCTCTAAATGAATCTTTAAAACAACAAACAACTCACTGTGTTTTTCAAGTGCTCATCGTTCTACCATCTGAGGCGGTTCTTCCATCCATCCGTTCTTAATCATAATCTTTGCACCTTCATGGGCATATTCAAAAATATCTTTCGTAAAAGCAGCATTTTTTGCTGCCAAATCGTTCCGTAAACTAAAAGCCGTTCCTACGGCATTACCTCCCATAGAGAAACTACAAAACATACTAGTACAATACATCATGAGCTTATCGGAAAACGGAGGAACTGTTGAACGCGTTGCATTTCCACCTGAGGGAGACGGAATTTGGATACCATCTTCTAAAAATGTTTCACTCATCTCTTTAATAATACTTTTTGCGAGTTCTGCTCCTTTTGTAAAAAAATTTTTCACTTCTGATTTATTGGCACATTGAGCAAACCCAGTAATCATTTGTAACCCAGTCACATTTGATTCAATACCATGAAAAATATAACCAACCTCTATCGTATTTAAGGTTCGCTTGTTACCAAGTTTAGTAAATGGATTCATTCCAGCTAAATAGTTTGTTTCTTTAACAAACTCAACCGAGTTGGGCATAGAAACATACGGAGACCTAGCCAGCATCCCTTTTTCAATCAAATATTGTGTACAAGAATTGTAATATGCTTGGGTGATGGCGGTAAGTTCTTTAAATAACATGACAATATCTTCACGATATACCATGTTTATATTTAGCGTATGCATCCCATACTAATTTCTTTTAGTAACCGTACAAACATGATGTCAAAACCATTATCATATAACTTAGGCACATCTTTGTTAACATCTTCAGAAGTAAACCCCACTGGGATTACAGCCCCTTCACTTTTGAAAATGTTTGTTATTTTGCCAACATAAATGTCGATTTCATTGTATACATCAGTCATGATTTTTTTGGCTTTTTCGTCGTCAGCTTTTTCAATAAAGTATTCTAGTATTCGCAAAATCATCGTTTTCTCTTGGTATGTAAGCCATAGAACTCCAAGTTCGGATGAAGTTATCGCAGGTTTCTCAGGCATACTGAATTCCTCCTATATTTTTTCTTCTTTATTTTGCTCTACTATTGATACACTATCCTAAAAATTTTCTTACTTTAATTGCACCCTTTAAATGAACAAGTAGCTTCTCTTCTAATTATGCATAGTTGTGCTTGCCTTTTTTTAGTGTATTCCAATAAGTAATTCATATCTCTCGGTTAATTGGTAAATAATATCCAAGAGGTGACAGGATGGAAAAGGATAAATTAAAACTCACATCTTCAGAAATAGGAACTTTGTGGGCAGAGTATGTAAACGGAACAGCGGTTGATATTGTAAATAGATATATGTTTTCAATAATTGAGGATGAGTCAATAAAATCCATTTTTGAGGATGCTCTCAAAACTTTCGAAAAGCAAAAGAAACAAATCGTTGTATTTTTGGAGAACGAGAAATTTTCAGTTCCAATTGGATTTACTGAATCTGACCTCTTTAAAGGTAAACCGAGATTGTTCACGGATATATTTTGCCTGAATTATTTACATATCATGACATTACATGGTTTGCTAGGTCACTCTACTTCGTTGGCTGTTTCTGTTAGAGAAGACTTACGGTATTTTTACGACTCTTGTGATAATGATGGGAAAAGGATGTATCATCAAACAATTGATTTATTGCTTGAGAAAGGAAGTTTTCAGAGAGACCCTTTATTTTACCCTGACAAGAATCCTGAATTTATTTCTAGCAAAGATTTTACAGATGGATTTTTCGGAAAGGGTAGAAAATTAGCTGCAACAGAGATCATAAGTATTTCTTTCAACCTTAAAAAGAGTATTATGGCAAAAACTCTTTCTATAGCATTCAGTCAAGTTGCTCAATCAAAAGAAGTAAGAAAATTTTTAGAGCTTTCCCAGGATACAGCTGATGGACAAATAAAAGCCTTTTCAAAAATTATGCAAACGGATAATTTACCAGTTCCTAAGTCCTGGGAAACAGAAGTGACAACTTCTACGGATTCTCCTTTTTCCGATAAGTTAATGCTATATCATATTGGTTTCTTATTCCAAGCTGCACAAAACTATCACGGGGCAGGGTTAGCATCCGCCATGCGAACAGATCTTGTAACGACCTATGAAAGCATCATTCTAAAAAATCTAATGGTAACAAAGAAGTGGTTTAATATTATGGTACAAAATAAATGGTTAGAACAACCACCACTTGCTCCTAATAGAAAAGAAATTGCAAAAAAAGTGTAGCAAAACAATGACTAGGGTATATTTAAGTGAATAAGAGTACATTTGAAAAACTAATGTGGAGCATCGCCCTTCCTGGGTTTGGGCAGTTTTTAAACGGAAAATATTTTAAAGGCACCGTTTTATTGATACTTGAATTTCTGATTAATGTACAAGCTAATTTCAATCAGATTATACTAATGAGTTTTCTCGGGGAAATTGCCAATGCAATAAAACATGCTGATTATCAATGGTTAATGTTTTATCCTTGTTTGTACTTTTTCTCTATGTGGGATGCTGTGAAAGATGCAGGCGGAGGGATAGCCCCTTATTCTTTTATTCCTTATGTGTTTGCCGCATTTTTTGTAACTGTTGGATTGATTTTTTCTTCAAACTTAAAGATATTTGGAGTGTTATGGGGTCCTGTTTGGCTCCCAATGTTGTTTGTTTTACCTGGAATAATAATAGGATTATTTGTTGGTAAAATCTTAAATAAAATATTTTAACAAACCATCACTTCAATAGTAAGTGGATGGTTTTTTTGCTGAATATAACAAACCTGTACTACTGTTAACACTTTTTTAAAATTTAAATAACAAATTGACTAATCACCCATAAAATAAGAATATTGGTAGTAGGTTAATAATAAAGGAGCTCTATTGTATGAAGAAGGATAAGCAAACGTACTATTCTGATCAGGAAGCAAAGGAAATGATCTGCGAAATTGGCAGAAGAGTATATAACAGAAATTATGTAGCAGCGAATGACGGGAATATCTCAGTGAAGGTGGGTCCTAATGAAATTTGGACAACATCTACTGGAGTTAGTAAAGGCTATATGACACCAGACATGATGGTGAAAATGGACCTAACAGGGAAAGTCCTATCGGGAAAATTGAAACCTTCATCCGAGGTGAAGATGCACTTAAGGGTCTACAATGAAAACTCAGAAGTAAATGCAGTTGTTCATGCCCATCCTCCGGTTGCTACCTCATTTGCAATAGCTGGAATTAGTTTAGATAAACCAGTGTTGCCAGAGGCAATTGTCCTGTTAGGTAATGTACCAGTGGCCCCTTATGCTCTGCCAGGAACCCAAGAAGTACCAGATTCCATTGCCCCTTATTGTAAGACACATAATGCTGTTCTTTTGGCTAATCATGGAGCCCTTACATGGGGAAGAGACCTGATGGAGGCTTATTTTCGAATGGAATCACTCGAACATTACGCTACTATCCTTATGTACTCCAACAATATTTTGAAAAAGGCGAATGAATTAAATCAATCCCAAATTACTGATTTAATCAAGATTCGGGAATCAATAGGGATAAAAGCAGGCGGCGTACCGATAAGTGAAGTAGATAGGAAGGCTGAAGAAGAGTAGCTCAATATGTGCAGATAATCGCAAATTAGGAAAAGAAATGAGTGACCCCTTGCTTTATGATTATGGTGAGGGGGAAAGAGGATGAACATATTAAAGAAAAATGATCCGTATCAGGTTTATATTTATACCAGTTTCTTTTCACAATTGTTTTTTACCTTTGTATTTACCGTTAACTTGTTATATCAAGTAGAAATGGTTCAACTTGATCCATTGCAGTTAGTTTTAGTGGGGACTGTTTTGGAGGCGACCGTTTTCATTTTTGAAATCCCAACAGGAATCCTCTCCGATTTAAAAAGCAGAAAGCTCTCTGTCATTATCGGCTTTTTCTTAATTGGGATAGGTTTTATTATTGAAGGGATGTTTCCGATTTTTACAGCTGTGATTCTATCCCAAGTCATTTGGGGGATTGGCTATACCTTTACGAGTGGTTCTCATCAAGCCTGGATTGCAGATGAGATTGGGGAAGAACGGGCTTCTTCAGCATTTGTTAAAGGTGCTAAGGCAGGTAATCTTGGAAAAGTCCTTGCCATTCCATTAAGTATACTGGCAGGGTATTATGTACTCAATTTACCGATTGTTTTAGGCGGCATTGGGCTGGTAGTGCTATCCATCCTTTTAGTTTTCTTTATGAAAGAAGAGAAGTTTAAACCAGCTGAAAAGGGTGAGAGAGTAAGGGTCTGGAAGAATATCAGGGAAAATATGAGTCAAATATTTTATTATTCTAGAGTAAATTATCTCATGAGAATACTTTTTCTGATTGCGTTGTTTTTTGGCTTTTACAGTGAGGGCTTTGACCGCCTGTGGATTCCTCACATTATTGAGCAATCAGGATTTTCAAATTTATCGGACAGTCAGTTAGTTTTGCTGATGGGCGGTGTTCAATTCATTGTTGTCCTTTTGACGTTTGCTGCGCTCCATTATATTGATAATAGTTCCATCCACCAGCATCTTAACCAGATTTACGTGGCTCTTTTTATAGGGAGTATTCTAATTATCAGTTCATTAATTGGTTTTGCATTTACCACATTCGCTGTTGGTTTGTTAATCTTCTTTATCATCATCCAAATTTCAAGGAGCATTATGTATCCATTGGAAACGGTTTGGCTGAATAAAATCATCCCGGATTCATCCACACGGGCTACCTTTTTTTCAGTCAAAGGGCAGGTTGATGCGATTGGGCAAATTGGAGGTGGTCCCGTAATTGGTGTGATTGCTTCAATCTTTACTATTAAAATAGCGATTATGGTTAGTGCGATTATTTTATTGCCTGTTCTTTTCTTATATAACCACATCATGAGAAAAACTAGAGGGTAAATACTTAATGGTAAACTTGCCTGTATAATGAAAGGAAATTACATTTAAAAAAGTCTACATTATTGTAGGCTTTTTTTCATACATTAATTTGGGAGGTGATGAAATGCCTAGAGTAAGAGCTAGAAGTACTGATGTAGATGAAATGGCAAGAATGATGAGAGCAGAAGCAGAAGGCGAAGGAAAGCAAGGAATGTTATATGTTGGAAATGTAATAATAAATCGTGTTGTAGCACAATGCTTAGATTTCAAAGATGTAAACAATATTCATGATGTAATATTTCAAGTGCAAGGAGGAAACTATTCTTTTGAAGCAGTGCAAAAAGGGAATGTATTTTATCAAAGATCAAGAACTTCTGAAAGAAGATTAGCACAACAAAATATTGATAGTTGGAGAGATCATCCAGCGAAATATGCTCTTTGGTATTTTAATCCAACGGCGCCAGGGTGTCCTCCTACATGGTACGATCAACCTCAATCTGGTCAATTTAAAGAACATTGTTTTTATGAACCAATAGCTGGAACATGTGATAGTGTTTATATGGGTTAAAAAGAATAGCAATAATAAAAGGTACTTGGATGTGGTAATTCATAGTAGAAAATGGACAGAAACTGGGAATGGAAAAAATAGGTCTGCACGTTTTTGGTCATAACAAAGCAGCAAGAGGATTATATGATAAATTAGGTTATCAGACTACAAATGTTTTGATGGAAAAAGAAATTTAATACTATCTGTTTTTCAACTATGGGGAAGTTTAGTTCAAAAAGCTACGAAATAAATACGGATGAATAGCTTAGTTCATATGGATTGGGCTATTTTTTTTGCAAAACAAAAGCACCGCAAAAAGCGGTGTGAAATGATATGCATTTTGCTTTACATTTTTAGTTATAAATTCACGTTTTGCGATAGGAAACGGAACCCGTTAAAGTATTAACTTTCTTTGATTGGAATGTGAATCTCCATATAGACTTTGGCGTAATCCCAGTAATGACAATGCTCATCATAGTATTCAAAGTCATATGCCTCTTCATCCATTTCATAAGAAGATTGTGGAAACCATTCCTCTACTATATAATTCCATGTTCCTTTGATCGCTGAAGCAAACATCTCAACCTCAACCAACGGAGTTCTGAACACAGCGTAAGTAGCTGCTGGTATTTGTAATGATGTCAGCCCATCTGGAATTGAAGTATCTTTGTTCAAATCTACAGCAAATAAATAGATAAACTTATCTTCTATGGCTGAAGGACTTAAATTTATACAGTACTCCCCATGTTTTTTGGGGGATAGTGTTTGATATAGAAATCTTTCGATAGAACCGTCTGCCAGCCCTTCTTGCTCCCAAATCGCAGGTGCATCCCTTGTATAAGATACATTTCCCATATTTATCGAGAATGTTTTACCAGCAACCATGAAGGACGGCCTATTCACAATCATAGGCTGCATTACGATGCCGCCCGTGTTCTTTTGATGAATGCTGTTCAAATCTAATTTTTGCGGTAGTGATTTGGGACAATGAATCTTATATAGACTAGGAGGGCTTCCAAAGCATTTTTTAAAGGATTTAGTAAAACCAGCATGGGTTTCAAATCCGTATTCCAACGCAATTTGGATAATTTTTTTCCCATTTACTAATTCGTGTAATGCGTATTGAAGCTTTCTTTTTACTACATAGTCCATCAGTGTATAACCTGTTTGCTTCTGAAAAACTCGATAAAAATGGTATGGGGAATATCCCGCCATTTTTGCTAAGTTTTCTGGGTCTATTTCGTCCTTAATATGTTCTTCAATATAATCGATTACCCGCTGCAGCAAAAGTAACTGTTGAATAAGGATCACCTCGATATTTACCAAATCAAATAAATTATAATTTATATTTGAATTTGTGTGTCAGTATTCTTTCTGTTGAAATTCTGCTGGCTGTCCGTCATTATAAAGATATAGACATTTGTATAAGTATATTTTTACAAAGGAAGTAGATTATGACGGAAGAAAATATAACCAGAATTGATTTGGATGGAAAAGAAATTATATTAATTGGGACGGCGCATGTTTCCAAATTGAGCGTTGAGCAGGTAAAAGAGGTCATTGACCGAGAGCAGCCTGATTCTGTTTGCATCGAATTGGATGACCAACGCTACAAGTCAATTATGGACGGCAACAAATGGAGAGAAATGGATATCTTCAAGGTAATAAAAGAAAAAAAGGCTACATTATTAATCATGAATCTCGCCATTTCATCTTTTCAAAACCGCTTAGCCAAGCAATTTGATACTAAACCGGGTCAGGAAATGATTCAAGGGATTGAATCGGCAAAGGAAATAGGGGCTGAGCTTGTTTTAGCCGACCGTAATATCCAAATTACCTTCTCTCGTATTTGGGGGAATGTTGGTGTCTGGGGAAAAGCCCAGCTGCTCACGTCAATTATCTATAGTATTTTCAATAAAGAAACCATTTCTGAAGAAGAGCTTGAGAAAATGAAGACTCAAGATACATTGAATGCTTCGCTTGCTGAAATCTCAGAGGCATTTCCAAGATTAAAGAAACCTTTAATTGATGAACGAGATCAATACTTAGCTCAAAAAATAAAAGAAGCACCTGGGAAAAAAGTGGTGGCAGTTCTAGGGGCGGCACATGTTCCAGGAATCACAAAAGAAATTCACAATGACCAGGATTTACAGGCTCTCACCAAAACAAAGCCAAAATCAAAAACGCCGCAAATTATCGGCTGGGCAATCCCGGTGTTAATTGTTGCAATTATGGCGTTTACCTTTTTTCTCAATCCATCAGCAGGTATGGATCAAGCGATTAGCTGGATACTTTGGACGGGAATCACGGCTGCAATCGGTGCAACGGTTGCATTCGGACATCCACTGGCTATTTTAGCAGCCTTTTTAGCAGCGCCTATTACTACCTTACATCCCTTACTTGCCGCAGGCTGGGTTTCGGGGATTGTACAAGCCTACATCAAACGCCCAAGTGTCGCAGACTTTGAAACATTATCGGAAGATGTTTTTTCGCTTAAAGGCTTTTGGCGTAATAAATTTACAAGGGTCCTGCTGGTGATTATCCTAACCAACATTGGCGGTTCATTTGGAACCTTTATAGGGGGAGCCGACGTAATCCGTACGTTTTTCAATAATTTATAAAATTGGTACCTTCCTATTGGAAGGTGCCTTTTTTTGCATATGTAGAAGGTTGTCGAACGTTTACTAGGTAATAGTGTGCCAGGCTGAAGTAAAATAGAGGTAATAGACTAGTAGAAGGGGCTGGGAATGGTTGAATATTTATCTCATCCGACATGGTGAAGCAGAACATAATGTGGATAAAACAGTGATGGCACATACTCATGATTCACAGCATAGTTTAACGGAGCTCGGGCATAAACAAGCACAGGTAACGGCTGAATTTTTCAAAACTATCGTCACGCCAAAGACGGTTTTGTACAGTTCTCCTTATTTACGTACATTACAAACGGCTCAAGCGATTCACTCTGCACTGCCAGAAAGTGTTCCGTTTTTCGAAAATCCATTAATAAGAGAGTGGGAGCTTGGCAATCTATATGATTTTACCGATCGCACTCCTGAAAAGAAGAAAGAATTCAAAGCGGCAGGTCAATTTTACTTTCGCTTTCAGAACGGGGAATCATTAGCCGATGTGTACTTGCGAGCAACGATGTTCATGAATACGGTGGTAGAGCGGGTGAAGCAGCAGCAACGGTATGAAAATGTTGTCATTGTCTCACATGCCGCCTTTATTCATATGCTTCTAACTTTTTTGATGAATTGGCCTATTGAGAACTTAAAAAATTTTAAACCAGTAGAAAATGCCTCGATTATTAGAATAAATGAAGTAGATTTAGATTATCAGTACGAGAAAATTTTTGTTCCAATCGTCAACTAATTCCAAAAGGACGCCCTCGATCATTCGGTTGGGGGCGTCCTTTTGTTTGATAATTACTGTAGAATAATTCAACTATTTTCTAGAATAGTAAAATGTTTATTTTTTAAGGTAACAAACAGCATGAAAACGGTTACTTTAAAATTTCCAATTATTTAAATTGACTGAAAAATATAATTATATTATTATTCTAGTATCAACTTTAATCTTTCGTAAGACAAGGGATTACAAATTCATCCAAGAAAGAAGGAACTCATATGTCGCAGATGTTAGCTTTAGTCATTTTAATGGCCATTTTATTTATCGGAGATTTAGTTGCAGTACGTACCAAGGCATGGGTGCCTTCTATATTCGTTTGTGCGGTACTGTTCCTTTTAGGATATTGGACTTTCTTCCCGCAGGACATCGTTGCACTAGCAGGTGTACCGCCAGTTGTAGCGGTAATGATGATGTATTTATTAATTACGAATATGGGAACTTTATTATCACTTCAGGAATTGAAAAATCAGTGGAAAACGATCGTAATTGCTCTATCAGGTATTTTAGGAATTATCGCTGTTCTATTTGGAGTTGGAACATTCATATTTGGTTTTGAGACAATTGTCGTCGCTATTCCTCCTTTGGTTGGCGGTGTCGTATCGGCCTTGATTATGTCAGAGGCAGCGAAGGAAGCGGGTCTTGCTACTTTATCTGTTTTTGCTATCGTTATTTATGTTATGCAAGGTTTTGCTGGATACCCGATCACTTCCATCGTTTTGAAAAAGGAAGGAAAGAGACTTCTGAAACAATATCGCAGTGGACAGCTTGCAGCAGAAGCACAGGGTGAGGCTGCAGCGGAAGTCGCGGCAACAGCAGCAATCAAGCCTGAGTTAAAGCTTTTTAAAAATTTGCCAGAGAAATATAATACAGACTTCTTTAAGTTTTTAAGATTATCATTGGTTGCATACCTTGCCTATCTAACTTCAACTCTTTTAGCACCTGTTGTTACGGTCAGCCCGTTTGTTCTTTGCTTATTGTTCGGGGTAATCGCAACAAGTGTTGGATTCCTAGAAAAGCAGGTTTTACAAAAAGCAAATGGTTTTGGATTTGCCCTTGTAGCACTCATGCTCTTTATTTTTGACGGATTAAAACAAGCAACACCAAGCATGATGCTTGAGATTATTTACCCACTTATCGGCACTATCGTATTAGGGGTAATCGGGATGTACATCTTCTCCTTCATAGTAGGGAAGATTCTAAAAGTTAGTAAAGATATGGCATTCGCTGTTTCACTGACTGCATTATATGGATTTCCAGCCGATTACATTATCACAAACGAGGTTATTAAATCCTTAACAGAAGATGAAAAGGAAAGAGAAATACTGACTAGCTATATGCTCCCTCCTATGTTAGTTGGAGGCTTCATAACGGTAACCATGGTGTCAGTCGTACTAGCAGGTATCTTTGTAGGATTCTTGTAAGAAAGGAATTGTAGTAAATGGAAACGAGAGTTGATATTAATCTTGAACTTGTACAGAACAGAGTAGAAAGCCATATAGACACATTGAGTACCTTTACCGCAACACCGGGTAAAGGTACTACCCGCCTTACCTATAGTCCTGAGGATTTGCAGGCACGCCAATATATAAAAGCAAAAATGAAGGAATACGGTCTAAGTATTCGTGAAGATGGGTTTGGTAATATTTTTGGAAAGCTTGAGGGAACATTAAAGGATGCTCCAAGTGTTCTGATTGGTTCCCATTTTGATTCCGTTCCAAATGGCGGCTCCTATGATGGTCCAGCGGGAGTGGTAGCGGGACTTGAAGTAGCAGCTCTTTTTGCTGAGAATCAATTAACACCAAAATATCCGTTAGAGATCATTGCCCTTGTGGAAGAAGAAGGTTCAAGATTTGGCGGAGGATTGATGGGGTCGCGTGGAATTGTAGGCTTACTAAATGAGGAAGATTTTAATTGTTTAAAAGATAAAGATGGCATATACGCAGTTGAGGCGATGAGGAAAATTGGGCTTGATCCTGATCTTCCGAAAAAAAGAGACCCCAAGACCATGAAAGCATACTTAGAATTGCATATTGAACAAGGTCCTATACTTGAGGAAAAAGGTATTCCAATTGGTGTGGTCGAAGCGATTGTTGGTTTAACGCAATTGGAAGTAACGGTAAAAGGGAAAGCTGGGCATGCGGGTACTACACCGATGGACCGGAGAGCGGATGCGTTAGTTACCTCTGCCAAGATGATTACACAGTTCCCAGAACTTGCAGATTCGGAGGGAGAAGGTACGGTTGTTACAACCGGCCGATTAAATGTCTTTCCAAATGGGGCGAATGTTATTCCAGACGAGGTAGTTTTTACTGTGGACATTCGCTCTGGTAAGGAAGAACACGTATTGAATGTGATTCAAAATGTAAAAACCCTGGCAGATTTGTATTGTGATAAGGGTATTGAGGTAAGTGTGGAGCAGCTTTTATATATTCAACCAAAACAGATGAACAAGGATATTGTCTCTTTGCTAAAGAAAAAGAGCAGTGAACTTGATATACCTAAGTGTTCGATTAACAGCGGAGCAGGTCATGATGCGATGGTCTTTTCCGATTTTACAAATGTAGGCATGCTTTTTATTCCGAGTAAGGATGGTCTAAGTCATTGTCCGGAGGAATGGTCCGATTCACGCCATCTAGCAAATGCAGTCCATATTCTATATGAGGCAGCCAAAAAGTTAACGGAGGCGAAATGAGTAATGATTCATACGAAAATTAAAGAAGCGATTCAAACATATAGTGAAGAACTAACACAATTACGTCGGAAGCTTCATAGTGAGCCAGAGGTATCCTGGGAGGAGTTCAAGACTACTCAATTTGTCTGTGAGTATCTTGATGATTTAGGAATCTCATACAGAAAGACTGAGCCAACTGGTGTTATTGCAGAAATTCAAGGGGGAAGACCGGGAAAAACGGTTGCGTTAAGAGGTGATATGGATGCCTTGCAAGTTGAGGAACTGAACAAGGATCTGCCGTATGCTTCAAAAGTAGATGGAAAAATGCATGCATGTGGACACGACTCACACACAGCAATGCTAATGATTGCAGCAAAAGCGTTAAATGAAATAAAAGAAGAATTACCAGGTAATGTACGTTTATTGTTCCAGCCGGCTGAAGAAGTAGCAGAAGGAGCGAAAGCATTGGTAGAACAGGGAGCAATGGAGGGAGTAGACAACGTTTTTGGCATCCACATTTGGTCACAGATGCCGACACATAAAGTATCCTGCACACCAGGACCATCTTTTGCCTCCGCAGATTTATTTAAAGTGACGTTCAAAGGCAGAGGCGGGCATGGTGCGATGCCTCATGCATGTATTGATACTGCTATTGTAGCTTCATCCTTTGTTATGAATGTACAAACCGTTGTTTCTAGAACGATTGATGCCCAGCATCCTGCTGTTCTAACAATTGGAAAAATGGTTGTCGGAACAAGGTTTAATGTCATTGCAGAAAATGCTGTAATCGAAGGAACAGTCCGCTGCTTCCACCCTGAAACGAGAGATCATATTGAAACGCAGCTCCAGCATTACGCAGACCAGGTTGCTGCACTATACGGTGCAACTGCTAAAGTGGAATACATCCGTGGGACACAAGCAGTAATAAACGATGAATACAGTGCAAAACTAGTACAAACGGTTGCTGCAGAAGCATTTGGGGAAGATGTGGTTTATAACGAAAAACCAACAATGGGCGGAGAAGATTTCAGTGAATATCTCACCCGTGCACCAGGCAGCTTCGCCCTCGTCGGCAGCGGAAATCCAGAAAAAGACACAGAATGGGCCCATCACCATGGCAAATTCAACATCGACGAAGACGCCCTCGCCACGGGCGCCGAACTTTACGCGCAATATGCTTGGGCATATCTAAATCAGTAAAATTAAGAGAACTATTAACAAATAAAAGGGATACCGCCGTTGGCGGTATCCCTTTTATTTTGACTGTCCGTCTGAGGTGGACAGTGTCCACGGACGGTGCCTGTCACCGTTTATTCTCTCTAACAAATTCTCGTTCTTCTCCATAGGCTAGTGGAGTTACTTCTGTCTTTTTATAATCCTTTAGAAGTTCTTTTAACTCGTTGTCTCTATCAATCATAAATTCAACTACAGGGAAAGCTGCCAATAATTGAGCTAATGATTCTGGGGATGCAGCTGTTTCGTTTGTTGGGAAGGTGTGGCTTGGGATTACATATTTAACATTTAATAGATTCCTAACCGCGTATGCTGCTTCTTTCGGTCCCATGGTAAAGTGTCCGGATGAAGTGAGGATGGCGATTTCAGGCTGATAAACATCCTGAATCAGCTTCATGTCTGCCATTAAGGCAGTGTCGCCTGAATGATAGAGAGTATAATCATCCTTAAAGTCAAAAATATATCCCGCAGACTCCCCGGCATATACCGGAGTACCGGTTGTTTCTCCATAAGAAGAAGAGTGTCTTGCCTGGACCATTGTTACGGTTACATCATCAAACGACACCGAACCACCAAAATTAATAGGAAGGACATTTTTAATCCCTTGTTGCAGAAGAATTAAGGCTAGCTCATATTGAGCGACAATCATAATCTCCGGCTTGTGTTCTACTATTTTAGATAATCCGCTCGTATGATCAAAATGACCATGTGTTAGAAAAACACAGTCAATAGATTGATAGAAGCTGGCAGTGTTTAATTCTTCAGGAAAACCAGGATTCAAATCGAAAAAAGGATCAATTAAATAATTCTTTCCTTCCCTACTTTTCAAAACGTACATCGCATGTCCAAGACGTTGAATCTTCATAAAATATCCCCCTTAACCATTAAATAGAAGTCCTAAACTATTCTATTTACGAGGATAGTGAATCAGAACACAACTTTAAACTGCTTGGTAAACATTAAATAAATACAATCTTTTATTTTAAATGAACGGATGAATTATATAACGGGAAAAATAAGAAAGCTTGTTTTAGGTCAAGTCTTTTCTTAACCATCTGAATTAAAATGAAGACATAAAAACCTAGGAGGAAATAAAAAATGGCAAAAGCATTATTTCAATTAGAAACTTTAACTTGTCCATCTTGTATCAAAAAAATTGAAACAACACTTACTAAAACAGCTGGTATAGATTCTGCCAAAGTGATATTCAATTCGAGTAAGGTAAAAACAGAATTTAATGAAGTTCTAGTTAATGCGAGTCAAATAGAGGAGAAGATCAAAAAATTAGGCTACGAGGTTTTGACCTCTAAAATTTCCTAATCCTTATTATTGAAGTATCTTAAGAACCTATAGGAGGGGGTAGAATGAATTATACAATTAACAAATATAAAAACCATATTACCTTACTTTCATTTCTATTAATCGTAACGGGGTTTATATCGGGTCTACTAAACAACGATGACATAAAGAATCTTTTTCTATTAATCGCAACCATTTTTGCTAGTGTTCCAATATTTATTAAAGCATGCCAAGCACTGCGAATGAAGGTCTTCAGTATTGATTTATTGGTGAGTATTGCCGTCATAGGGGCTCTTTATTTACAGGAGTATACCGAATCGAGTGTGGTTACCTTCTTATTCTTATTTGGTGACTATTTGGAAGCTCGAACATTAGAAAAAACACGGTCATCTCTAAAAGAATTAATTGATATGGCACCCCAAGAGGCAATGGTTAACCGTGGAGGTAATAACATATCCATTTCAGTTGACGAAGTTGTCGCAGGAGATTGTATTATTATTCGTTCCGGCGGAAAGGTTCCAGCTGATGGAAGAATTGTTTCTGGACAAGCCTACTTGAATGAAGCGACTGTAACCGGTGAATCCATTCCAGCAGCAAAGAATATAGAAGATAAAGTTTTTAGCGGTACCATTGTAGACAATGGATATATCGAAATGATTGCAGAAAAAGTCGGGGATGACACCACTTTCGCAAAAATTATTGAGCTCGTAGAGGAAGCACAAGAATCAAAATCGAAGACGGAGAAATTTCTTGATAAGTTTGCCAGTATTTATACACCTGCAGTAGTACTGTTATCGGTTTTGGTATATGTAATAACCCGAGATTTGCATTTATCGATCACATTCTTAGTCATCGCCTGCCCTGGTGCCTTGGTTATTGGCGCCCCAGTTTCAAGTGTCGCAGGTATCGGAAATGGGGCGAAAAAAGGTGTGCTTATAAAAGGCGGAGAAGTAATGGACAGCCTTTCCAAAGTAGATACCATTGTTTTTGATAAAACGGGGACTCTCACAAAGGGAAAACCTGAAGTAACAAATATAAAGGTGTTTAATAATATAGATACGAACGACCTGCTCCGATTGGCTGCCCAGGCTGAAACCATTTCAGAACATCATTTAGGCCAAACCATTGTAAATGAAGCGAAGGCAAGAAGTTTAATAATAGGAACAGTGGAAAATGGAGAAGTGATTAAAGGAATTGGAATCCGGGCAATGGTTGAAGGGCATACCTTGTCTGTGGGAAATCGTAAATTAATGAAAACGGATAAAATTACCATCACCAAGGAAGTATCAGATTATGCGTTAGCTCAGGAAAAGGAAGGATATACGGCTATTCTTGCTGCAGTGGATGGAGAAATTTGCGGGATTATCTCGATTGCTGATCAAATCCGTGAAGACGCTGTACAGGCATTAACTGAATTAAGAAACACCGGTATAAAGAAAATGATTATTTTGACTGGCGACAATCAACATTCTGCTGAGATAGTAGCTAATAGGTTAGGTATTGATGAATACCATGCGGAACTATTGCCAGAGGAAAAAGTCAAATACGTTAAGGAATTAAAAGAAAGGGGTCATATTGTTGCGATGGCTGGAGATGGTATTAATGATGCACCTGCTATTGCAACAGCTGATATTGGATTAGCCATGGGTAAAGGCGGTACGGATATATCAATGGAAACGGCAGACATAGTTTTAATGGCTGATAAATTGATGCAATTTTCCCATGCCTACGCCTTATCAAAAGCAACGGTGCGGAATATGAAACAAAATACTTTCCTCGCAATACTGATTGTATTTGTTTTATTAGTTGGCGTTTTATTTGGATCCGTTCATTTGGCATTCGGTATGTTCATTCATGAGGCTAGTGTATTAATGGTTATTTTAAATGCCATGAGATTATTAAGATTTAATTATAATAAAAAGAGCGTTTTTATAGAGCTCAATGCTGTCAATGCTGCATAGTAACGTTCGTTTAAGGAGTGTAAAAGATGAATTCTAAGGATTGTCATTCCGAAGCCCATGACCAAAACCATTGCAAAGGAAACTACAATTCGTGTGTCTCATTGGTTCCAATATTCAATCACTTAGCAGAGGAACAAATGGATGAAATCATGAAGACGGCCAAATCTGTTACCTATAAAAGAGGAGAAATAATCTATCAGGCAGGCAACGAATCTGACTCTCTTTATATTGTAAATAAAGGAAAAATAAGAATTTATCGACTGTCTGATTCTGGTAAAGAGCAGTTGGTACGTATTCTGAATCCAGGTGATTTCACCGGAGAACTTGCATTGTTTAACAAGGCACTCCACGAATCCTTTGCAGAAGCTATGGAAGAGACGCAAGTCTGTATGATCAAACGTTCTGAATTACAAGAGTTTCTATTGAAATACCCTTCCATCTCATTAAAAATCCTAGCAGAGTTTTCGAAAAGATTAGAGCAGTCAGAAAAACAAACAACACGGTTTGCTACCGAGAAGGTTGAAACTCGGCTTGCACTCTTCTTGGCAGAATGCTTAGATTCCGAAACGCATTCAATGGAGATTGTATTACCTATGAGTAAAAAAGATTTAGCTTCCTATCTAGGAACTACTCCTGAAACCATTAGTCGTAAGTTAACCGATCTTGAAGACTCTGGTTATATCAAACAAAAGTCGAATAAGAATATTGAAATTATCGATTTAGATGAACTACTCCTTGTTTAAAAAAAAGAGTATGAAAAACTATCAAGAAAGTTCTTGGTAGTTTTTTTGAAATTTTCAAAACAATTTCTTTTAAAACTTGACCTAGATCAATTAGTAATGATAATCATTATCACTATAATATAAGAGAGGTTGGAGGTGAAGCGTGTGTTAATAAAGAATCTTGGACGAACACGCACAAAACTACTAGAGAGCTTTATAAATCAAACGGATGAACAACTCAATCGAAGACCCGATGGAGAAAGCTGGAGTATTTCACAAGTAATTTACCACTTATTCTCAACAGAAAAGGAAACCGCCGAGCTTATCCTAAATTCGATAAAAATGGATAGTCAAAAAGTAGACGAAAGAGATTTATCCTTTCTCACTGACCGTTCTAGCAAGGTTAAGGCAGCAAACGAACCGCCAGAAGATTATTTTACCAAGAAGGATTTAATTAAATTCCTTGAGACATCAAGATTTCAATATTTACAGGCTATTTTTAATGAGATACATGAGAAAACGTTAGCAATAAAATCACTAGATCATCCTACACTTGGATTGATTAGTTTGAAAAATCTAGTCGATTTTATCTGGCTCCATGAAGAACGGCATATTGAACAAATAAATGAAATCAAGCTAAGTCTAAAATGATAGTAAGATGGAACTAAAAATGAAAGATTTAAAAACAAAAATGGTGAATGTGAAAAATGATTTATGGTATGAAATTAAAGATTATATGACAGATGCTGAGGGTTATATCACGATGGTTAAAGGTGATAACGGTACCTGGTATGAGGTAAGTAAAATCAAGGGGTTGCAATAACCCCTGTCTATAAAAAGGAGCGTTACTCATGATTGAACAGTTCACTGGACATTTAGCACTTAAATATACATCTCGTTAGAATGACATGACAGAACAAGAAAAAAGAGAATCAATAAAGGAAGTTGTGGCGATATTTGATAAGGATGCATTGTTGCAATATATTTAATTAAGGTATAAAGGCGGGGGTCTAGATTATAGGAGCAATGAGCTCTTATAAACTAGACTTTTTTTGTACTTCTATAAAAAAATTAAAATTCAAAACTTGATATTGGTCAATTAGTAATGATAATCATTATCAATATAATAGGACTATAGATAGTTAGTGTCATAGAGTGCTTTTTATTTAAATGCCTTTAGAGGTAAAGGAGTTGGCATGTTTGAAGATTAAGGGAAATCTTTCAATAAAAAGGGAAACTAGAGCAGATAACATTGAGGTTTGGGAGGATCTCGTAAATATAAGAAGCCTGGTTCTATCCTTACTTATTTGCAGTACCACCGCACTTGGCGGATATTTCATTGCCCCCAATGAACCTCCAAAACCATTATTTTATGGTTTAATAGGGGCCTTCATCGGTTTTATTATATCCAGTTTGTTAATAAAACCAAAGAGAATCATTCAAGAGGTACAAAGGGAGGAATAAGGAATTGGATTCAACATTAATTTTACAAATGTTGGCTGCCGCATTGTTGGCTGCCGCAGCTTACACGGTCATTGGTATTGCGCCAGGAACGGATGAAACGGCAACGATCGCACCAGTCATTTTAGTCTTAGTTCTATCGGGGTTACATCCTGTAATCGTGTTGACCTTCTTTATATCAGCGATTGTTGCCAGCAAACTAACCGATTCGATTCCAGTTGCAGTTGCAGGAATCCCTGGTGGGGTAATGGCGACCCCAATGGTCGAACACGCAATGATATTAAAAAAACATGGAATGTCTGATGTCAGTATCCGCAAAATGGCTTCAGGTTCCGTGATCGGAACCTTGGTGGCAGTACCAGTAAGTTTACTCCTAGCCAATGCATTAATACCGATTGCTGATGTTATTAAAGAATATGCAAATCCGTTATTTTTCATAGGTGCCGTATTCTTAGCACTTATGTGTAAAAACAGATGGCTGGCACTTGCCACGATTATTCCATTTGCATTATTGATACAAGGTCTTCGCCATCTATATTGGGGAGTGGGAGCAGTACCAGAAGGAACCAATGTATTTGTTTCTTTCTTCCTAGGAATTACAATCGGGCCAGTTATTTTGACATTATTTGAACTGTTAAATAAAGAGAAAAGAAATAGTCTAGAGCGGTTTGATAAAAAAACAATCTTTTTAAATAAATCAAATGACACAAAAGGGGTTCCAAATCCATTCAAAATTTTAACGAAAAAAGAGCTGGGAATGAGTACACTTTCTTCTCTAATAGGGTCCCTTACGTTCATTATGAGTCCGGTAGGGATAACTATTTTTTTGGGAGAAGTAATCTCTAGTAGAACAAAAGATCCGGTGAAGAAAGCATCCCTGGCCATTGTCAGTATGGAAGCTTTAGCAAATGCAACCTATATCGCTGGAACGCTTATTCCTTTAATCGCATTAGGTATTCCGCTATCACCAATGGCTATCGGTCCGGCAAATGCCTTATTTAATGCTCCACCGGTTTTCACGCTAGAGCATAATATGCACCATATCTTATCCTATTCTGCTTTTGTTTGGGCTACGATCATTGGGGCTGTGACAGCATTAGGGATCACCTACTTTGTTACGATAAAGTACTCTCAGCAAATTTGCGCTTTTGTTTTTAGAAAAATCCCGCATGAAGCATTATTAGGCTTGTTTATTAGCTTGGTGTTATTACTGGCATACATGGACGCAGGCTGGATTAATATTGGCGGAGTTCTCCTAATAGCGCTAGTGGCTGGAATGCTTCATCGCTGGGGTATAAATTATGGTGTTCAATTTATGGTGCTGTACTCAGCTCCTTGGATTATCACTAAAATAGTTGGTTAATTGGAGATGTATAAAGATGATTCAGACAGCTCAAAAATACGCAATTGGCAATGCCCACGGTAAATTAATTTTAGTTGGTGAACATTCTGTTGTTTATGGGATGCCCGCGATCGCACTTCCTTTTCCATTGTTAGAGGTGGCATCAGCAGTTGAAGGAAGTTATGAACAAATTATGTTTATTAGTGAGTACTATGAAGGTCCACTTAGTAGGATACCGAAAAAATTGCAAGGAATCGCTGCGTGTATTTATGAGACATTAGAATACTTAAATCAACCAGCAAAAGGGCTATTGATCCGACTTCATTCCTCTATCCCAATTGGTCGTGGTTTAGGATCAAGTGCTGCAATAGCCATTGCGATAGTAAAAAGCTTGTTTGCTTATTATGGGCAAAAAGCCAAACCTAAAGAGTTAATGTCCCTTGTTCACACTGCGGAGAAGTTCGCTCATGGGAACCCTAGCGGGATTGACATGGCAGCTGCTTTCAGTCAATTTCCAATTTGGTTTCAAAAAGGAAAGACAGAATCATTACAAATTGGTGATCCCCTTTTTCTGGTAGTAGCAGATACTGGGCATTTTTCTGATACACATGGTGCAGTATCAAGTGTAAGGGACAAGGTATTAACTGAACCCGAAATGACGCAAAAGTCATTGAAGCGGCTTGGTGCGATTACACTTGAGGCAAGGGAAGCACTTTATGATGGAAACATGAAGTTATTAGGGGAGTTATTTAATTCAGCACAATCTGGACTTATAGACCTTGGCGTCAGTAATGGAGATATTAATAGACTTATAGATGTCGCACGAAAAGCAGGAGCACTTGGTGCAAAATTAACGGGTGCAGGTCGGGGCGGCTGTATTATAGCTCTTGCGCATAATCTGGCGAATGCAAAGGCAATTGCCAAGTCATTGATGAAGGCGGGGGCATTAAACACCTGGTATTTTTCTGTTGAAAGTTAGGTATAAAGTGAGGCCATTCCTTTGGAAACTCAGAAAATAAAAACATAGAAGGCGGGGGTTAAGAATTGAGAGCAACAGCACGAGCTTTTACAAATATTGCATTAATAAAATATTGGGGAAAACGTGATGAGGAACTTTTCTTGCCAATGAACAGCAGCCTTTCCATCACATTGGATAAGTTCTATACAACGACAACAATTGAATTTTGTTCATGTCTTACAGTAGACGTATTTGTAATCAATAATCAACTTGCAAGTGATTCGGAAATAAACAAGGTTTCTCGTTTTCTAGACCGAATTAGGGCAATCTCCGGGAAGGATTTTAAAGCGGTCGTGACCACAACAAACAATGTACCAATGGCGGCTGGTTTTGCTTCCTCTGCCTCAGGCTATGCTTCATTAACGGCGGCTGCAACAAAAGCTCTTGGTTTAGAGTTAGATGGGAAGGAATTATCAAAATTAGCCCGTCAAGGATCGGGATCTGCCTGCAGGTCAATTTATGGCGGTTACGTGGAATGGAAAAAAGGTGAAAAAGCTGATGGAACGGATTCCTTCGCCAAGCCTATTAAAAGTGAAGAAACTTGGGATCTAAGTATTCTTTCCGTTCAATTAAACACTGAACCCAAATTGGTAAGCAGTAGAGAGGGGATGAAACGAACGGTGGAAACATCACCCTTTTACTCTGGCTGGTTAGCAGGTGTTGAACAAGATTTCCTTAACGCTAAAGAAGCGATAAAAAAACAGGATTTTGAATTATTGGGACAGATTGTAGAGGCAAATGCATTAAAAATGCATGCTACAACACTAGGAGCTAATCCGCCTTTCATGTATTGGAACGGAGCAACTCTAGGTGTAATCCAAGAGGTTCAATTCCTCCGTACAATAGGTATTCAGGCATATTTCACCATTGATGCTGGGCCAAATGTTAAGGTCCTTTGCCAGCCAAAGGATGAACAGCTTGTATATGATGCGTTGATCAATTTACCGAATGTACAGAATATACATGTTTGCCATCAAGGTCCTGGAGTAATGTATATAAAATAAAAATCGAAAAGGTTTTGAAAAGACATTTTATGAGGGGATGAATAATAATGGCCTATACAAGCTATCGTGTAAAAGTACCGGGGAAACTGTTAATAGCTGGTGAATATGCTGTTCTAGAACCTAATCAGAAGGCGATTGTTGTCGCTGTCGACCGTTTTATTACCGCTTATATTGAACCTAGCATTCAGAATCAGCTTTCCATTCCTAAATACGGATTAGAGCCTATTACATGGGACATGGGGAACAAATTTATTCATTCAGACCAACGTTTAAGATTTATCCAACATTCAATAAATGTAGTTAATCAATATTTACAAGAAAAATCGGTGACATTACGTCCGTTTCATCTAACCATTAAAAGTGAACTTGACGACCGTGCTACTGGCAAAAAGTATGGGCTTGGCTCAAGTGCGGCTGTTGTTGTAGCTGTTATTTCAGCCATTTTAAGCCTGCATAATGAAGGGGAAACAGAGCCGCAGCTTACTCATATTTTCAAACTTGCTGTCATAGCTCATTTAAAAACCCAAAAGAATGGATCAGGGGTGGATATCGCTGCATCCACTTTTGGAGGGTGGCTGGCATATTCTTCTTTTAACTCTCAATGGGTCGAAAATGAGCTGTGCAGAAGGAAAAGTCTATGCAAACTCGTGGAAATGACATGGCCGAATTTGGTTATTACAGCATTAAACCCACCATCAAAGCTTAAGTTATCGGTTGGCTGGACAAAAGAAAGTGCACGAACTGCACCTATGATCAGTAAGGTCAAAAAGTATCGTGATCAAAATCAAGATTCATACACACGTTTTTTGGAGAAAAGTTCATTTGCAGTTAACCGGATGATTAAAAGTTTTGAGAAAAAGGATTGTGACGCAGCCATCTTAAGTCTTACCCAAAATCGCAAGGCACTGCAAATCCTCAATGAAGAGGCAGACATTACCATTGAAACTGGAAAGTTAGAATCATTATGCAATTGTGCTGAGAAGTTTGGAAGTGGAAAATCATCAGGTGCCGGTGGCGGCGATTGTGGGATTGCCTTTATGAGGGGCGACGAGCAATTGGAAGAACTCCATAAAGCTTGGCGGAAGGAAGGGATTGTTCCCCTAGGGTTAAGTGTTTCATCATTGGGAGCCTCTGTAACAGAATATAACTGTGAAATGACTTTGAAGGATTATTTGGTGGGTGTTTAACACGTAGTAAATTACTGGTAGTTACAACCTTATTTGTGAAATCCTACACAATGATTCTAGTAAATGTAGATACCAAAGAAAGGTGTTGAACAATAATGGAAGCAAAAAAACGTAATCCAAACATCGGAATAAAGAAGAAGAGTCAAAAAAATAGTTTGATGAAATCTATACTAGTATCCACATTACTATTGGTTTTTACTGTTTTATTAGTAGGAGGATATTGGATTTTTAAATCTGAAGCACCAAGGCCACTTGTTGTAAATGAAAAAGGTGACGTCCTGTTTACAAAAGAGTCAATCAAAGGTGGACAGGCCGTCTTCCAAAAATACGCATTAATGGATTATGGCAGTGTATTAGGGAATGGTTCCTATATGGGACCGGACTACACGGCAGAAGCATTAAAAATTTATACGGAAGGTATGCAGGATTTTTATGCATTAAAGAAAGAACGCAGTGATTTCGCGAGTCTTCCAAAAGAAAAGGCAGCCGTTATACGTGAACTAGTTAAAGAGGAAATGCGGGAAAATCGATACACGAAGAAGAATGATACGCTCGTGTTAACGGACGCACAGGTTTATGGGTTGGAGGAAGTTAGAGAATTTTATTACACAGTATTTACTGAAGGCGATGGCTGGGGATTACAAGAAAATCTGATAGAAGAAAAAGATTTACCTGAGGAGAATCGAGCCTGGGTCGATAAAGGTGATCAAATTACACAGGTAGCGGATTTTTTCTTCTGGACAGCCTGGTTATCAAGTACAAATCGTCCCGATGACAATATTTCGTTTACAAATAATTGGCCATATTATGAGGATGCAGGGAATGTATTGACCTATTCCTCTATTTTATGGAGCGGAGCAAGTATTACCATTTTATCACTGTTTATGGCCTTAATCTTGTATGTATTCTATCGGTACCATTTAGGAATGAAGGAAGCCTATACGCCTGATACCTTCCCAAAAATACATCTAAATAAATTGCCTGTAACGCTGTCGCAAGTAAAAGCAGGTAAGTACTTTGTTATCGTTTCGATTCTATTCTTTATCCAAGTTATGTTCGGGGCACTGTTGGCGCATTATTATACAGAACCAGATAGCTTTTTCGGAATTAAATGGATTGCAGAACTATTCCCATTCAGTATTTCTAAAGGGTTTCATCTTCAATTAGCAATCTTCTGGATTGCAACAGCATGGTTAGGCTTAGGTATTTATGTAGCGCCGCTTGTCGGTGGACATGAACCAAAGCGACAAGGTCTATTAGTAGACATTTTATTTTGGGCATTAGTTGTACTAGTATTCGGTAGCATGCTCGGACAATGGCTCGGTGTAAATGGGTACTTAGGTAATAGTTGGTTTATGTTTGGTCACCAAGGCTGGGAGTACCTAGAACTAGGTAGGTTTTGGCAGTATATTTTGGCTATTGGAATGATCATTTGGTTATTTATTGTATTTAGAGGAATCAAGAGTGCGTTAAAGCGTGAAACCGATAAAGGTGGTCTTGTTCACCTGCTATTTTACGCAGCCATTGCAGTTCCATTATTCTACGGATTTGCCTTTCTCATTCAACCGGATACGAGCTACACGATGGCTGATTACTGGCGGTGGTGGATTGTTCATTTATGGGTAGAAGGTATATTTGAAGTCTTTGCCGTCGTTATTATCGGTTTCTTATTAGTTCAAATGAATCTTGTAACAAAGAGTTCAACGGTTAAAGCATTATATTTCCAGATTACTATTTTATTAGGAAGCGGGGTCATAGGAATTGGCCACCATTATTACTATAATGGTTCGGCAGAAGTTTGGATTGCATTAGGTTCTGTTTTCTCAGCATTGGAAATCATCCCACTAACCTTACTAATTCTCGAAGCCTATGAACAGTTTAAAATGCTTCACGATGGGGGAGTAGACTTCCCATATAAATCAACATTTTGGTTTTTAATTTCGACTGCGATTTGGAATTTGGTGGGTGCAGGAGTATTAGGATTCTTAATAAATCTTCCAGCAGTTAATTATTTTGAACATGGTCAGCAGTTAACGCCAGCACATGCTCATGCTGCAATGATGGGCGTTTACGGGATGTTTGCAATTTCCTTGCTTCTGTTTGCATTAAGAAACATCGTTAATCCTAAGGTGTGGAATGATAAACTTTTAAAAATTGTCTGTTGGATGTTAAATATTGGGCTGGCGGGAATGGTCTTTATCACATTGCTGCCGATTGGATTTGTTCAATTAAAACTAGCTTATGAACAGGGGTATTGGGCATCACGTGACCCAGAAACATATTTCGGTATAGAAATTGTTCAAAATTTACTTTTATTCCGCGCTGTTCCGGATACAATTTTCTTAATCGGTGTGGTTGGTTTAGTATACTTTTGTATTAAAGCATTCTTTAATCTTCGCAAGCCAACGCATGAAGAAAATGAGCCATTGCCTGTAAAAGATTTAACTACCAATGAAGATGAAGGATGAATAGATTATCTGTGAGTAAAAGACTAGAGAGTGCTCTAGTCTTTTACACTTATTTACTAAATTTCACTACTTATAGAGCTGTGTGGATTAGTTGTTGTTGTTTTCGCCGGTAAACTATCTTTGATAATAAAACACTGCACTCATATAGAAAGATAAGTGGGATTATAACTAAAATATCTGATAGTAAATCCGGTGGTGTGATTAAAACGGCCGTAACAATGAGAACGAAATAGGAGTATTTTCTGATCTTTTGCAATCGGTATGGATTTAATACTCCAAGACTTGTCAGGAACATAATCACGACAGGAAGTTCAAACAAGAAGCCAAATGGCAATGTCATATGAAGCAGGAACTTAAAATATTTCTCTGTGGTAAAAAAGGTCATAAACATATCCTCCGATAAGGAGAGAAGGAATTGAAAGACAATCGGGAAAATCACAAAATATCCAAAGGCTATTCCAATTATGAATAAAAGAAATAAAGCAGGAACATAAGCTAGTGTGACTTTTTGCTCTGAATCTTTTAATGCTGGACGAACAAACAACCAAACTTGATAGGCGGCTATAGGGATCGTCCCTGCGATGGCAATGACGCAGGATAACATTAAATACACCCATAAAATATCGCTAGGTCCTAATATGGCCAATTTAACCTCTAAATCTTTTACAAGCCATTGATAGATATCTTGAACATAGAGAAAGGCTAAAATGAGCAAAACTATAAAAGTGCCAAGTGTGATAATAAGCCGTTTGCGTAATTCTTCGAAATGACCAATTAGATCCATATTCTGTGGTTTAGACAACGGTTTCCCTCCTTAAAAAAAGATGCAAGCACAAACCTGCTGCTCGCATCTTCCTTAGATAACTTAAATCGTTTTTTCTTCTTTTTTGGATTGTACTTTATCTGTGGAATCATCCGAAACCAATTCGCGTGTTGATTTTTTAAATTCCTTTAGGGTAGAACCAACAGCTCGGCCTAATTCCGGCAATTTTGAAGGTCCAAAAATGATTAATGCAATGACTAAGACGAGAATTAGCCCTGGGATTCCTATGTTCTGAAGCATGGAATGTTTCCTCCTTAGATAACTTTTTGGTTCGTTCTTCTATAATGTGCAAAATGAAATAGTTTATATTTGGCACTGTTCTTACAAAGATGACAGCGGAAAGTAACATTTTCCTCTTCTGAGATTACTTTAATGTGAGGAACAAACATTAAGCTTAATGCATCCTTGACGTGGTTCGAACAAACAAACATGGTGAGAATGGCTCCTTCCATAGTTTTACTTAAAGCTGCCACCATGGACAGCAATCAAACAAGAGCGTCCAAATGTTTGACCTGGATATGGATTCCATGTGCTTGGATGCTGTACATCTAAGAATAAGGTTGTTTCATCGGGAGTTAACCACGGACCTGTTACTTCACAGCCTTTTGGACCTGAAGCAAATTGGAATGGTTCTCCGTAATTCTTCCCATCAGTTGGAATCATGAATACACCGCAGTTTTTATAGGTAGCATATTGATTCGTTTCAGATGCGCTGTAGTCTTCGACAACCCAAAGATTTCCCTTGCTGTCAAAGTGAAGGTTATCTGGGCAAGTTATCCCGCTTTGCTGACCGCCGGCAACAAACACTTCGAACGTGAATGCTTCACTAGCATGGTCACCATTTGCAGGAGCAAATCGAACAATTTGTCCATGAAAATTACCATGACCTGTGTTGTTTGTTAACGATAAGAAAACTGTTCCATCTTTAGGATGGATTTCCACGTCTTCTGGACGGTCTAATAGCGTACCGCCAACGGCTTTTCCTGCTGAACGTGCATTCGTTAAAACGTCAGCTTGGTCCGCAAATTGCCCCTGAAGCTTAGAATTTGCTGCATGGTCAAGGGCAATCCATTTTTGCTCTTTCATGCTGGCTACATATAAAGTCCCGCTTTCTAAAATATCGAAATTGGCTTCACGATTTGCAGGATTGAATTTCTTGCTGCTAATGAACTTGTAGAAGCATGCATCACCTTTATCATCACCCATATAAACTACGACTCTGCCATCATTGGTTAAGCCCATTGCTGTATTTTCATGTGCAAAGCGGCCAAGGGCAGTATGCTTACGTACAGGTTTTTTTGGATCAAACGGATCAACTTCGACTACCCAGCCGTAATGTTCATCGGTAAAATTAGGCCAGCCATAATCATCGCCATATTCTGTGTTTTCTTCACAGGATAATACTGTATTCCAAAGTGTACGTCCGCCGCTGCAGTTTCCTAGTGAACCAACTACAGTCTTGGCGCCGCCAACATACTTGCTCCCGCGGGCAGGACCCGTTAATTCAATAAGAGTTTTACCATCGACACGGCGATTATATGTATCATCTACTACAAGCTTCCATCCATCTTTTTCTTTTTTTACGTGGATGACAGAACCGCCGACAGCTTCTTTTTCCAATTTAAGAAGCTCAGGATAGTCTGCGAGGTTTCCTGTAAAAGTAGATTCATTGATTCCTAATAATTTCATATAGTTTTCGGGCTCAGGGAACTCGTGATTTACCCAAATTAAACCTTCTTCGGAATTGTTTCCACCTTTTAAACTATCAATTGGAAAATAGACTGTAAGGTCAGCTGCATCCCCAAATTTTTCTCCCTTTGAGTTAATCACATCACCATATGAAGCTATAATGGAGTAGTTATATCCTTTAGGAAGGACCATCTCATTTTCCCATGTACGACTAATTGGTGTAAATGGTGTCGTCAGCGGCTTACCTTTTCCAGAAGGCTGTCCATTTATTAAATGGTCTCCAGTCATTGCGCTTCCTGTTAAGGCTCCAATCCCAGAAGATGCGGCAACTAAAGCCGCAGTACTGCTTCCTACATATGTTAAAAACAAACGGCGATCCATATAAATATTCTCCCCTTTGGTTGAATTAGTAACTTTCTCCTATGATTATAGGTAGTCTCATTGCTAATGTTAATTAAGGGAGTGTAAAGATTTGTTAAGAAAAAATTAACTACTTTAATAATCTGTAAATTTCGTAAAGGTTGTCAAAGGGGCAAAACTTTTTACGTACGATATAAGTTGGAGAAATAGTAAGGGGCACCCTCTTTTGCAATTCGTTGTTTGAAAGCTTAAAGGATATTTTGTTTGAGAAGAGATGAATATGTTAAAAATTATAAGGAGTATATATGATGGAGGAATATGATGATTCAAAGGTTCCTTTTACAGATAAAAAATAGTTTATGGCTCCTGCCAAGCTTATATTGTGTAATCTCATTAGTCTTGGCGATTGTTGTTATCACAATTGATACAACTTTTTATAAACAATTCGAGCTCATTATTCCTTCTATTCTATTGACAAGGGTAGACCTGGCACAAACCATTTTAGGAGTGATTGCTGGATCGCTGTTAACTATGACTACAATCACTTTTTCAACGATTATGGTGGTTTTAACCACTTATTCCTCTCAATTTTCACCAAGGACACTTCGTAACTTTGTCACCAGCCAAATTACGATGCGGGTATTAGGAGTGTTTATGGGAGGGTTTGTGTATTCTATTTTTTCATTATTGTTCATGAAAAGTACCATTGATCACCCTGTTATATCATCCGGAGTAGGAGTAATCTTTGCATTGGTGTGTCTTGCTTATTTTGCCTATTTTATTCATCATGTTGCGACTTATATACAAGTCACCAATTTAATTCACCTATTAACAGAAGATGTTTTGAAAGTTGTTCAGAACAAGATTGAATTTGTTGAAAAGCATCATCATGTTTCTATCGAGAAGGGACCTTATCAGAAGCCGCACAGCTTTAAAAAAGGAACTGAAATATATAGCAGTAAATATGGATATCTTCAATTAATTGATAATAATAAATTGTTGCAATTAGCCGTTGAACATGACCAATTCATTGAGGTTAATCAGAAGATTGGGCAGTTTATAACACAGAATCAAATTATCTTAACTGTTTATCATTTAGATGAGAAGTTGACAGTAGATTACCAGCCAATGATTACGGTTGGAAGTGATAGAACAACGATGCAGGATGAAGAATTTGCATTGAAAAAAATAGTGGAAATTACGTTAAGGGCAATTTCTCCAGCGATAAATGATCCAAACACAGCTATTGATTGTATTCACCATCTTGGTTTAGCATTAGGGGAAGTAGGTAAATTAGATGGTAATTATATTATTTATAAAGATGAACATGGACAGGCAAGATTGATTTTACCTCAAAAAAGGTTCCAAGATATTCTATACTCAACCTTCTATCAGATTATTCACTATGGCAGGGAAGACATTTCCGTTATCCTGGCAATCTTTGATGCTTTAATCATGATTGTTGAAAACAGCAGAAAAAAAATCAAAAATATCGTATGGGGATTCAGTCATTACATATTAGAAGACATTGACATTCACAAACTAAAACAGCTAGACCAAAGAAATTTACAAGAAAAACTATCAAAACTGAAATTACTAAGTCAGAATGAGAAAGAGTCTTAAATGTTTGGGAGAGGAGCTGTTCGATTGAATCAAACATTAAATCACAAACAGATAAAAGAAATGTGCGGAACAGTCTCCTTTAAACGAGGAGATTCTTTTTATAGAGCAGGTAAGGTGTTTTTTGATTATTATAGTCCTGATCGTTGTGAGGCAAGTGTTAAAGGGACAGAAGATTTCTATGTCACAGTAAATATAGAAGAAAGCGGTGATTTGCGAACATCATGCAGTTGTCCTACCTTAGCCTCCGTAAGAACCGATTGCCAGCATATCGCAGCTGTTTTACTAGCTATATATGAACACCAACAGCAAGGAACAACTCCTATTGTGCAAAGTGATGATCATGTTGATTCTTCAACTAAAAAGGCGCTGACCACTGGATTACTTACTCTTTTCCGTGATCAGCCTAGACGAAGAAGCGGCCATCAGCTTCATTTTGAGAATAGACAAGTCCTTGAAGCGAATTTTCTATGTAAACCAGTGAAGGTTGGAAAGGGACGGAATCTGTTAGGAATAGAAATGGATATTGGACACGTTAAAGTGGAGAATATCCGCCATTTTTTAGCTAAAGTAATAGAAGGAAAACAAAGCGTTCTTTCCGAAACTTTCACCTTTGACCCAAACCATCATTGCTTTCAAAAAGAGAGTGATAATGTAATTCAACAACTAGCCCATGTGCTGCAAGATGAAAAAATGTATGTAGGTACCATGACTGACGATTTTGATGATTTGTTCAGTCCTGACCAGTTACTCATACCGCCATCCTCTTGGGAAGTGCTATTGTCGTTATTAGTAAAGACACCATTAGTGAAAATTGCGAATAAGGGGGAAGTATTTGAAGGTCTGGTTCTAACGGAAAAAATTCTGCCCCTAAAGTTTACTTTTGGACCCTCAGCAGGCAGGGGCTATCATTTGAGGATTAAAGGGTTGGATCATTTAACCATACTAGATTCTTATCACTTTGTTCTATATAAGGGCAAGTTTATTAGGCTTGAAGAAACGGATTGCAAACGATTAGCGGACCTTAAAGAAATGCTAGAGGATTCGAAAATAAATCAAATAGAGATTCCGCTTGAGCAAATCGATTATTTTATAGAAAGTGTGGTTCCTGGTTTAAAGAAACTCGGCGAGGTTGAATTACCTCAAAATTTATCGAACTCCTATAGGACAGTGCCTTTAGTTGCCAAACTCTATTTGGATCGTTTGAAAAATCGTCTGTTAGCGGGTTTAGAGTTTCAATACGAAAATATCGTGATTAACCCGCTGGAGAACAAAGAATTACAGAAGGGCCCATTATTAATAAGGGACGTTGAAAAGGAAAATCAAATACTCCAACTGATGGAAGAAAGCTCATTTGCCAGTACGGACAGTGGTTATTTCTTGCATAACGAAGAGCTGGAGTATGAGTTTTTATATCATGTTGTTCCGAAGCTGCAAAAGCTAGTACAAATTTATGCGACAACGGCAGTCAGGAACCGGATTTTTAAAGAAAATGCAATTCCAAAGATTAGAGTAAAGGTAAAAAAAGAGCGAACGAATTGGCTTGAATTTAAATTTGATATGGATAGTATTCCGCAGAGACAGATAAAAGAGCTCTTATCTGCACTTGAGGAAAAAAGGAAATATTATCGATTGCGGAACGGTGCGCTCCTCTCATTGGAAACGCGAGAATTTGAAGAAATCCAACGCTTTTTACAGGCAGCACCTGTACAGGCGGAGGATCTTGAAGCAGGGTTGAATGTTCCAATCGTTCGGGGATTAAAGCTGCTTGACTCTGTTGAAGACAACTCAACATTTACACTTGAGGAAACGTTCCGTCAGTTTTTAGATACCATCCATAATCCAAGTAGTATGCAGTTCATGGTGCCGGAATTAGTTGAGCCGATTTTAAGAGACTATCAAGTCCAGGGATACAAATGGTTGAAAACTCTTGCAAGTTATGGATTTGGAGGAATTCTTGCAGATGATATGGGACTGGGAAAAACACTTCAAAGTATTACTTATATACTATCGGTGCTTCCGCTAATTCGTAAAAATAAGCATCCGATTCTAATTGTCTGCCCAGCGTCATTAACTTATAACTGGCTTAGTGAAATCAAGAAATTTGCGCCTGGAATGCAAGCTGTCATTATAGATGGAAGTAAAACAGAGCGTGCGGCACAACAAAAACAAGCCTCTGATTCAGATGTTGTGATTACCTCATATCCGTTGTTGCGTAAGGATATACTGTGGTACGAGAAGCAAACCTATCATACTGTGTTTTTTGACGAAGCCCAGGCTTTTAAAAATCCTATTACGCAAACAGCAAGAGTGGTGAAGAGAATACAGGCAGATTACCGTTTTGCGCTAACAGGTACTCCAGTGGAAAATTCTTTGGAAGAGTTATGGTCCATCTTTCATGTGGTATTTCCAGACTTATTCCAAGGGCTGAAGGAATATAGCCGCTTAACGAGAAAACAGATTGCAAGAAGAGTCCATCCATTTTTACTTAGAAGGTTGAAGGAAGATGTTTTGGCAGAGCTGCCTGAAAAAATTGAATCTGTTGATTTCGTAGAATTACTGCCTGAACAGAAGAAACTCTATGGGGCTTATTTAGCGAAACTAAGGCATGACACGCTGAAGCATTTGGATAAAGACACTCTTCGAAAAAATAAAATAAAAATCCTCGCCGGGCTGACGAGGCTGCGGCAAATCTGTTGTCATCCAGGTTTATTTGTAGACGGATACAAGGGAAGTTCTGCAAAGTTTGAGCAATTAATGCGGATTATGGAAGAATCAAAGCTTGCGGGAAGAAGAGTGTTGATTTTTTCGCAATTTACAAAAATGCTCCAGCTTATCGGAAGAGAAATTGCGATTCAAGGGGTGCCTTTCTTCTATCTAGATGGACATACCCCATCAGAAGAGCGTCTTGAACTTACAAATCGCTTTAATGCAGGAGAACGTGACCTTTTTCTTATTTCCTTGAAAGCAGGAGGAACAGGTCTTAATTTAACCGGGGCAGACACGGTTATCCTTTATGATCTATGGTGGAATCCAGCGGTCGAGGAACAAGCAGCAGACCGGGCACACCGGATGGGGCAAACAAATATAGTGCAAGTTATCAAATTGGTCGCGAAAGGCACAATTGAGGAAAAAATGAATGAACTGCAGGAAAAAAAGAGGGAATTAATAGATGAAATTATTGATTCAAAAGATAAAGGTACTTCTTCTCTTACTGAAGAAGATATTCGAGAGATATTGATGATATAAGAGAAACTCTCCTTGTTTATTGATATGAGAACTAATCAAACGTTGGATTAAATAAAAGCAGAAACTTTTATAAAAAAATTAATCAAACGTTTGATTAAACCTGCAAACCTGTGTTTATACTTAAATTTAAATTGCAAAAAAGGTATTGACTCTTCCTTGTTATGATAGTAATATAGTAATTCCCGAGAGGGACATTCAATAATAAGATGTTAGTCAAATGAAAGATTTTAAAAAAAGGTTGACTCTATTATTGAAATAAAGTAAAATAACTTTTGTTGTCGATTACGGAGAAAGATATTTTTTAAAAAAGTGATTGACACGAATCAACAGAAAATGTTATACTAACATCCTGTTGTTAAGACATTGCTCTTTGAAAACTAAACAAACAAGAACGTCAACAAAACAATTTTTTAGCTTTTTATAAAAGCTAAGCCAACGTAACATTTTTGAGCTAATCAACTTTCTTGGAGAGTTTGATCCTGGCTCAGGACGAACGCTGGCGGCGTGCCTAATACATGCAAGTCGAGCGAA
>NZ_JBUESO010000014.1:0-140276 GCF_055502545.1 Bacillus sp. CZDM1 | reverse complement strand
AAGTTTTTCACCATATTTTCCCATAAATAAACACCCCAAAAGTCAGATTTTCACTCTAACTTTCGGGGTGCAGTACATTCTGATGGTTTTTTTCCACTTGGTTACTGGTTAAAATGATAGTGAGACACCTATCAAGTGAGTATGACCAAAGAAATGAACCACAAGAACCGTCACCACGGTCACCTTATTCATTTTCCCATTCAAAAAGAGTAATACTGCTATAAACAGGTTCGAACAAGGGATTTGATTGGAAGGTCTTAACCTTTTTGATATGTCTTTCTGCCTGTATGCCTTGCCTTTCAAACCCTTCTAATACATGGTCCGTTATAAAGATTTTTTTATTACCGCGCTGCTTGGTGCTGCTAACAAACTTTTCATAGGTAAAAACTCGTTCATACGGGTATTCTGCTTCTAAATAATCCATTACTCTTGCTTCTTCCCACGTATAAATGACAAACGGCTCTTTCATTTCTTTTAAATAATTTGTTAATTGGTAGCTTGCCGGGTACTCATTTGCTTTTTCCTTAACAAAACCGTAACCATGAACAGACTGAATAAGCAATAGACACGAAATAATCATGATTTTAATTCCGCGGCCCTTCTGTGACCTTAGCGCGGTTACAATGATAAAAAAAGCAAATAGGAAAATCAGCGGCAATGCGTGGCGCGGTTTATCAATATTTTGTGCAAATAACGCCCATAAAAAATAACTAACCGTCAATCCCATTGAAGCTGAAACATACATCTTGTTTTTGAGAATATCGCTCCCAATTAAAAGGAGGAGCAGCCCCCACAAAACAGCCGTTAAAAAAGATTCTCCGCATAATCCTATCCAGAAAATATTAATAAACAAGAGCTGTGTGAACCTCTCAATCAGCGGCGTTGACTCAGCAGTAATTGCTCCGCCCCAATCATTAAAATGGCCAAAGGTAAACTGGTAAGAGAGCAACAAAAAGTTACTGATATTTCCCTCGGTAGCAGCCAGCCCTCCTATCCAAATGAATTGAAAGAGGATCGCAATGAAAACTTGCTTAACCAAATATCCCAGATATCCCTTTTTGTCAGAAAATAAAGTGCGTTTTGAATAAAGGAGAAGGATAATACCCAGCCCAAAAGTAATGTAAGAAAGGCGGATGCCCATAAGCACACTAAATAAAAACATCGGCAATACAGTTAGTCTTCTTGTCTGCATTTCTTTTGCACGCTGTAAACTCCATAAAAACCACCATAAAACACTAACTGCTGCTGCCTCACTCATTGGTTCAGTTGCCATAATCCAAAGGTAGGAAAGTGATTGAAGTGCTGTGCAGGCAAGCAAACTAGCCATCTTAGATAAATACCGGTTAGCCAGCCAATAAATGGGAAGTGCCGCAGAAAGCAGCATTAGCGTATTAAAAACGGAAAGTGCCTGTGCAGGATTCTCAATCAAACGGTTAAAGACCATACCGCCAAATACAAAATACGGATAACCGGGAAAATGCGGCTGCATAGCCAATAAGTCAAAACGTTCTAACGCTAAGGAGAAATCCACTTGATCCCATGACCTCGCAAATGGACTGCTGTAGAGCACACGAAAATAACTAGTTAATCCTATTGCGGAAATTAAAATTACCACACTGATTTTAGTTAAAAAAGAACTCTTCTCTTGCTCGCTTATAAATCTTTTTCCTAGCATTTTTACCTACTCTCTATAGAAAAAAAGACAAGACGAATGACCATCGCCTTGCCCTTCTATACGGTTTTCTTCACTTGATCAGCTGTACCTGCCTTCATGGATTGCTTACCTTCTTTTTTCGCTTTTGAATCAGCCTTGTCATTCACATTGACTAGTAAATATATAGCGGCAAAATAACCTAGATAGGCAATAACCTCTTCTATAGAAGGCATCGATGAATAGCCAAATAGGGCTTTAAAGAAAATGCCAACATCACCGGAAAACACAGGCGCAACTCCCGTATCGCGTAAAAAGTGTGAATGATCAATGGGATGTTCAGGCAGGAACCAGGTTAGATCATAAACATGCGGTATCAGGCTCCCAATCATTTTAATATCCTGCATAACGGAAATTCCTTGAACCAGAAGTCCAGCAGCAATTAAAACAATAAACGCGCCAGTTACCTTGAAAAATGTTTTCAAAGGGATGCGCATCGTTCCTTTAAAGAAGAAATAACATACCGTTGCAGCAACGATTGCCCCTGTAATAGCTCCCCAGCCCTCAAGAGCCTTTCCAATATCTCCGCCGGTAATCGCGGCGAAGAAAAAGACGGTTTCGATTCCTTCACGCAGGACGACAAGAAAGGAATGAATGACCATACCGACAACATTACCTGTGGTAACAAATTGATTCATTTTCCCTTCCATACTTCCCTTTAGATCTTTACTGTGCTTCGCCATCCAAAAGACCATTTGGGTTAGGAGAACAGAAGAGATAAGCATGATTCCTATTTTCAAATAAATTTCGCTTCCCATCGCAGCAAAGCTTGTAAATACCACCTGGAATAGAAACGCAGCACCAATACTCGCAAGTACAGCAAGACCGGCTCCTAACCATACGAATTTTGTATATTCTGCGTTTTGAGTGCGTTTTAAATAAGTGGTAATGATCCCTACAATGAGTAAGGCTTCCAACACTTCACGGAAAGTAATCAGTAGTGCTTGTATTTCCACTCCATTTCCCTCCTCACCAAGGTCCTAACCTCTATTTCTTTTTCTAACAAAAAGAACCACAGCTATAATTGCACCTATAAGGATGACAATCGGAACCCAGTTTTTAAGATTAGAATAATCTGTCCATCCTTCATTTTTCACATTGTCAGACCCTTCGAAATCCTCCTCCGAAAAATGACCAACTTCTATGCTTTTCATTTCAAAAGTGTTTTTCAAGGTCAGCAGGATTTCTTCTTTGTCTTTCATAAATTGGTCATAGTTGGATTCCTTTTCTCCAACACCAAAAAGGCCGGGGTTCCCCAATGATTCCAGTGCAGATTCAAAGTGTTTGTTTAGCTTTTGATCATCTTCTGCGTTCTTTTCATTGACTACTGGTGATAATGCTTTATATGTAGCAAATGCTTTTGCTAGAAGCTTTTTACTTGTATCATATTCTTTGAAATTTTTATCGATATTTTCTAAACGACGGGCAATATTTAAGACAAGGATTTTCTCCATATTCGAGATGACCGCTTCTTTATCCTCATTTTTTAAATGAGTAAGCACTGCTTTAGAAGGTTCAAGTCCCATATGCATATCCAATTCCTCTTTCACCGTTTCAAAAATCGCTGCTGCACTTGTAAAATCTGGCGGTGACTGATTTAATTTTGCAGCCATTTCTTTATAAACTTCAGCAACTACTTCTTCATTAGGATCTCCATAGGAGTAGCCGAAGGCCGGCTTACTATAAGCCGGGAAACTTAATAAAAGCACACATAAGGCAAGGATAAATTTTTTCATATTTACTTATCTCCTTCCATTGTTAATGATAATCATTATCACTTAATATGTCAATAAGGTATCGCTGATTTTTATGACTATTCACACAGTTACCACATTCATTATGAGGATTTCCGTTTTCTCTCATCTACACGCAATAAATGAGCGTTTGCATCGATTTCCACCTTGTCAACACGCCGACTGATCTCACGTAAAATCGCTGGAAAAACAGAAGTCATATATGCCTTAAACTTAATAAAGGATTGCCCTTTTGTACGAACTTGATAGTGGATAGGAATTTCTTTCACACGAAATCCTTTTCGGACTAAATTTAAGGTGATTACCTGTGCATAGTTATAATCATGAATGATTTCCGCATGTCGTATCGCCTGTTTGGAGAAAGCGCGCATGCCTGACTGTCCATCGTAAATCCACTTTCTTAACAACAAGGACTGCAAAAAGGTAAAGAAGTAGTTTCCTAATCGACGATTGAGACGCATGCCATTAATATTGCCTAAGAATCGTGATCCCATCGTATAATCTGCTTCCCCATTAAAAAGAGGAGCGAGAAGCTCTGGAATTTGCCATGCCGGATACTCATTATCTGCATCAATCATCACCGCTATATCAGCACCCAGCTTGTCACATTGCCGAAGCCCCTCCCGAACAGCTGCACCAAGCCCCATATTTGCAGGAAGAGAAATAACGTGATCGGCTCCAGCCTTTTTGGATACTGCAACCGTTTGATCCGTTGAACCATCATCGATAACAAGGACCTCGACTTTCACCATTGGATGAAAGGAACGAGGAATCCTCTCTATTACCTCTGTAATGGATTCCTCTTCATTATGTGCTGGTAAAAAGACAATCACTTTCTGCGTATTCATGAAACTCCCTCATTTTCCATTTGTTTAATGGCGTCCAATAAAACGGGGCCGCGGCTGTGACCTGGATACGGTGCACCTAATAAATAACAAATCGTAGGTGCCAGTGAAACGAGGCTATGATGATCTTCTACCAGTTTCCCCTTTTCAATTGCAGGACCATGCATAAAAAACGGCACAAATCGCTCTCCTTCATCTAAATGACCGTGACCGCCAATTCCATCTGCCTGTCCATGGTCTGCACAAATAATTAAGGTTGTATTTTTCATATAGCCTTCTTGCTCAAGCCAGCCTACAAAGTTCTCAATAAGACGGTCTGCTTCTGCAATCTTTTCTAAATATTCATCATAAAGTACCCCGCGGCTATGGCCTGTTTGATCGGTACTAATGAGTTGAACTTTAAAGAAATCTGGATTTTTTTCCTTCATGATTTTTTTTGCTCGTTCCAAGATTTCATAATCGACTTTACTATTGTCCATTACCGCTGTAAACGTATCGACATCATCTCCCATGGAATCGACCAAATGAGCAACTGCCAGCATTCTGCCTTTTTTTCCAATTTTCCGGAGTGAATCAAATACCGTCTCCACCTTTGTCCCAAGCTTCCATACCATATTCGATTTTATCCCATGTTCATGTGGATAGGTACCTGTCATCATCGATGTAAAACATACGACCGTACGTGCAGGGTAGACGGTTTCCATTTGCGTATATTCCGTTCCATTTTTTCTTAGTTTGTCTAGAAATGGTGTATCTGCAATTTGAAAACGGTCCTTACGCATGCCATCAATGACAATGGTAATAACCCGTTCATTTACCGCTGTTGAGTTTGGCGGCACATTGTCTGTCAATGATGTATACTCCTTTGGTTTCCAATCAAAAAGATTAAGATGCAAAATCAAACTGAAGACTAAGACACCAAGGATAAAAAAGAAATAATTAGGCCAGTGGATTTCAATTCCAGCTGAGAATTTTTCTAAGTACATCTGCCACAAAGAGAGTAATAATAGGAATTTAGGCATTTGTTCCTGAGCATTACCGCTGGTAGAGTCACTATTCTTTAAAACCAGCTTCCAAAATCGAGTGAAATTCCACCACGAAGTTCCGATACGAAGGTGATAATAAAAGGTTCCCCAGAAATAGACGGTAAAAAAGAAATACAGTCCAAGTGCTAAAAAAAGTAAAGTCAATTCGTATTCATTAAATAACATTAAATAGGCGACAAAAGGAATCCATAAATAATTTCGAAGCAATAAAGGAAAATCAAACAGATAGTAAATAGCCATCATCGGCACAATAAGGATGAATGATACTAAAAAGGACAGCCAAAATTCACCTTCGCCCCATGATGAGATGTGGAACAAAAGCATCGTTCCAAAGATAAAAATAGGCGTAAACGGTTTCCCCTCATTTAATAAATTCCAACAGCGTGCTGCCGTTTTTTCAAACTTTGAAGCTTGTTTCATAACGATTCACCTTTCTTTGTTCTCCATACTTTTAACTGCGTGATGGTAATAGGATGAAGTATAAACGTTACAGCACCCGCAACGTAGGAAAAGATAAATTTATACCCATGTGTGATGAGTGCGACGTGATAAGCAGCTTTCCAATCCATATCCAATTGCACTAAGGCAAAGCTCATCACACTTTCATAGGTTGCAAGACCCCCTGGGGCAAACTGAAACACCTGTGCGGCCACTGTTACGCTATTCACCCATATGGCATGGAGAAAGGACAATTTGAAATGAAGTGCCTGGAGTACACCGTACACTACAGCAGCCTCAAGGACCCAGCTTAAAGCTACTAAACTTACCATTCTTAATGCTTTCTTATGAAAAAAAGCCTCTCTTACTAACGACATATGCTTCGAATAAAAGGCAAACCACTTTTTCCTGAGAAGGAGCAGGAAAAACATGACGGCCACCACTAAAACAACGACCAGCTGCAAAAAGAACGTGTAGCTTAGTGAGACACCAATGACCAATGCCCCAATGAAGGAAAACACCCCTAAACACAATAGATCAAGGACCCTCATAACCACAACCGAATGGGCTGCTGTATCCCAGCTGACCTCCTTTTTATTGGCAAGTACCCCAATCCGAACAACGTCTCCTATTTTAATAGGAAAAATATGATTGAAAAATAAACTATAGTAAAGACCGTAAAGAAAAAGGCTAATGGGCTGTTTGTTTTTCCCGTACATCCGCCAAGCAGCTGCCCGGAAAAGAAAGGCAAAAAAATAACAAACTGTCGTGAATAATAGCCAGTGGTAATTAGAAAAAAACTGCTTTGTTTGTATAAATAATGTTTGTACATCGAAAAAATTCAAGCTTAATGATAAAAAAGAAACAAATAATAACAGGCTAATAACAAGAATTAGTCTTCGAAGTAGTTTCTTGCCCATTGGATTGTCCGCTTTAACCCTTCCTCAATATTTACTAATGGTTTGTAGCCAAGCATTTCCTCCGCCTTTTCAACATTGCTCCAGGTCATTTCCACATCACCTTGGCGAGAGGGCAGCCGGTTTATTTTCATATCAGGAAAACTTCCACTTAAATGGTCTAAAAGAGTTTCCATAGAAATAGGTTCTCCATATCCAAGATTATATGTTTCATTTCCTTTTGAATAGAGGATGGTCCGCTCAATCCCATCAATAATATCCTCGATATAGGTATAATCCCTGGCCGACCCGCTCCCGTAAATATCAATACTATCGCCTGACATCAATTTCTTGATGAATTTTGGGATTGCCATATCCGGTCTCCCCCATGGACCATATACAGTAAAGAACCGTAAGATCGATAATTGAAATCCATACAGGGATTGATAAGCGTGACAAAACGATTCCGCTCCATACTTTGCTGCTGCATAAGGAGAAGCCACTTGGCCATTTGCCATGTCTTCAGATAGTGATACGCCTGTCTGATTACCATAAACGGATGAAGAAGAAGCAAAAACGAAATGTTTAACCTTTGTTTCTCCTGCATACTTTAAAAGATTAATCGTAACTTTTATATCATAATCTACATATTGATGCGGTTGTTCAATGGAGAAGGGGACACCCGGAAGTGCCGCTAAGTGAACAACTACATCAAAGGAATTTTCCTCCAAGACTTTTTTGCAGCCATTCTCATCGAATAAATCTACTTCAAAAAATCGAAAAGGGATTCCAAGTTTATTTATTTCATTAAGATGTTCTCTTTTTTGTTCAGGACTGTAATAAGGATGAAGATTATCAACAATCGTGATTTGGTGATGATGTAAGAGAAGCTTTTTAGCTAGGTGGCTTCCGATAAAGCCTGCTCCGCCGGTAATTAGGATGTCCATTAACAGTTCACTCCCAGTAACAATAATAAAAAAGCCGCATAAGCGGCTTTTTTATTTTACTACACCTGAAAGGACAGGCACAATCGCTCCACTGTGCGTTGCAGCTTCTTCAGCATTTTCAGCTGTAATGGCTTCATACCACTTTTGACCTAGATCAAGTAATTCTGCGGTCTTTTCTTCACCTAGTTTATGATTTAAGACAAGCTCGATATCTTTCATAAAGACATTACCTTCCATAGCTTGAACACGAGCATTCACAGTATCGCCTGCTTTTAAAGTTTCGCCTGCCTTTTCGTGATATCCAGTAATTTTACCAATAAACGCTTGAGCAAATAAAGTAGAGACCTCTTCAGGATTTATAGATGCTGCTTTTGTTTGGCTAAAATCAAACAACACTTGCAGCTTATTGGCTGCTTCTTCATTCCCGCCAGAAAGAGAACCCTTAATCGCTTGATAGAATCCTAATGCTTCTGTTTGCATGATCATTAACTCTGTTTCATCTGTCTTGCCTTCTTTAACAGCTGCTGCAATTTTTTCAGCATAAGAATTTGCTGCTAAATAATAGCTTCGGTATACAGACTTATCAGTGATTTGCTTATAGACATTGAAGTCAGCAGCATTTTTACTCGCAAGTGCCTCTTCTTGAAGTTTTAATCCATTTTGGATGTTCTCTACTAGACTATCTTCACCCGTTAATTCGTAAGAGCCATCACGCTTTTCAGCAGTTGGGATAATGACTTCGCTAAGAACATGCTTTACCTCTGCAAATTTTCCTTCTGCTTTCGCTTGATCGCCAGCTTCTAATGCTGTTCCAACCTCACCATGAAGTTCCTTTTGTTTTGCATAAAAATATGCTTGAGTTCCTTTATCAATTAATTGACGGGCTACATTTTGTTCCAATTCCCCGCTTTTACCTGCATTAATTCCAGATGCAATGAACGTATCCAAATCGCCCGTAACTGCTTTTAATTCCTTTTGATATGTAGATTCAACTAAATCCCAATCCACTTCTTGATTTTTTTTCATCTTGTTTAACTCATCCATCATTGCTTTATAATCAGCAACTTGTTTAGCACTAGCGGTTTCTTCAAGAACAAAAGCTTCACTTTGTGCTTTGTCTTGTGTTTTTGTTTCCTCCGCTACTTTCTCTTCCTCTTTCGGTTTACTAGCAGTTTCTTCTGAGCCGCAAGCAGCTAGTATGGAACCAGCTAGAGTAATAGACGCAAATAATAACAAAGATTTCTTCATTCCTTAACTCCCCTTATTCTTGATTGATAATTTGTGTTTGTAAATGATAATGATTTTCATTACTAACTGTCTGATTTGATTCTACCGATAATGATTATCAATGTCAACTGTATTTTTTGCAAATTTTTCAAAAAATTGTATCCAAATACAGACAACCTATTCATCGTAAAAAAACAGGGCTATGATTGAATTTTTTCCACGGATAAGACAAACTAAAAGAAGCAAAGGAAGCAGGGGACGGATCTTTGCATCCACTCTGACTTTGAAAGGAACTATGAAATGAGAAACATTACTGTTATCGGGGCAGGCCGCGTTGGTTTAGTTACCGCAATCTGTTTGGCTGATGTCGGTCATTTTGTTCGGTGTTTTGATTTGGATGCTCATAAAATTAACCAATTACAAGATGGCATTGCCCCATTTTTCGAACCAGATTTAGAAATCTACTTAAAGAAGAATGTCGAAAAGGGAAGATTATCTTTTACAAATAATATCCAAGAGGCATTGACCGATATAGAAATTATTTACCTTGCAGTCGGAACACCGCAAAACGAAGATGGTACAACGAATCTTGATTTCATCATGAAAGCAGCGGAAGATATCGCGGAAAACATCGGCGATAATCCAACCATTATTGTGACAAAAAGTACGGTACCAGTTGGAACGAATTCTGCAATTAAAAATTTCCTCCACTCCCATCTTAAAAGGGATATTAAAGTTGAGGTTGTATCAAATCCTGAATTTCTAAGGGAGGGGTCGGCCATCTATGACTCTTTTCACGGGGACCGCATTGTCATTGGATCTGATAATGAATGGGCTTCGGGTGTGATAGAGGAAATTAACAAACCTTTTGGTATTCCTATCTTTCAAACCGATATTCGAAGCGCAGAAATGATTAAATATGCTTCGAATACCTTTCTAGCAACAAAGATTACGTTATTGAATGAACTAGCAAATATATGTGAGCATGTCGGGGCTGATATAGAAGAAGTGACTTATGGCATGGGCCTTGATCATCGAATCGGCAGCACATACATGAAACCAGGCATTGGCTTTGGAGGCTCCTGTTTCCCGAAAGATCTTCTTTCCCTCCTGCAAACAGCAAAGGAAGTTGGCGTTCGAGGAGATCTCATCGAATCAGTCATGAAGGTAAATGCCAATCAAAATATTCAGCTGCTTCAAAAAGCAAAAAATCGATTTGGCCGTTTACAAGGGAAAAAAGCTGCCCTGCTAGGCCTTTCATTTAAACCAAACACCGATGACATCCGGAACTCAGTCGCTCTCGTATTGGCAAAAGAGTTAATTAAGGAAGGCGTCATACTAACTGCCTACGACCCTGTATCCATTGAGAGCGCAAAAGCCGTGCTGGGAGATACAGTCAAATACACGCAATCGATTGAAGAAGCAATTTCAGGTGTAGAGATGGTTTTTATCGCCACAGACTGGGATGAAATAAAAGACTTCCCCCTGAGAAAATATGAAGAGTTAATGCTCACCCCTATCCTATTTGACGGCTGGAACTGCTACCCATTAAACCTAGCATCAAACCATCGTCTAGAGTATTTCTCGATTGGCAGGAGGAAGTAGGTCCGTGGTCCATAGGTCCATGGGTCGGTTTTTGTGGTTAGGCTGACCACAAAAACTGTCCCCACGGTCACTCCTGGTCTTTGATTTCAGCCTCAACCCTGCTCATGAATTCTTCTACTGCACTATACCCCTGCTGTTTTAAATACCAGTTGTTTGCTGCTGCCTCGATTAGGCCTGCCACATCACGTCCAGGCTGAAGCTGGATTTCCATTGAGGGGATTTTCACTCCCATGTAATCGGTATAATGATATTCCTGTTCTAAGTCATTATATAAGGCGTCCTTCTCCCACTTGGTCAAATGGATATCAAGGGAAATTCGCGTTTCATCCTGAAAAGCCTTACGACCATATAAGCGGACCACATTTAACAATCCAATACTGCGGAGAGCCAGGAATTCCCGCGTCTTTCCATCATGTGTCCCCAGAATCGTTTGCGAGCTCAGCTTCTTAAGGACAACGACATCATCCGATACCAGCCGGTGTCCGCGGCGAATTAGTGTGTGGGCCGTCTCGCTTTTTCCTACCCCCGAATTTCCGCGAAGTATGATTCCAATGCCAGACACATTCATACAAACCCCATGAACCGCCATTTCTGGTGCTAGTTCCTTCACCAAAAACGCATCCAATTTGGGAATGTACTCCGAAGTAGTCTCAGGCTGATTGGTAACTAACAAGGGGATCCCCTGCTCTGTACAATGGTGAATTAAATAGGTAAGTCCTTCTTCACCAGCCGTTACGATAAAACAAGGCGGATGATAGTGAACAATATTTCCGATTCGAATTTTCCGTTCCTCTTTACTTAACTTATGTAAATAGGTAACTTCCTTTTTTCCTAATATTTGAACTTGTTCAGTGGGAAAAAAATCAAAATGCCCCACAAATTCCAGTCCAGGTCGATGCACCCTTGATTGCGTAATGACCTTCTGCAGGTGATCCTCGCCAGCCAATACCTTCAATGAAAACCTTTGTACCAAGCTTTCTACTGTTACTTTTTTCAACCTATACTCACGTCCTATTGCTTTTAGTAAAATTATACTTAATAACTTTGGAAACGTCATCATTTAAGGATAACACTGGGAACCCCCTCCAACAAAACGAATGGAAAAGTTTAGGTTCTGTTATAACTGAATGTTGAATGTGTATGAAAAAATAAGCGGAGAAATTCCGTTTAAATTTGGAAATATGGGTATTTCCCTATAAATAAGGGGAGTTTTTCCGCTTATGTCATCCAAATCTTTGGATTTTGTCTTATTTAGAGAAGTTAATCGGAATTTCTCCGCTTAAATCTACTTCCTAAGCCTTCCCTATATACATTAGCCGGAAATTCTCCGCTTATGATTTCTATACCTAGACGAAATCGATACGAATATGGGCCTACAGCAGCTGGTGCCTTTTTTGTTTGTACCTTTTTTATCATTTAGTATTCCTCCTTTTTGGTCTCAATTAACTATTTTGCCATTTTCGTGCCAAGGATAGAATCTAATGAAATAAAGCCAGGCCAGCAGCCTGGCTAAAGTATTTAAATTACTTTAATAAAAAAATCAACACCATCAATAAAAGCGAAACACCCTGTCCCACTCCCAGGCCAATCAGCCATTTTTTAAACAGGCGCTCTCTCCTCAAACCGCTCTCAACACTCAGCTTCCACTTTTCTTCCCATTTACCCTGAGCGTCTTTTTGGACTTGCACCATCTGCTCGGTCAACTGCGCAATTTCAGCCTGTCTTCTATCTTCAACCGCATTAAGCTCTGTTAATATCAGACTTAATCGGTCGCTCACCACTTCATATTTCACATTCAAGACGCCAGCCTGCTCACTCAAAGCTTCCGTCAGCTGCCGAATACAAGTCAACACCTTTTCGGTTTCCCCGACGATAAACGCTTGATCCTCCTGCTGAAACCCTTTGGCATCGGCTAACAGCTTTTCCGTCTTCTCTAAATGCTCCTGATATTGCTGGTGCCAAAAGGCAATCTTCTTTTCCAGCACCAGGATATTCTCATCGAACCGTTCCATCCCACGGCCAAACAACTCCGTCTGCGGGTCAATGAGCACTTCCTTTAACTGCTCACTAACCTGCACAGGGAAACTGTTCATCGATTTCTTCATGTTTTCAATCGATTCATGGACTTCTCCATTCAGTTCCGAAATCGTCTCTTCCCGGTCCTTCATCAGCTTCTTCAGGTCATCATAAAAAAGTTCGTTATTGATTTTCTTCAATGATTGAATGGCCTCGTTATATTTCTCATCCATTGTATTAGTATTCATTTCCAATAATCCTCTCCGCTTGCTTTAAAATAATTTGCCCGTACTGGTGATAGGCCCATCGTTCCTCATCAGAAGCATCCCGTGCTAACAGCTTCTCCTGCCAGCCTGAAGCAGCTCTCACAAACTCTTCTTTTAAAATATCATCCAGCAGGTTAGGCCGCAGCAACCTCTGTTCCCATTCCTGCTTCGCACTATCCAACTGATCCTTAAGCTCCGAAATACGCTCTTCCATTTGCCGATTCTTTCCCTCTAAATCTAGCACCTTTTCATCAGCTAAACGTTTTTGCTCGTTATTACTTTTCCATAACTGCATCAATTCTTCTTTAGCATTCCTCTGAAACTGGTTAATCTGGTTCATATAATACTCATAAACAATTTTGTTATTCCATTCTAACGTTCCAAGTGCAAGCCAATAATCTTCTTCAAAATTCCCTGGCTTTAAATATTGATCAAGGCCCCGGCCATGCTTCAAACTAACATCCACTATAGGCGGGTTGATCTCAAAATCAAACTTGGCGGCAGAAGAGGTGTTCTGCATACTCCTTGTCAACAACAGCCAAACCTCAGAAAGCTGCCTTTGATAAAAATCTAGCATTTCTGTCTCCGCCAAATGATAGTTTTCCATCAACTTGGATATCTTCCGCTCCTTAAAGATCACTTGACCCTTATTATCAAAAGTAAACTTGTCATCCAATACGCACTGGTACTTTTCCAACTGAATCCCATCCAAGCTCGCAGATCCACTCTCGTAAATCGCAAGCTCTTTTTGCATAACATCAAGAGTCGGCTCCAACTTCTCGAGAATCTGATGGTTTTCCGCGATGGTTTCTTCCAGCGTTTTCAGCTCCATCTCCATCCGTTCGAGATCGAGTTTCTGCTGTTTGCACAGGCTATGCTCAATGTTTTTTATCTCTATAATTCTATCTTCAGGTGTACTTAGCCCCTCATCCTCCGCATACCTTTCACCATCAAATCGCTTAATCGCCTCGTAAATCCACTGGTCCTTCTCTTCCTCAAGCCTCAAAAGCAAATCAGCGACCAAACTTGCATTCACCATCCATTTCACTCCTATGAAACTATATATTTCCATTTTACTACACTTCCAAGCAGACTTCGACATTTCTCTGTTTCCACAGCCCATGGGGACGGTTCTTATGGTCTTTTGGTCGAAATGAAAAGATATAAGAACCGCTTTTTCCAAACGCTCGCTTAGAGAACCAATAACTTATAAGTTTATAGCGTTTATGAATGAAAAAAAGAACACTATTATATTACAATTTTCACCATAGAACGCTTCTATTTTTCTATTTGCCAATTGACTCGCCAAATCAAATACTAAATAAGCTAGGCATTTACCTGTTTTTTTGGGATACAACAATCTCCAATTTATGCATATTTAAGGTTTGCTTCATCGGTTTGTATTTTATTTTTTTATTTGAAGATAATACAAATTGCTACATATTTTGTAAGTAAATTGTCTTAATGGAGGAAAAAAATGAAACGAAGAGCCAAGGTTAATGTTTCAGTGATTATGTTGATTGTAATTTTACTGCTGGGGGCCTTTGGTCCGTACACGAATAATGGGTATCGTGTGGAAGCAGCAAGAGCAAAAGAGAAAGCTGATATTGTAATTAAAAATGGCTACATTCTTACGATGAATGAAAAAAAGGATGTTTTTCCAAAGGGAACAGTCGTTATAAAAGACAAAAAAATTATCGCCGTAGGGGATGAAAAACTCGAAGATCAATACAAGGCATCGAAAGTGATCAATGCAGCTGGCAATATTGTGATGCCGGGAATGATTAATACACATAACCATGTTCCGATGGTTGCGTTTAGAAGTATTGGTGAAGAAGGCGTAGGCAACCGGTTATTTGAAGTGTTTTTTCCACTGGAAGAAAAACTCCTTTCAAGGGATCTCATTCATAAAGCTTCCATCCATGGTGCCATTGAAATGGCAATGGGAGGAGTTACCACCTATGCGGATATGTACTACCACGAGGATGAGGTAGCAAAAGCAACAGAAAAGATTGGAATTAGAGGGGTACTAGGAGAAACCGTTATTGGATTTCCCGTTGTCGATGCTCCCGAACCATACGGCGGCCTGAAATATGCGGAAGAATTTATTAAACAATATAAAAACAGTGAATTAATTACTCCTTCCGTTGTAGCACATGCACCATACACGGTAAGTCCTGAGATGTTAAAGGCTTCTAAAGCCTTGGCAGATAAATATCAAGTACCCTTTGCTCTACATGCGGCGGAGTTTGCCGATGAAGCGCAAAGAGTGGCAAGTAAATATGGACAAACGCATGAATCCGTCATTAAATACTTAGATTCTTTAGGGATACTCGATGAAAATACGATGCTCGCACATGCCATCCATATTGATGATGAAGACATTAATATTATAAAAGAAAGAGGAGCTACGATTGCTCATAATCCAATTGCAAATACAAAAGGGGCAACCGGTGTCGCACCAGCGATTAAGATTGACAAGGCCGGAATTAGGATGGGATTAGGAACCGATGGACCCATGAGTTCAAACACCATGGATGTGTTTGGAACAATGGGATATGCCGCAAGAATTCACAAGCTTGTCAACAAAGACCAAAGTCTGATGCCTCCAAGTAAGGTTGTGGAACTGGCAACGATTGGCGGCGCGAAAGCCCTTGGGTTAGATAAAAAAATCGGCTCTCTTGAAGGTGGCAAATTAGCAGATATTATTATTGTCGATGTATATGCACCAAATACATTCCCTACCTATGATCCATATGCCACGCTAGCGTACGCAGCTGGACCACAAAATGTTAAAGATGTAATCGTGAATGGAAAAATAATTGTAGAAAACAAAAAGCTTAAAACATACGATTATAAGAAAAATCTGAAGGATATGGAAGAAATCTATAAAGAAGTTGAAAAAGTAGAAAAAACACTGCCATATCATAAGAAACAATAAGAACAATGCTGTCACCTCCCGAATAATGGCGAAGAATCCGTCAAAAATCCGGGTGGTGACACCTATTTTACTGTTGGCACCACAAAAAAGAATAGGACATCTCAACGATATCCTATTCCCATTCTTTAAAAAGCTATTAATCCCTATATTTAGGCAAGTAGATCATTGACTTAAATAAATCTCCATCTACTTGAATGGTGAATGTCCCTTTTTGGATATCGATGAGGCTTTCCGCAATCGATAGTCCTAAACCGCTGCCTTGACTGGTTCTGGATTCATCGCCTCTTTTAAAACGCTCCATTAGTTCCTCTGCTGTAATATTTAACTCATACGCAGAAATGTTCTTGAAGGTGAGAAGGACTTCGCTGCCTAAATCTTCAATATCGATATACACCCGCGACCCTTTGAGCGCATATTTGAATATATTGGACAATACGTTCTCAATGGACCTCCATAGTAATTTTCCATCAGCTGCAACATATACCTTTTCCTTAGGATAATGGAACTTAAAAGCTAAATCGAAATCTTCAATTTTATCGCTTACTTCCCCAAGCCCCTGGGTGATTAACGAGACAATATCGATACGCTCCAATTGAACCGGAATACTCCCGCTAGAAGCCTTAGCCGCTTCAAATAAATCATCAGTCAGGATTTTTAACCTTTTCGATTTTTGATCGAGTACCTTGATATATTCCTCTGCCTTTGATGAAAGCTTTTCTTTTTTCAATAAATCAACATAGGTAATAATCGAAGTTAACGGTGTCCTGATATCATGGGATACATTTGTGATGAGTTCGGTTTTTAACCGCTCACTTTTCAATTCGCTATCCACAGCCTTATTCAACCCATCGGTGATGCTATTGATATTCGCAGCAAGTCTCGCAAACTCACCTTTTCCGCCCACATCGATGGTATGATGAATATCTCCATCCTTTATCCTCTCTACCCCTTCTTGTATGGCCTGAAATGACTTAACTCGCTTAAAAGCAATCCATGCTGCCAGACCTAAGGTTACCGGGAAGATAAAAAACGTTGCCGCAACCACTATCGGGTACCCGATGACAATCAATACCGTCTTGACCCCAACACTGCCGCTATCATAAACACTTTTTACAAATTGAAACAGCCTGTTGAACATTCGATAAATCAACATATACCTGAAGAACGTTCCATTCTTGAATTTCTTTACGAGCGATAGAATCAGCACAAACAATGCTGCCGCAAATGGAACCGTAATCGGAATCACCATGTTCTCGATGTTAGGGGAAACGACCTCCTCCATAATAGCAACCCAAGTAAATAGTAGACCCAAACCAAGCAGGATTTTTAAATCAACATACCATTTATCCACTGCATTTATTTGCAGCTCTTCATCCTTAAAGGACCTTCTTCCGGTCACGAGCAGCAGATAAACAAATGAAAGGATAAATCCTGCAAGAAAGGCTAATAATCGGTAAAAAACACCCTTAATAATGACTTTATTTTCTTTCCATTCTTCTATTTTTTCATCTAAAAAATCCTTTGTAAAAGCAATCGAAACAACATGGCTTTCCGGATCCAACTCATCGATTCTTTCTGTAATCCAGTAGAAATGTTCATTCTCTATTACTTCCTTTGGATAGATGTCTCTTTTATATTCCTCAAACATCATATAGGAAGGATACGTTTTAAACCTTTCTTCTTCTGTACTTGTGTTTGTATACTCGTTTACACCATCACTTGCGTAATACAGGGGAGCCTCAACCTCTTCCAGGCTCTGCACGAGTAAATGGTATTCCCTTAAATCATTTTTTATCAGCTTATCCCTTGCCTTCGCGATTTTATCGGCATATTCGGTTTTAAATTTTTTATAGTTTTCCGCTTCACTAGCATTTGGATTATAACTTTTGGATTGATACACGAAATCTGAAAATAAGGGGTCCTCTTCGCCTCTTAATTCCTCCTCCGTAATACTTCCGCCCTTTAATATATGTTCCTCACTCTTAAACTCCCCAAGCAGTCTCGTTAGATTGCTAACAATACTCTCACTTTCCCGCACATATGCCTTGCTTAAAAAGTAGTTTTCTTCAAAAACAATACCAAGATCGCCATCATTAACTTCCTCAACATCTACAAATGCTTTGATGACACCTGTAAAACAGGTAATCATCACCATAAAAACAATGATTTTCGTTGTCATCAAGTGGCTATATTTTTTCAACTTTATATCCAACTCCCCACACGACCTTCAAATATTTTGGCTCTTTCGGATTGATCTCTATTTTCTCTCTGATTTTTCTGATATGAACGGTAACCGTATTCTCCGGACTAAAAGCCGCTTCATTCCATACCTTCTCATAAATCTCCTCGATGGAGAAAACCCTTCCGGCGTTTGCAGTCAGAAGCTTTACAATCTTATATTGAACCGGTGTCAGGTGGACCATCTCTCCATCAACCGTGATCGTTTTACTTTCATCATCGACAATGAGTCCCCCCGTTTGATAGACATTACTCTTGGTTTCAAGCCCCCCAAAGGATGTATATCTTCTCAGCTGTGATTTAACCCTTGCGATGAGCTCTAAAGGATTAAACGGCTTGGTGATATAATCATCTGCTCCAATATTTAATCCTAAAATTTTGTCATAATCCTCAGATTTGGCTGAAAGCATGATCACTGGTATTTTATTAGCTTCCCTAATTTTCATAGTAGCTCGAATTCCATCCATCCTAGGCATCATGATATCCATGATAATAAGATGGAGCTCCTGCTGATCGATGATTTCGATCGCCTCGATGCCGTCAAAGGCTTTAAATACTTGATAGCCCTCATTTTCCAAATAAATTCCAATCGCATCCACAATTGCCTTATCATCATCACAAACCAATATGTTCATGAAGCATATCTCCCCTTTAATTTTTGCCTCTATAATCATAATACCCATCAAATCTTAACAAACTCTATATATAAATCTTAAGATTTTCTTAGCATTAAAGAAAGCCGCTAGAATCCATGGTCCCGGGGTTTAGAAGCAATACGCCCCTCGGTTTTCCCGAGGGGCGTACTGTGTATTCTTATGCCTTTTTTGAGATAATTTTATTTTTTAAGGTGACGGGTTGTTCGTTTTTTGCTGACATGATTTTCAGTTCGTTTGTCAGTCCTTTATAGGTGGAATAACACATAACGAGCATTAAAATGGCCAGTGGGATTGACGTTGCCACGAGGGCTGATTGTAAGCCCGACAAACCACCCGTCATAATTAATACAGCGGAAACGGCTGCAATGACAACACCCCAAATGATTTTAGTAGTATGAGTAGGATTCGGATTACCGTTTTCACTAATCATCCCAAGTACGAAAATAGCTGAATCCGCGGATGTAATAAAGAAAATAAGCACGAGTACCATCGCTAAAATACTTAAGAATGTACTCATCGGGAAGTATTCAAAAAACTTAAATAGAGCAGACGTTACATCCGATGAAACTGCAGCTGCGATGGCTGTTTTGCCTTGATTTTCGATTAGATCAATCGCTGATCCCCCCATAACCGCAAACCACAAGAAGGAACCAAGTACAGGGATAAAGATAGCCCCCATCATAAATTCTTTAATCGTTCGTCCCTTAGAAATCCTCGCCACAAAGCTTCCGACAAGTGGTGCCCAGGCAATCCACCAGCCAAAATAGAATAGTGTCCAGCTTCCGATCCATGATCCATCACTATATGGCTCCGTTCGGAATGACATACCGATAAAGTTTTGGGCATAATCCCCAATTCCTTGGAAAAAGATTTTTAAGATCGATTGAGTTGGTCCAAGTACGAGCATAAAAGCTAATAAAAGAAACGCCAACAGCATATTCAGATTGGATAAGTATTTCATGCCGCTTTGCAGTCCTGATACCGTTGATCCAAGATAAAGTACGGTTACGACAGCAATAATGATAACTTGAGAAAGGAAACCTACTGGAATACCCCAAAGGTAATTCATCCCGCTATTCACTTGCAATGTTCCAAATCCTAGAGACGTTGCAATTCCAATTACGATAGAAAGAGTAACAATGATATCAATAAACTTGCCGAACCTGCCATTAATTTTATCTCCTACTAGCGGGTGAAAAGTAGAACTTAAGGAGGATGGTAATTTTTTTCTAAATTGGAAGAATGCTAGAGAAACACCTACGACACCATAACATGCCCAGGCGGAAACACCCCAGTGCAGATAGACAAATTGCATTGCGAGCTTTGCTGATTCTTCGGATGATGCCTTTCCGAATGGAGGATCAATATAGTAAGATACCGGTTCTGCCACACCCCAAAACACAAGACTAATGCCGATAGAAGCACTGAAAAGCATAGCAACCCATGAACTTGTTTTAAATTCAGGGCGATCGGTATCATCACCTAACCGAATATGTCCAAACTTTGACATACCAATATACATGCAGAAAGAAAAGAAGATAAAAACACTGCCGAGAATAAACCAGCCTAAGTTATTATAGATAAAACTCAGAGATGAGTTGGAGAAATTCTCTAACTGTTTTGGTGCAAAGATACCGATACTGATTAAGGCTAAGCTTATAGCCAACGAGAAATGGAATACAGTTTTCTTACCGTTCATATAAACACCCCTTTATCCTAGATTGATTTGGGTTTTCCCAATTGAAAGCGATTTCTAAAAATGATACAAGAACATTGATAAATGGATTTTTTTATATTACATTCGTTAGAATATTATGAATTTTCAAGGCGGTAGGATATCATATGAAGAGAAATCCTTCATATGATATCACACATTTTACACGTTTAACTTGTTTGAAGAAACAGTAGATTCAATGATTTCAATAATCTTATCAGCTACTTCGCCAGTTGAAGCCGTTCCACCCATATCTGGTGTTAAGACTTGCCCTTCCACCATAAGCTGTTCAATGGCTTCAAGCACTAACTTTCCATATGCTTCATAGCCGAAAAAGTCGAGCATCTGACTTGCGGACCAAATCGTTGCTAACGGATTCGCAATCCCTCGTCCCGCAATGTCAGGCGCAGAACCATGAATGGGCTCGAACATGGATGGATAGTCTCTTTCCGGATTAATATTTGCCCCTGCAGCCAGCCCAATTCCTCCGGCAATGGCTGCACCTAAGTCGGTCAAAATATCACCAAACAAGTTGGATGTAACAACCACTTCAAATCGCTTCGGATCCTTAATCATCAGCATGGCTGCTGCGTCGACAAGGTAGGATGCGGTTTCCACTTCAGGGTACTCAGCACTCACCTCTTCAAAAACCTGATCCCAAAAAACCATCGAATAATTCAATGCGTTCCCCTTCGATATACTTGTCAGGGATCTTCCTTCCTTTTTGGCCGTTTCAAATGCATAACGGATAATTCGCTCCGTTCCCTTTCTGGAAAATACACTGTTTTGTAAAACCACTTCGTGTTCCTGCCCTTTAAACAGCCAATCTCCAGCACCGGAATATTCACCTTCACTGTTTTCACGGATAAACAGCATATTGATATCTTCCCGTTTGACATCGTTTAAGGCGGTTTTTGCCCCTTTTAATAAAGTCACCGGACGTATATTCACATATTGATCAAAGCTTTTTCGGATTTTCAGCAATAAGTCCCACAAGGAAATGTGGTCAGGGACACCGGGAAAACCAACAGCCCCCAGGTATATCGCATCAAATTCTTTTAGCTGCTCTATTCCATCCTCATCCATCATTTTTCCATGCTTCGAATAAAATTCACAGCCCCATGGAAAATAGGTGAACTCAAATTGAAAACTTGAATCGATACTGGCCACTTTATTTAACACCTTGATCCCCTCGTTAATCACTTCCGGCCCGACACCATCGCCCGAAATTACTGCAATTTTTAGTATTTTCACAACAGTTAACTCCCTTTTTTCATATCAGAATTCACATCATTGAACTTTGAGAATTGTCCAGCTATAGCGCCTAGGGGCTCGGGTCATAAGCCGCCCCCTAGGAAAAATTGAACTGCATTTTTCCCTGAAGAAGGCAAAAAGCGCCTTCTTGCAGCGTTCGTCTTATGCCTGTCGCCCCTGGACAAGGCGCTTCCGCTTTTCTTATCAGCTATGATTCCAAACAATCAATTTCATTTCGGTCATTTCTTCCACTGCATACTTAATACCCTCACGGCCTGTCCCACTTTCTTTTACACCGCCGTATGGCATTTGATCAACACGGTATGTGGGTACGTCATTAATAATAACACCGCCTACATGCAATTCCTGTGAGGCAAAAAGAGCATTTTTCACACTATTTGTATAAATACCAGCCTGAAGTCCAAAGCGGGAGTTATTTACTTCTTTAATCGCTTCCTCTACTGAACTTACCTTGTTCACAACGACAACCGGTGCAAAAGCTTCCTGACAAGATACCTTTAACTCATGGTCCGCATCGGTAATAATCGTTGGCTCAAGAATACCGTCCACAAGCTTTCCTCCTGCCGCGATGTTTGCTGTGCTGCCTTCTGTTTCGTCAATCCAGCCTAATACACGTTCAGCTTCGCCCTTTGAAATTAATGCTGAAATATAGGTTTCCGGATCAAACGGGTCACCAATTTTCAATTGCTTCGCCGCTGCCGTGAATTTCGCTACAAATTCTTCATAAACGTCTTCATGGGCATAGACACGCTGCAGAGAAATACATACCTGACCTTGGTTAGAGAATGCACCCATGATACAACGATCGATAATTTGATCAATGTCAATGTCTTTATCGATAATTAAGGCAGCATTGGAACCAAGCTCCAATGTCGTCTTTTTTAATCCCGCTTTACTGCGGATCCCGATTCCGACACTCACACTTCCCGTAAAGGTAACCATGCTCACGCGGTCATCCTCAACAATAGCATCTCCTACTGTACCACCAGGGCCAGTCACAACATTTAGTGCACCGGCTGGAAGACCTGCCTCCTGAAAGAGCTCAGCAATAAAGAGGGCAGAAAGCGGTGTCTGTGATGCAGGTTTTAAGACAATCGTGTTCCCTGCTGCAATCGCCGGCCCTACTTTATGAGCGACAAGGTTCATCGGAAAGTTAAAAGGTGTGATGGCGCCAATTACTCCAATCGGTTCTCTCACCGTATAGCCGAATCGGCCAACACCGCCTGCTGCGGCATCGAAAGGAATCGTTTCGCCATGAATTCGCTTTGCTTCTTCCGCTGCAAATTTATACGTTTCAATGGTTCTTGCCACTTCTGCCTTAGAGAACATAATTGGTTTTGCGGATTCACGCGTAATAATTTCAGCCGCTTCATCTGCTCTTTCTTTTAAAAGACCAACAACCGTTTCTAAAATCTCTGCCCGCTTATAGGCCGGCATTTTCGCCATACCTTCACGTGCGTTATAGGCAGCATCAATCGCTTTCTTCGTAAGCGCTTTATCTGCCATCGCAATTTGTGCGATTTCCTCTCCAGAATAAGGGGAGCGCAGTGGTGCATATATAGCCGTTTCTACTTTTTCTCCATTGATCATTAGGAACTGTTTCGTCGACGTTAATTCACTCACATGTTTACTCATTTAGGGCCTCCAATACCATTTCATGAAATTGTAAAATCGCCTTTTCTGAGGATGAATATCTGCCTTTATTAAAGGCACGAGAACGGAAGCCAATTTGCTCCAGCTCTACAAGCTCAATATCTTCCTGGCGAACCTGTTCTGCAAATACCACTAAGTCTTTTTCTTCTTGAGTCAAGTTTTCATCACGGAAATAATAGGTATAGACAGCCAACGATGTTTCGTGATCAATTGGGATCATTTGGATGGTAGCCATATTACCAGGACCCGGATAAATGGTCACCATCAAATTCGGCCACAACCAGTAAAATGATCCGCCTTGCATTTCGGCTTCATCTAGATTAACCGTTCCATATTTTTTATCTGGTTTTACAACTGTACCTTGGATCGAATAATTGTCACATGTAATGATTTGGTAATCATTCATATCCAGGGCTGCAACGAAACTTGGATGGGCAACATGGCAATGGTCACATTCCAAATAGTTGTCAATATAAGCCTTCCAGTTAGCTTTCACTACACGTGTTCTTTGGTGAGTTCTTTTTAACTCACTTAAGAATGGGAACTTGCTCAACTTTTCAAAGAAATCGCCAAATGACTCGCTTAACGGCTTTGCGTTATCATCAAGATTTACAAAGATTAATGATTCCATAATCCCGATGGAGACAGAACGCAAACATGCATCTGACACACAAGCCGCATCTTCCCCGCGAAAGTTCGGTGCTTTATTCAACTGTCCATCGAGCTTGAAGGTCCAGCCATGGTAACCACATTGCAAGATTTTCTTGTTTCCTGCCTCTGTTCTTTCAAGCTTTGTCGCACGATGCGGACAAACATTGTAAAAAGCGCGTATCACTTCATCTTTTCCGCGAGTTACAAGAATCGGCTCTCCTGCTACATCAAGAGTAAAAAAGTCCCCTGGCTTTTCTAATTGGCTAACATGGCCCACAAGCTGCCATGATTTTGAGAAAACAAGATCCATTTCTTTTTCCAATACTTTCGGGTCTGTATATTTGTCATATGGTAACGGTCTTTCAAATGTACGATTCGTTGCATTTTGCACTTTATTATAAGCCATGATTTTTTCCCCCATAAATAGATTCGATTTTTTTTACTATTAAACTCTTACTATCTGTTCTTTCGTGTCTTTTTTCTCCATCATGCTTGTACTGTGTAGCGGCTGCACCTTCGAATGTGGATCAAGGTAAACCTTAGCATTACTTACAGCTGTCGGTGCCTCACCAAAACCACTGGCAATCAGCTTCACTTTTCCTTTATACGTACAAATATCCCCTGCTGCATAAATCCCTTTGATTGTTGTTTCCATTTGGGAATTGACAAGGATTGAATTCCCTTCTATTTCTAAACCCCAGTCCTTTATCGGGCCGAGCGAGGAGACAAATCCGTAATTGACAAGGACATCATCCACTTCGATTTCTAATGAATCGCCACTGTTCGCTTCTGTCAAAACTACCTTTTCTACCCTGTTCTCTCCTATTAGTTCGACCGGAACATACGGCGTTAAAACCTCTACCTTTGACTTTTTCAATAATTCAACACTGTGTTCATGGGCACGGAACTTATCTCTTCTGTGAATGAGTGATACTTTTTCTGCTATGGGTTCAAGCATTAATGCCCAATCAACCGCAGAATCACCACCGCCAAATACTGCAACCCTTCTTCCAGAAAAGCGACTTAAATCTTGAACGAAATAATGGATATTGGCGCTTTCAAACTTTTCTTCGCCCTCTAATTTCAACTTCCGTGGTTGGAATGCACCATTTCCAGCAGTAATAATGACTGCTTTCGTATAATGAATTCCTTTGTTCGTTACGATTGCAAAAGACTGATCTTCAAGACGCGTGATACTTTCAACTGATTCCTCTAAGCAAAGTGTTGGTTCAAACTGATTCATCTGGAGCATTAAATTATCAATGAGCTCACCTGCTCTCACCTTTGGAAACCCGGCAATATCATAAATATATTTTTCAGGGTACAACGCAGACAATTGTCCGCCTAGCTGGGGAAGACTTTCAATTACTTTTACAGAAGCTTGGCGCATCCCCGCATAGAAAGCGGTAAATAATCCAACTGGCCCTCCGCCGATAATGGTAATATCAAATGTTTCTAGCTGCTCTCCCATATCTTCCCTCCCTTTTGTCTTATGGGAAACGTGCACCGTTCACCAACGAAACAAAATAATGAATGACTCATACCTTTTATAATGCAAGTACTGTGCCAATGTTGTTAAACCCTAGAAACATGCAGATGATTTGTAAAAATATGCTGAATATTACGAATAAATGAGTTAAAATGAACTCACTGTTACTTAATTTGAAGCAAAAATAACTCACTTTTTAAAAAGAGGGGCTTTCTTATGAAAATATCAACTCACACAGGCAATGTAGAAATGACTGTTCAAACTTTATTAAAAATTCTTGATCACTCCTCTGACGAAATCTTCGTCCTTGATGGTGAAAAGCGGATTCTTTATGTCAATCAGGTTTGCGAAAAGCACTATGGGCTTAAACCAACAGAGGTCATTGGAAAGTTTAATGTCGAACTGTTTGAAAAAGGGTATTGGAAGCCTTCGATTGTTCCCGAGGTTTATAGAAGAAAAGAACCATGCTATATGAGGCAGGTCACGAATATTGGGGCGGAGTTAATGACCTCCGCCGTGCCTATATTGAACGAAAAAGGAGAAATCGACCTCGTCGTTATTACATCCACTCAGGTTCAAACCATTAAAATGATGAAGGCGAAAGAGGAGAAAGATGAGTTGAAATCAACTCAAGTGATTACAAGTGAAGCCCAAATTATAACAAATAGTGGTAAGATTAAGAGTATCCTAGAGTTTTGCAAAAAAGTAGCTCCGACAGATTCAAATATTCTTATCCTAGGAGAATCCGGAACAGGAAAAAGCGTGCTGGCTCAATATATCCATAAATTAAGCAGACGGAAGGATGGAGCATTTCTAGCCATCAACTGCGCAGCCATTCCTGAGGAGTTATTAGAATCAGAACTGTTTGGCTATGCAAAAGGGGCCTTTACCGGTGCAAGTAAATTGGGAAAAGAAGGTCTAATCGAGGCCGCAAATGGCGGTACTTTATTTTTAGACGAGATTGGGGAAATGCCTCTATCTGTGCAAGCAAAACTTCTGCAGGTCATTCAGGAAAAACAGTTTATCCCTGTCGGAAGTAATAAAATTAAAAAAGTGGACATTCGGATTATGGCAGCAACCAATAAAAACTTAGCGGATATGGTTCAAGACAAAGCATTTCGCGAAGATTTATTCTACCGTTTGAATGTGATTGATATTCACCTGCCTCCGTTATCTGAGAGAAAAGAGGATATTGTTCCACTCATTTACAACTTTTTAAATAAATTCAATCAAAAATATAATGAAAATAAAGTGATATCCGATGAATGCCTGAACATTCTTATTCACTATTCCTGGCCAGGCAATATCCGCCAGCTTGAAAATTTAATGGAACGGTTAGTGATTGTCAGCAATTCCATTATTCAATTGGCGGATTTACCAGATATTATCAATGAAAGTGTCGGACAGGTTACGCAGCTTGCTCTTCCAAACTCATTGGATAAAGCTCTGGATGAAACGAAGAGGACCCTTGTCAGAAGATCCTTCCAGACGAACAAATCCTCTAGAAAGGTCGCAAACGACCTCGGCATCAGCCAAACCAAAGCATCAAACCTGATTAGAAAATATTGCTCAGATTTGGTGTGAGCTAATGGGGACCTTGGGGACGGTTCTCCTAGTCTTTTTTATTTTAACGATGACCACAAGAACCGTCCCCATGGTCCTACTCTTACCATGAAACGACAATCCACTCATCCTGCTTTTCTATTGAATAATCATCATCAAATTCTTGCGGACCTGCCACTTGAACACTTTCTCCCGTTTGAGCCACTTGTTTGATACCCTCGATAATCTTTTCTGCAGACTCACCTTTGTCTGCCATCAAATCACAAAGTATATCGATATGGTTTGGCGCAGCACTTGCAACCCCCGTACTCATACCGACGAGCACCTCTTCATCTTTCACAATCGCAAAAACGTCAGAATACGGAATAGCATAAAGTGTAGCCCCGTATTTCACCGCAACATTTATCCAATCTTGAAATTTTTCTTCATGCATCAAATTAATATATTTCGAATCTCCAATCATAATAGAATCCTCGGCAGGTGTTTCTTTCTTTTCGTCTACTAGGGGTTCCGTAGGTTCCTGTGATAGGGTTTGAATTTCATTTTCCTCTTCTTCTACCGTCTGAGAAGAAATTGACCTTTGTGTTTCAACATTGTCATTATTTTCACTGTTTATCAGTTTAATATCTTGATTGGTCTCAATCATTTCATTTTCAGTTATCATTTGGGTTGGTTCTAAAGTGATAGTTTGTGGAGATAGTTCAACAGTAGTATCTACCTTACTCTGAGAAACATCTTCAGAAGAACATGCAGCCATTAACATCAAAAGAGTAATCAAAATTAAACCATGTTTCATCCTTTTATTCCCTCCCAAAAATTATATCTACCTATTAAACGTTTTAAAATTGGAAATGTTCCCTATTTTCACAAAAACAGTTCAATAGTTGTAGTTTTTGAGAACTCTTGTGGAGGATTTCCACTTTCAGAATAGTCAAATAAGTGTTACTATTAAATCATTAATATAATTGCGATAGTCATAAAGTTACAGTTCTAACGAGAAACTATACAATGGCTGAACAGCCGGTCTAATCATTCAAAGGGAGTTGTTCTATTTGAATTTTAAATCCATCCTCTGTTTCTTTCGCAAACGACATAAGTACAGTTATTACACAAGCAAATGCATCAGATGTGGAAAAAGTAGTAAATCTATATAAAAAAGAGCCCATTGGCTCTTTTTTTATTCCTTCCTATTAAACTGTGGAATCATATAACTAGGATTTCATTGGATCCTCGACTTCAATAGACCTGAGATCTTTTACGGTCCCTAATATCACATTCCGAATTGCCTTTACCTTCTTCAAGGAGACTTCGACATTTTTCTAACATTATTTCTACTAATCAATCGATTGATTAAAACTGAAAAATAGCCCTTATAATCAATCATTTTATCTTGAAAAAATAAAAAGGAAGTCGAAATGTGAAAAGTAATTTTACGATTTAAATGGCGAAAAGCAAAAGAGGACAGGTTACTACGAATAACCATCCTCTTGTTATACAGCAATATTCAAATTAATTGGTAGGGAAAAAGCCGCCAGAACCTTCCACTTGGCATACTATAAATTAAGATCTAAAGTATTTACTTCCTGCCCGTCAACCAATAACTTTCCATCCAAAATGGTGAATCTTTTGCCAATTGTAAAGTATCCATGTTGGTAATCTTGAACAGAAGCAAGTTCATAATCCCCATCCGGAAGCCGGGACTGAAAAAAGCCATTTTGAATCCAAATATTTTCTCCCATTCCCCCAGTTTCACCTGTCGAGTTGATACTCAAGTAACCTTCCATGACCGGTTCTCCACCAACAGTTACGTTTCCTGTTAAATTTAAAGGAGGAACCTCGATTGTTAGTTCTTCTTTCTGTTCACCGTTAACATAGATTACACCAGAAACAATGCTAAAATCTATATTAGGGTTGAACGAGGTGCCATCATTTAGGGTTACATAGTAAACCCGATAATTTCCATCCTTCAAACGGGAATGAAATTCGCCTTCTTCATTTGCATAGATCCAGACAGAGTGTGGATAATCCACCCCTCGTTCCATGATTGATATACCCCCACTAACCGGGTTTCCTGAATCAAAAAGTACCCCTTTTACTGTTACAGGGGGAACAGAAATGTTTAGACTTTCCTGCAGCTGCCCACTAATATATAGTTGGCCGGATACGACCTGGAACTCAATTTCAGGACTGTATGCTCCACCACCCTGAAGATAGACATTACTTACCCTATAAGTTCCATCAGGAAGACGGGATTGAAATTGACCATCTTCATTTGCCCAAGCCATCAACTGTAATGGGTTGTCAGCATTATACATTTCCATGATGTTAATCTGCCCAGCAAATGGATTACCTGATTCTGTCAAAATTCCTTTTAACGTAACAGGCGGTATTGATATCTCAAGAGTGTCTTGTATTTGGCCATCTATATTTAATTGACCCGAAACGATACTGAACTCTTTTTCGGCACGGAATTCTGTTCTGTCGTCCAGACTTACACTAGACACCGTATAATCGCCATCCGCGAGGCGGAAGTTGAATCTGCCTTCCTCATCTGTTCTTCCCCAAAATGTTTGAGGATTAGCCTCATTATTAGTTTGCGAGATAGATAGGCTGCCTGTAATAGGGTTGCCTGATTCTGTCACAAATCCGGTTAACGTCACTGCTGGAACGGAAATCTCTAACTGATCCTGCAGCTGCCCATTGACGTAGGTTTTTCCATCAAGAATTGAAAATTCCTGATTAATCGTTACAGATGTTCCATCCTCAAGAAGAACATGGCTAAACATATAGTCACCATCTGTCAGGCGCAAAGTGAATGTTCCATCTGGATTTAAGCTTTGTCCGCTGCAAAAGCTTTGGTCATTAGAACACACATAGTAGGAACCAAACTTTACTGCCTGTTCTCCTTCCTTAACAATGCCTTGTAAACTAATTGGAGGTACCTGTATTTCCAGTAACTCTCGATTTTCGCCATCAATAAATAACTGGCCATTGATGATATCAAACTTAGTTGAGACCGAGAACCCCTCTTGTCCATCTATTAAGGAACCGTACGATACTTTATATGATCCATCCTTCAGCCGTAACGAAAAGATACCTTTTTCATCTGTTTCCGCATGGTGCCATTCATAATTTTCAATATTATCGATATTAACTCGACCTTGTACGGCCGTTCCTGAATCGATCAATTTTCCGGAAAGAGTAATCGGAGGTAGTTCAATGGTTAACGTCGATTTGACCTCACCCTCTTGAACAAGTTGCCCTTCACGGATTTCGAAAGAAACGTCCACACGTGTATTACTTAATTCCTCATTAATCTCAATTATTTTATACTGCCCATCCTTCAGCCTGTATTGGAACTTCCCTTTGGAGTCCACGACGGAAGAATAATAGTTATTTTCTCCGTCAGCTGTTTCTCCCGTGAACGTGATATTTCCATTAGAAATAGGCTTATTGCCATCCATGATAATTCCTTGTACGTTTACATCAGGAACCGTCATTTTAACTATTTCTGTCTTTTGCCCATCAATATAAATGTCCCCATTCATCACTTCAAACGTAATGTGTTTCCACGATGAGTATGTACCGTGATTGACACTTAGGGAATACACTCCGTCAGACAGTGCCCTTAAGGAAAACGTCCCTTGTTTATTCGTAATAACTTCCTGGATAAATTCATCGTATTCAATTCCTTGTTTCTCTAATACGATGTGAGCCCCAGATAATGGTTTGGATGAATCAGCAAGTTTTCCGGCATATTTTTCAATTGGGACAGTAATAGCCAGATGGTCTTCAGGCTCGCCATCTATTAACACGATTCCGCCTTCAACTTTAAAGCTTAACGCATAAATATATATGCCCCCATTAAATTCTATTCCATTAAGGTAGTAGTCTCCGTCAGGAAGTGAAGCAGTAAAGCTTCCATTACCCTTTGATGATACAGTATACACATCTGCCACGTTTCCATTGTGTTCTTTTAACAAGACCAGGTCGGCTTTTAGTCCTTTGCTTCCTTCCTTAATTGCACCAGTCAGATTACCAGATTGGGCTGAAGCATTTTTGCCTTGTTTTTTTTCAGAAAGATTAATTTCTCCCTGAATTTTTCCATCTTTGACTACAAAACTTTTATTTGTACCATACGTATTAGAACCGCTGCCTGCGATTCCTTTAATAGCGTAGGTACCATCAGTTAATTTTGTCTTAAATGTTCCGGAAGCATCTGTCCTTGTTTGGATCCAATTTGACCTTCCTTTTTCCTGAATCATAACAAGGACATTTTCTAAGGGTGCTCCTTTATCTTTAATAGTTCCATATACCGCTGATTTTATTGAATCCGTACCCTGGACTTCGGCTCCTCCTTTACCATTAATCTGGGAAGCTTGTACATTTCCAATTGTATAGCTCATAAAAACTACTAATAACAAAAACAAATACAACCCCTTTTTAACCATTCATGTTCCCCCCACTTAGATATTGGTAAAAATAACAGTCCTCAAAAACTATTACACTCCCAGATAATTGTATTCGACTTTAATCGATTTTTCCCTTGTAATTTTCTCCATTCTTTTGACAACAACCTATCAACTTTCGGCAAGTATAGAGTCTGGAAATGCCGCGGGAATGCCGTGGGGACGGTTCTCATGGTTTTTATGACCACAAGAACCGTCCCCATGGTCTCCCACACTCTTCTAGCCACTAATAAGATACCTTTGCAGTATGAAGGACTGCTGCCTCTAATACATGGATCCCCGTTAAGATATCCTCCATTTCAGTATGTTCATCTGGGTGATGGCTTAAGCCATCCACTGATGGGATAAAGATTAGCCCTGTTGGACCAAAGCCAGTCATATTCATAGCATCATGTCCTGCCCCGCTTTGCATGAGCTTATAAGGTAATTGGTTCTCTTCACAAATATTGCTAAGCACTTGGCATAGGTCAGAAGATAGAAGTACGGGTTCCTCGATACTGAGTTCCTTATAATCAATGTGAAGCGCCCTTTTCTGTCCAACCGAAGCAATCGTTTGATAAAGGCACTCTAGTACCCTCTGTCTTGACTCAATCGAGGAAGAACGAATATCAATTTTCATTTCTACTTCCCCCGGTACGACATTCATAGCCCCCGCCTTAACCCCCAAGACACCTACTGTCGCGACAGTCCCAAAGGTTTCTTCAAGATTTGCTGCTTCTTCAAGCTCTAATGAAATCTCAGCTGCTCCTAAAAGAGCATCCTTTCTCATGTTCATCGGTGTGGTCCCGGAATGAGAAGCTTTTCCGAAGATGTTGACAATAAATCGGGCAGGAGCAGCAATGCCCGTTACAATACCAATTTTTTTCTTTTCTGTTTCCAACACTGGCCCTTGTTCAATATGTAGCTCAAAAAACGCCTCGAATCTTTCATTTTTGCGGCTCGCTTGATCAATCCCATTAAAGTCTAGAGCGCAAAGGGAAAAGGCCCTTTCCATCGAAATCCCATCATGGTCGGTTAAGTGGCGGTACTTCTCCTTATCAATTCGACCTGCCATCGCTTTACTGCCAATGGTGGAAACACCAAAGCGTGAAGATTCCTCACAAGCAAACGAAATGATTTCAATTGGATGTTCGGTCACAATCCCTTTCTCATTTAGGCGATTGATAATCTCAAGTGCAGCCGTTACACCAACAACGCCATCGTATTTACCACCCTGATAGACTGAATCGATATGGGAACCCATCACCACCGGAGGAAGATCATTCCGTTTTCCTTCACGTCTCGCAATTAAGTTTCCAGCAGGATCGAGTTTGACAGTCATTTTTGCATCCTTACACATCCTCATCAGGGCATGAGTGCAAGCTTGCTCTTCTTGCGTATAGGCAATTCGGGTAATTCCCTTCTCACCTGAATTATACTGATGGATTTTATTTAAAAAGGTTTCGTATCTTTGCCTATTTTCCATAGGAGTACCCTCCGTTATAGTGAATTCAACTACAAAGTAATATATTTATGTTTATCGAGACATTGGTACCAAACTCCAAAGAAAAACGGTAAGTATGAGCGTTCGTTATCATTATTGTAATATGGATGATTATAATTATCTATCAAGTATAGTACCGGATTCAATGAGGACGGTTCTTCTCCTGGTCTTTTTTTAAGTGAAGACCACAAGAACCGTCCCCATGGTCTTCTTTTCAGTAAAAATAAAGACCTGTTCTCATCCCAAGAACAGGTTCTTATCTGTGATGTCTATTTTCGACTAATTTTTTCATTCAATTCCTTGCTATCCTAATATCCAAAAATCGCTACATTCTGATTTTGCAAAACAAACCTATTATCCTTCCATCCTAAAGTGTTCAAAACATAACCTAAAGAATCCGCATTATATCTTCCTGCAATTTTTTGATACGCCAAAAGCTCAAACACTTTATTTGAATCAAAATCTACTGGATATAAGCCGCTTAAAGGATTTACAAAACCAGTAATAGGGCTTTTCAGTTTACCGTTTGCATCATATATTTCATTTAAATACCCAGCACCTCTTGTTGAAATGTCTATCAGGTACTTTTTATTATTGATTTCACTGACAACTTCCACTTTGTAATGGTCTTGATACGTAACTACATATTGGTATTGTTCATTATATACATTGAAATCAAATAGTAATTGAGGTGTATTTTCCAAAAAAGAATAAATATAATGGTACATGATTCCCCCGCTGCCAGCTGTAGCAATACTTATTAAAATATCATCTATCCCATTGCCAGTAAAATCGCCCAAGAATATTGTAGGATTGTAGCCGGCATTCTCACGAAGCGGAACACTTTTCACCTCGCCAGTTCTTCCATCTTGAACATTCAGGGTGATATTTTGAGTAAATGGACTAGCAGGAGTCTTTATTCCAGTTAAATAGACATTATCAAGTACTCGATCCCCAGTTACATCACCACGTGCAAACGAAACCATACTATGCAGATTCATCGTTGTCCTAGAATAATAGTTAAACATAACCTGCTCCTTTCCATGATGACGACCATCATCATAATTGCTCTTCATGAAGTAATATCAAAACCCCAGCATCATAAAATTTATAAGGCAAACTGATTTTCAATTAGCATATTATACGCTCTGCGCACTCGAAGTTTCCGAAGGATTTCGTTAATGATTCATCAAAATGGAGGGGAAAAAATGAAGAAATACGGTTCTTTTTCTGGTACGGTTACCATGATTCAAGATTATTTAGTAGGTTCAGATGAAGAATTAAAAGGATGCTTTAAATTAATGTCACTAGTAGGAGACGATGGTTCAATCGTAAATTTCGTTATTAGTCCAACAACCTATTTTCTAGACCATGTTATGGTTTCAGTTGGAGACACTGTAACAGGTTATTATGATGTCAATGTACCTGTCATTCTTATTTACCCGCCACAATATCAAGCACTTATTATCGTAAAAAATAACCCTTATCAACATGTAAAGGTAGACTATTTTAACAGCCAGCTCGTGAGTAGTGATGGTCAGTTACAATTGAATATCTCTAGTTATACTCTTGTTTTATTACAAAACGATCAATCTTTTACATTGAGTCCTGCAAACCGAAATCTACTCGTTGTATATGGTCCTGCCACATTCAGCATACCAGCCCAAACTACTCCTTATAAAATCATTGTTTTGTGTTAGAAAACTTGGGGGGGTGCAATGGGGACGGTTCTTATGGTTTTTAAGACCACAAGAACCGTCCCCATTGCTTCTTTAGAGAATCCTTCATTGCAAATCATCCTTTCTTTTTAAGGTTGCCTTAGTTATATAATCCATCTACTTTGTGCAAAGCTATTAATTTCATTATATAACCAATTTCTTGAGTGGAAATTAATTCAATTCCGACAATATACCTCCACACAACCTTAGAATTTTATTTAGGATTTTGATTATTTTTCCATGGGGGATCACCAAATTTATGGAGCACTTTATTTAACTTATAAATTCCTAGTGGGATGAACAAAGAGAAAACTGCATTTATGAGGATGAGCTTCGAAGGAAGTCTTCCTATTATAAAGTCCCACATGGTTTACCTCCTTTATTTTTGGGTTTCCATGATCGTCCCGATACTACGTACAATGATCTTGGCATTAACGCGTATGTTACTTTTTGAAAAATAATGTGAACCACTCTCCCAATCATTTTTAATGGATTTCCAACTATCATAGTGTTCTTGATGTAAATAGGAGCCTAATCCTAAAACATCGGCATTATATTCCTTTTGCGTTTTTTCAATCACTCCTGCTGTTAATTTCTCAATTTCTTTCGCCACTTTTTCTTCCAATTTAGCAACCGTTTTAGGTTCAGATATAAGATAATTTCCAAAACCCTCACCCCAATTACCTTCAACCACAACATCAATCGTAAAGTCTATTTGATCTTTATTGGTGACATTCGCATGTATTTTTCTTTTTGCATCACTAATTTCAAATACGGCCAATTGACCATCCATAATAACTTCAATAACCCCTCCTTTTAGTTCACCTGTAATAAAATTGGCTCCCATTGTTTCCATTCCATTTAAGGTTCCAATCATTTTTTTACTATCTCCTTTAAAAATAGCAGAGCCGGACAAATCTGCTTTTTGACCAATCGACTGAATGAAAGGAATGAGGAAGCTGTTGATTCCCAGTAAATATTTATGGACCTTTCCAATATTCACTGGAGGTAATAGCTCCCCATTTTTGTATGCATTATCTGTTATCGAATCAATATACATAACAGGTAATCTCTCTACTTTTGTTCTTGATTCTAAAATATCCTTGGTTGTATCCTTAGTGATCATGATCTTTGTTTCTCGTCGCATTTCATGATCTCGCAAGTAAAAATCTAATACCTCAGGAAGATATCCCTTTTTCGCTACTTCGTCTGAGATTATGATCATCTTAATATGCTGGAAATATGGGGATCGTGCGATTTTTTTCGATATATTACGATTAATTTGAAACATTGTATTACCGCTGGCCGCAACATTTAGAAACGGATCTTGAATGTGACTGGAATCTCCCCCTTTACCTTGTAAAGCACTTGGATCCACAAATTGAAATGTCACCTTAAATCTCTCTTTAGCAATGGAATCCTCGGTCGCCTCTGCCTCATCTCGATCCTCTAAAGTGTCATGATCTGAAGGATCGATACCCACTCCTATCACATATCCACGTTCTTCACTCTCAACCTGATCCCAACATCCAGTTAGAAGCAAACATAAACTGACATATAATAAACCTTTATACATTCCCCTTCACCCCGCTTATTTTTGCGAAAATGAGCAGTAGAGAAGGAATAATCATACTGAACACGATACCTAAATAACTGATAAATAATCCAAATGTTGAAAATTCATTAAAATCCTGAGGTGTCATCGCGATTATATAAATGATGGGTGTTAAGACAAAGATGAACGTTATTCTCTTTATCTTTTTGAAGATTGCACCAAGTGCCAAAAGAGTGACATCAAATGCCATTGCAGCTGTACTGAATAATGTCATAACCCATATCGTGAAGAATAAGGATTCAAATCTCTCAAAAAATCCACCCGGTACTTCCACTTGTTTTGCTAATTCTGCTGTTGGGAAATTGAGATTAGCCGTAACTTCTACGCTAAACACACCAATTACTGTAAAAAACACAATCAGATATAAAAGAAAGGCAATGGTAATTCCAATTAGTGAAGCTTTCACAGTCTTTTTCGGTTGATTAATATGTACATTATAAAATAATAAAATCTCAAAGCCTAAGAAAGAGAATACTGTTTCCTTTGAAGCCTTAATGACATCGAACCACCCCGTAATAAAAAAAGGCTTGATATTTCCCATTTCAAAAAATCCGATATTAAAAATGATTAAGATTAATACAATAAAAAGGATGATGGGTATAAACATAATATTTAATCGTAATAACGCAGTGCTTGGACCTGCTACTCCATATACAACCACTAACAGAAAAACGAGACAAATGACTTCGACAGGAGTGACATCAAACAGATATAGCTTGGCAATGCTCGCGACGCCCCTCATTTCATAACTAACAAAGAGCATCGTATAGAGAGCAAATAAAAAGGTGATACCCAATGCAACAGGCTTATTAAAAATGGACTTCGAAATGTCAAAAAGGTTTTTCTTAGGAAATCTTGTAATTAATACTGCAACCACTCCGGTAAAAATAAGTGCAACGAATGCACCAAGACAAATGGATATCCAGCCATCTATTGATTTTGTGACATCTACAATGGCACGTGGAAGGGTAAGAATCCCAAAACCAATAATCATATTAGCGACCAGGAATATGACTTCCTTTTTTCCAATTTCCTCGTCACCATATTCAAAGGATTTCATGAGCTACTCCCCTTTTGTATCCATACGTTTTTCATCTTCCGTTTGCATAAATTTAGGTCTTCTCGATAACATGATAAGAGGAGCCCGGATAACCAAATCCATTAAATCATGTTTAAAGTTAGGTGAAAATGGCGCTGTGTAAGGAATCCCAAAGCTTTTAAGTCTCGCAAGATGAACATTGATCATAATATAAGTTAAAATAATGCCATAAAGACCGAAAATACTTGCCGTAAGCATGGTCACAAAGCGAAGCATCCGAAATGCAATTCCCGCACTATAGGAAGGAACCGCAAAAGAAGCAATCGCAGTAACAGAAACGACTATTACCATGACAGGACTGACAATACCGGCTTGAACTGCAGATTCACCAATAACCAAACCGCCTACAATACCAATCGTCTGACCAATTGGCTTTGGTAAGCGTAGTCCTGCTTCTCTTAACAACTCCAACGTAACTTCCATCATGAATGCCTCCACCACTGCCGGAAAAGGCACACCTTCACGTGTAGCAGCGATTGAAAATGCCAGTTTTGACGGAATCATTCCCTGATGAAAGGAAACAAGAGCTATATATAGTGCTGGAAGAAACAAGGAAATAAAAGCTGCACCATATCTTAATATTCTAATGAGAGAACCGATCATCCAGCGTTCATAATAATCCTCTGGCGATTGAATTAAAGCTACAAACGTTACGGGTGCGATTAAGACAAAAGGTGTTCCATCTAAGATAATGACGACTTTTCCTTCTAAAATCGAGGCACAAGCCTTATCAGGCCTTTCCGTATGAAGAATCTGAGGAAAAGGAGACATAAAACTGTCTTCAATCCATTGTTCAATGAACCCCGACTCTGGTGCATCATCCATATCGATTGAATCCAATCTCTTTTTTACTTCCTTGACAATTCCAGGGTGAACAATACCATCAATATAGACAAGGAAAAGATCCTTTTTCGAACGCCTCCCAACCTGAAAGTTTTCAAAATGAAGATTTGGATCGCGAATATTTCTTCGGATCAGTACTGTATTTGTCCGCACGTTTTCAGTAAACCCTTCTCTTGGTCCACGCACTAATGCTTCTGAAACCGGCTCTTCAATTCCTCTGCTTGCCCAACCCTTCGTACCAATCAGTAATACATCCGTTGTTCCCTCTACAAAAATGGCGGTTTCTCCCGAAAGAACAGCAAACATCACAGCATCGAGACTTTGAACTTTTTTCAGCTCACCTATTGAGAGGATTTCATTCTCCAGTTCGATTAACAATTCCTTCTCATTGGCTGGAATTTCTTTATTTGCTTGCGCCATACCAAGCTGAATATTATTAAGAATTTGCGTATTTACAATATCCTTGTCAACTAAGCCATCAATATAAACAATCGCACAACGATGATTGGAATTTCCGATGGTAACGATTCGAATGATAAGATCATTGGGAGAATGCAGCAGCCTTTTAATTTGTTCAATATTTTCCATAAGAGTAGGAAAGATTTGATTTGGACTTTCGTGATTTTGCTTCTTCTGATTTACTTCGTGCTTCATCTGTTGCAAGAATCTTTCTTTTAAAAAGCGAAACATCACATGCATCCCCTCTAAGAAGTAAAAGTAACCAATTTTTAACACGAATTTTTTTTAGTTTGTGATAAATACTGTTAACTATGCAAAAAAATAATGACAGTAAGCCCGAATGATAAAAACAATTCCACACCCTTTTATGGAAACTAACCATCCCCGGTGCGATCAGCGCGTTTATAGGGGCGGCTTTTCTTAGCAGTTTGCCTGGAGGTAAAATTAAACCGTTTTTTATAGATGATGGAAAGCTATGTAATGAACAAAAAAGAGAGGTTTCTAAGTAGCTAGAAATCCTCCCTTCTTATTACCATGAAACTACTATCCACTCATCCTGCTTTGCGTTTGAAAAAGATTCCACGGTCTATCTCGAGCAAGGGGGTATGGTCTATTAAGTGTGTCTATACAATCGAAACTGGCCGCATTAGCGGTAAACTTAAAGAGGATAGAAGCGATACTATCCTCTCCACCAAAATCCGCATACGCGCGAAGAAATGTGGAGATTCTTTGATGATTTAACTAGTATCGGGGAAATCGTGGATAAAGAGGGCTCTGTTGATAAAGCCGTCACTACATTTACCGAGGTGCGAAAGGAAATCCCGAACGAAGAACAACTCGAGCACATCCAAAACTTTGTTAGTGGGAATCGGAAGAAATAAAAGTACCGCAGGGACGGTTCTCATGGTTTTTTATATGTTTAGTGCATACCACAAGAACCGTCCCCATGGTCCCCGATTGGCTCCAATCACCGACTTCTACTCCACAATGTAATACTGTATTTTTCCATCTAGCCCTTTTATTTTTTTCTCCGTTACTAGAATACATTGATTTAATTCAAATGCCTTACATAGGGTACTTTTATTATACTTAGAGCTATCTGCCAATACATAACACTTCTTTGAATTAGTATTTACGATCGTTTTTTTACTAGCTTCTCTGAAGTCAGGTGTATTGACTCCCATTTCATTGCTAAAGCCACTTGCTCCTAGAAATGATCTATCAAAATACAGATTTTTTAGAGTGTTGTCTGATAAAGGGCCACTGATTGAATCTAAATTTTTATTAAAGTCTCCACCAATTATGATACAACCAGTAATATTTGGGTTGTCTAATTCAGATAAAACTAGAATGTTTGAAGTGACAATACGAACGTCTCTAGCTTTTATATATTTTACAATTGCCGCACAGGTTGTTCCTGAATCAACATAAATGACTTCTTCATCCTTAACAAAAGAGGCTGCGAATTTAGCAATTCGTTCTTTTTCATCCATATTCAGGAGTTTCTTTGTGCCAACTGGCAACTCAAATGTATTAACCTTTCGTTTAACAGCTCCGCCTCTAAGGACAGTAATTTGGTTTTCTTCTTCTAGATTTTTTAAATCTCTACGAATAGTGGATTCTGAAACATCTTCAAAGATTTTTACAAAATCTTCAATATACATTAGATCCTTGTTTTCTAATTCTTCTATTATTTTTTCACGTCTTACATAAGGAATCATATTCAAAACCTACCTAACTAACATTGGGCTATACATCTAAACTAGATTCAACTTCCTCTAAATAAGGCATAGCATCCTGGCCGCCAATTTTAGTAACGGTCTTAGAGCTAACTTTCGATGCGAATTTACCCATTTCATCTTTACTTAAACCATTAATCAAACCATATGCAATTGCACCGATATACGAATCCCCAGCACCAGTTGTTTCAACTACATTTACCTTTTCAGGTGAGACACAAAACGTATTTGTTCCATCATATAAAATACTGCCCTTTTCACCTAAGGTGATAATCAAGAGATCTCCAATCTGTTTAAATAAAGGATCGCAGGATTGTAATGCACCCTCAACCGTAGAAATTTCATGATTAGCATAAAAACTTGCTTCTGCTTCATTTACAACCAAGCAATCAATTAACGGCATTACATCTTCTGAAAGATTGTAACTTGGTGCTGCATTTACGATCACATAGCAATTATGTTTCTTTGCTAATTTTATCGAATACTCGACTACTTCTCTTGGAATTTCTAATTGTAAAATAACAATTTGACTTTTCTTTATAATCGACTCTGCCCGCTCAATATCCTCAACGGTTAGTGAATAATTGGCTCCTGTTGAAATCGTAGAAAGAAGTCTCCCATCAGGGAAAGAGTTAACGATTCCAAGACCCGTATGCGTTTGGGCTAATCCGATATAATCCGTTTTTACCTTATATTTTTTCAAGGAATCAATTAATACAGTACCAAAATGGTCATTACCTACACTACCAATCATGTAGGTTTCAAGGCCCAATTTTGAACATTGAACGGCTTGGTTTGCCCCTTTTCCACCGCCACAAAATGAAACCCCATTAACCGTTATCGTTTCACCAATTTCTGGTAATCTTTCCTGTTTTAATACGATGTCATAATTAAGGCTGCCAATGACAGCTACTTTGTTATTTTTCATAAAGCCTACATCCCTACACTTTTTGGATAGTTTGGATTTCCATTTTTATTTTTGACTGCACGAAGTTTTTTAAATTTATCTTGGATTACTTCAGAATAAGCTGCAACTACTATAATGGCACCTGTTGCAATATATTGCCAGAAAGAGTCAACTCCCACTACAACCAAACCTACCTTTAATGCTGACAATAGAATAGCACCAAGTAAGGTAGCAATCATATTTCCTTTACCACCTGCTAAACTTGCCCCGCCAATAGCAGCAGCAGCAATCGCATTTAATTCATAGCCTTGTCCAGTAGCAGGTTCACCAGAACCTAGACGCGCTAACAAGATCATCCCGGCTAAAGCAGCTCCAACTCCACATAATGCATAGGTTAAAATCTTCGTTCGGTCAACATTAACACCTGACAGTTTTGTTGCTTCTTCATTCCCACCAATAGCAAAGATATACGTTCCTAATTTAGTATACTTTAAAATAATGTGGCTTACTATTGTAAACGCAATCAATATTAGGACAGAAACGGGAACATCTTTAACAACATCTCCTGCAAGCATGGATCTAAAATTATCAGGAATATCCAATACTGGCCAGCCGCCTGTATAGATATAGGCAATACCTCTATATGCACTCATGGTACCTAATGTGGCAATGAATGGTTGTAATTTAAACTTTGTGATTAATAGTCCATTTATTACACCTAGTACAAAACCTAACACCATACCTACTGTAATAGCTAAAACGGGATTCATTCCCCTTACCAATAAGTCCCCAGTAATAACAATGACTACTGCAAAAATGGAACCAATCGATAAATCAATTCCTCCAGTTATAATCGCATACGTAATACCTATGGCTAATAAACCATTAATGACGGTTTGATCAAAAATATCTAGTAAATTACCACCACTTAAATAAATGGGTTCTATTGCTGAAAAAATAATGACCATCAAGATAATGGCAAAAACTAGACTAGCTTCACGACTAAATAACTTGGCTTTCATCTATGGTTACCCCCATTGCATATTGAAGTACATCTTCTTCCTTAAGTCCTTTATTTTTTAACTCTATTACTTTTCGTCCTTCTCTCATGACAATAATTCGGTCCGACATGCCAAGTATTTCAGGTAATTCAGAAGAAACGATGATGATAGATTTACCTTTTTCCAAAAGCCCTTCCATTACACGATAGATTTCTGCCTTCGCTCCAACATCGACACCCTTAGTTGGCTCATCTAAAAACAGAATGCTTGCATCAGAAGATAGCCATTTGGAAATAACTACTTTTTGCTGATTACCCCCACTTAGTTCATTTGTTAAATAGTGAGGATTTGCAGGCCTTAAATTGATTTCATCTATATAGGTCATACAATTTTCTGTTTTTTTCTTATGGCTAATCAAACCAAACCTGGTGAATTTTTCTAATTTAGTTAAAGCAATATTATCAGCATTATTAAAGAATTTTAGAAATCCTTGCGTTTTTCGATTTTCTGGAACAAGTCCAAGTCCCAATTTCACTGCCTGCCCGGAAGACTTTATTTCAACTTCTTTGCCATTAAGCAGGATGGTACCATTTGTTTTCTTTTCTGCACCAAAGATGGTGCGGATAACATCGGTTCTTTTCGAGCCTACTAGTCCAAAAAAGCCCAGTATCTCTCCCTTTTTTAAATGAAATGAAATGTCTTCATAAACATTATTAATCGTTAATCCTTTAACCTCTAACACAGTCTCTTCACCGATCATACCTTTTTTATTTCTGACAGCAAAAGAGGAAACATCCCGACCAACCATTTTCCTGATTAATTGCTCTTTACTTACATCTTTAACATAAAAGGATTCAATAAAAGTCCCATCACGAAGGACAGTTGCTCGGTCGCAAATTTCAAAAATCTCTTCCAATCGATGACTGACATATAAAATCGTAATCCCATTCTGTTTTAATTCATTAATGATTTCAAACAGGGAGTCCGTTTCAGATTTTGACAAGGAAGCTGTAGGTTCATCAAAAGAGATCACTTCAGCATTGTGATACAGCGCCTTTGCAATCGCAACCATTTGCATTTCCCCTGTACTCAATGAGCCTGCCCTATCTTCACTTTTAAAATTACATCTTAATTTTGATAGAATTTCGTTTGCCTTTTCATGAATGGATTTACTGTCTATTAACATTCCTTTTTTGGGTTCGTACCCCAATACGATATTTTGACCAACCGAAAGTTCTGGTATTAAACTTACCTCTTGATGTACCTTAGAAATTCCGTGATGGATCGCATCATTTGCATTTTTAAATTTTACCATCTCATTATTTAAATGTACTTCCCCATCATATTCTGTAAGTACACCATGAAGGATATTTAATAAGGTTGATTTACCAGCACCATTTTCTCCCAAAAGGGCATGAATTTCTCCTTTTTGTATATCAAAACTCACACTATTTAATGCCTTTACACCTGGGAATACCTTAGAAACATTATGAAATTTTATGATCTTTTCCATTTGGTCTTTCACTATAAAATTCCCCTTTTTATTACTATAGCCGAATCTTCAATAGATTCGACTATAGTTATTTTAATCAAATTTTATTGAGCTAGTTCAGGTTCAGTCCAGCCAATAATCTCTTCAGCTGGTGTATCTACATTTGTCGAATCGATTAATGCCTGCGGTGTCCAAATAACTCTAGGTAATTCTTGACCACCGATTTTTCTAATCATCATTTCGACTGCAATTTGTCCTTTATATTTAGGGAAGGAATCAATGGTAGCGTCAAGCTCACCCTTACGAATGGAATCATAGGCTTCACCAATTCCATCCACACCCATAACAAGAATATCTTTTCCAGATGCATTTACAGCTTCCTGTACACCTAATGCCATTGTGTCATTGTTAGCAAAAATAGCTTTTAAGTCAGGATGTTTTTTGATCCAAGTTTCTGCTGTATTCTTTGCCTTTTCGCGATCCCAGTCGGCATTTTGTTTTTCAACAATTTCAATTCCTGGTGCGTTGTCTTTGATCCAAGATTCAAAACCTAGTGTACGTTGTCGTGCTGCAAAGGCTTTAGGCATACCTACAACAATAGCAACCTTTCCTTTTCCATCAATTTTTTCGGAAACCCACTCAGCTACTTTTTCGCCATTTTCTATCGCTTTTGGCCCAACAAAGTGAGGCGCTTCCGCAATAATACCATCATTTACGTTAATAACGGGAATATCATCTTCTACTGCCTCTTCTACCCCAGGAACAAGATTACTATCAGAGATTGGTGATAACAATAATCCTGAATATTTTTTATTAATCATATCTCTAACGATAGACAATTGCCCTTCTTCATCTGCTTCCCCTTGTGGAGATTTGACATCAGCGTTAATATTGTAACCCTTGCTATTGAATTTATCGGCACCTATTTCCATGCCTTCCTTTAGTGTTCTCCAGTATTCATTTTCAAAAGCTTTTGCTACACCGCCAAGGTTCAATTCATCGGAAACTTTTGGTACTGCACCTAGCTCATCCCTAATTTCTGAATAGAGTTTACCATCTTCTGTATCAGGATTAAATCCTGTATTTTCTTTTGTTCCGCCGCCACTTGTCCCATTATTGCTGCTGTTAGCGCTACACGCACCTAACAGTAAAGAGATTGAGACCATTGATGCAAGAAATATTTTTTTATTCATATCCAATAACCCTCCTATATTCTACTATTATTATTTTGTTGTTACGGTTGAGCTTACACTTTGCAAGAATTTCATAAAAAGTTGTCTTGCTTCTATTGCACTATTTTTACTAATAACATTCTCTATATGACTCAATCCTACAGAATCGATCAATCTATTAATCTCATGAATCATTTCGACATTTTGTTGAATTTCTGCTAACGGTTCTTCTCTTACCGGAAATGTATCAAAGTAAATAGCGCTTTCATAATTACCTTTCTTAAGGTAATACATAAATTCCAATGTTTGCATGAACGAAACCGTTCCAACCATTAGGCCATCATCGTGTTGACCATACCCATCATTAATATGTACGCCGAATAACTTATTTCTCTCTGTTACAATACTTAACCCATATGCTGGATTTTCTCTTTTCATTAACATATGACAATAATCAACTGTTACCCCTACATTTTCTCTATCAATCTCATTAACCATTAACATGGTAAGACCGATACTATCAATGAATGCATAAGATCTTTCTTGATAAGGCTTATATTCAATACTAATCTTTAAATCAGGAGCATAATCTGCAACTTTTCTGATAAAACCTTTCACTTGACTCCAAACCTTTGGGTAGTCAATTTGGAATGGATAGTCAAAACCATCATATCCTAACCAAAGTGTGATGACTTTACCATTTAGTTCTCTACAAGCATCGACTGCTTGATAACATAACTTTAATGCGTCTTCTGCAATCTCAATATTGCTATTCCCTAATTCTCCATTAATAAAATGTTTCCGAAATCTTAGAGCCAGTCCATTAACTTCTAACCCAGTATCTTGCAACTTGTTAGAAACTTCAGAGACAGTATACTGTTCAAAGTGCTCCGGAAAGTTAAGGTCAACAGAAGTGATTCCATCAACTTTCGAAACCAAATCAATTGCTTGTAAAATATCACCATTGACAGTTGGGAGAACTGAATTTATCCTTGTTGCTAACTTCATTGATAACCACTCCAAAACTTGAATTTAGAAACCGCTTTCTGATTAATACTTTACCATCATGATTCCAAAGATTCAATAAATTTTTTCATCTTTTTTCATCTTTTTTCATAAAATTTAATCTTTATACTAAAAAATGTCATTTATTTGTAAAATAGAATAGATTCCACTTAACATTTTCAATAAATTTCACTTTATTTCATAAATACAGCACTTTTTAGAAAGCAGTATAGATTCCTATCTTAATCACTTAGCAGTAACTATCATTTTGAAATTAGTTGTAGTGCGGCACGGAATTTTAGAAGTTAAATAACCATGTAGAGATAAAGTTAGCGAGTGGAAGCAGGAGTTCTAGAAGAAAGAGCTGGTAGGTTTGAAACGCCTTGTTCATTTACTGTAAAAAATCTTACAAACTGATAGTTGAAAAGGCGGAAGGAACTTGCCCTCCACCTTTTGTCATACTTTACACCGTTAAGCTTCAGCTCACTGGTGCTCTGACCCCAGTACTAATTTTTCAATCGCATAGGCAACCCCATTTTCATTATTGGATAATGTATGGAACTGAGCCGCTTCTTTTACGACAGATACAGCATTGTCCATGGCCACTCCACAGCCAGCATACTCAATCATACTTAGATCATTTTCGCCATCCCCGATACAGATGACCTCTTCCTGCTTAATCGAAAGTTTTTCGGCGAGAAGTCTTACTGCATTTCCTTTGCTGACACTTGGGTCAAGGATTTCTAAAAAGAACGGAGTACTTTTAACGAACGTATATTTATCCCAAAACGATTCAGGTATGTTTGCAATGATCGTATTCAAACGTTCCGGCTCATCAATAAACATAACTTTCGGAATCAGCATGTCCTTTGGTACTTCATCAATTGGCCGATAATGGAGAGAAATTTGATTGATATGGGCTTCATGAATGGTGTATCGGCTTATCTCTCGATTAGGGGTATAAAGATTTTCTGTGTCAAAGAAATGGAGCGGTGAATGGAGCTTTAGACTTAAATCGTGTAGTTCTTTTAAGTTTTCATAAGTTAAGGTAATTTGGGATTCGACATCCTTGGAGTATGTATTTTGCACAAGAGCACCATTAAAGGTAATCACATAGTCCTCTTCGTCATTTAATTTCAATTCCTCAATAATCGATTGGACACCAACAATTGGCCTCCCCGTACAAATTACCACCTTCACTCCTTTAGCTTTTGCAGCTTGAATGGCGTCATTTACTTCCCTTGTAATTTCCTTTCGATCATTCATCAGCGTTCCATCGATATCGATTGCTACTAATTTATACAAAACGTTTCCTCCTGATTCTTAGTTGTCAGTAAAGCATATTATTATAGTACAAGAAGGATAATGATTAATCCAGATAACTCCATCCATTTGTCGTGAATGTATGTGGACAAGTGCTTTGCTAAAACAGAAAAAATTTATGCAACGATTAAATAAGAAGTCTAAATAATCATAAAAAAGCCACTGTATACAAAAATTCTGAAACAGTGGCTTTTTTTCATCTGTTCAATGGGAACAGTCTTCATAGATTTTTGTTTTTTAGTGATGACCACAAGAACCGTCTCCCTGGAAACCCCGTGGCCGACTAAGTTCCTTTCACAAACACCGTCTTTATAGCCGTAAAAAACTCTTTAGCTGCTTCTCCCTGCTCCCTAGATCCTGTGCTGGATGCTTTCATTCCGCCAAATGGTGCCTGAAGCTCTACACCAGCACTTTCTGCATTAATTCTTACAAGACCCGCTTCCATGTCATCCATAAAACGTAATAAAGAATTAATGTTGGTAGTAAATATAGAAGCACTTAGTCCATATTTTGTATCATTGGCAATCTCAATAGCTTCTTCTATTGAACCCGCTTTAATTAAAGCAATAACAGGTCCAAAAATTTCTTCTTGAGCAATCGCCATTTGTGAATTCACATTTTCAAAGATAGCTGGAGTAATGTAAAATCCATTTTTCCACTCCCCTTCATCCAAGACAATACCGCCTAAGATCAAGGAAGCTCCTTCCTCTTTTCCTTTTTCAATATATCCAATGACTGTATTTAACTGGCTTTCACTGGCACATGGACCCATCCATACACCATCCGCCAAACCATTGCCCACTGTAATTTTTTTCGTTTCAGCGATCAATTTCTCCTTAAATTCTTCATATACAGCTTCTTCTACAATCACTCTGCTTGAGGCTGTACACTTTTGTCCTGTGGAACGGAAGGCCCCGCTGATAACCGCTTCAACAGCCTGGTCGAGATTGGCGTCCGCCGCAACAATCACAGGATTCTTGCCGCCCATTTCCAATTGGAATTTGATACCTCGATCGGCCGCTGATGTTCCTACCGTTTTACCAACACCTTCAGATCCTGTAAAGGTAATGGCATTTAATAATGGATGATCAATTAATCCCTGTCCGATAACAGAGCCTGATCCGGTGATAAAGTTCAATACACCTTCAGGGAAGCCGGCCTTTACAAAGCAATCGACAACCTTAGCTGCTGTCACTGCGGCTTCCGAAGCAGGCTTCAGCACAATGGTATTTCCGTAAACAAGGGCAGGGGCAATTTTCCAAATAGGGATGGCAACTGGGAAATTCCACGGAGTAATGACTCCAACAACCCCAAGAGGCACCCGTTTGGTAAACAACAATGCATCCTTATCAGAAGACGGAATCACATCTCCATCTTTACGCAGGCCTTCTCCTGCATAATAGCGAAGAATGGCGACCCCTCTGGCCGTTTCACCTTTCGCTTCCGGAAGTGTTTTACCCATTTCTCTTGTCATCGTTTCGGCAATATCATCAAGATTTTCTTCAAGAATATTGGCTGCCTTAAACAGAAGCTGTCCTCTTGCCGACTGACCAAGCTTGCGCCAGGCCTTTTTCGCACGATGAGCCGCTTCAACAGCTTTGTTCAAATCCTCAATTGTTGATTTTTGCACATAACCGACAATCTCTTCTTTGTTTGCCGGGTTTATACTCTCGATAACTTCCTGTGCAGAAGATTCAACCCACTCGTTAGCAATGAAATTTTTATAAGCCTTTTCCTTATTTATCGTTTGCATACAGCCAACCATCTCCCTTCCCTTTTAAAAAGTAGGACCAATTCTCCAAATCCCAAAATCGTGCTGTTTTAATATTTCAGCCTTTGTTAATTTGCCAGAAGAAACCTTCACGATTTCATCAAAAATTCGATGACCTACTGCATCAATCGATTCCTTCCCTTCAATAATGGTCCCGGCATTTAAATCAATATTCTCTGACATTCTTTCAAAAATGCCGCTATTCGTTGATATTTTAATAGCAGGGGCAATCGGCGATCCTGTCGGAGTTCCCCTTCCAGTCGTGAATAAGACAACCTGCGCACCGCCGGCAACCATTCCAGTTAACTGTTCAATGTCATGTCCAGGTGTATCCATCCAAACAAGCCCTTTTTTCGTAGGCTCCTCAGCATAATCAATAATCTCCTGCAGCGGTCTCGTTCCCGCTTTAGCGGCAGCCCCCAATGATTTTTCCTCAAGGGTGCTGAGCCCGCCCTTTTTGTTTCCAGGGCTTGGGTTTCCGGTGCGGATGTCGACGCCCATTTGCAGTGAGCGGTTTTCCATTGCCTGAATGATTTGATAAGCCTTTTTGGCAATCTTATCATCGACAGCCCGCTCAGCGAGTAGGTGCTCGGCCCCGATTAGCTCAGTTGTTTCTGCTAAAATAGCAGTCGCACCGCGGTCAATAATCATATCACTGACATATCCAACCGCAGGGTTTGCTGATAAACCTGAGCAGGCATCAGACCCGCCGCATTCAGTTCCAATAATTAATTCACTAATGTCACAGATCTCTCTTGTTTGAGCGGAAGCCTCTTGGACCATTCTTGCAGCGATTCTTGCTCCTTCTGCAATCGCCGACAATGTGCCGCCCTCATCCTGAATCGATACAACTTCTACCGGTTTATTGTATTTTTTTAGTTCACCCGCTACACTTCTGGCTTGGTGGGTTTCACAGCCTAATCCTAAAACCACAACTCCATATACATTCGGATTTGCCCCCATTCCTACATAGGTACGGAAGGTTTGCTCATAGTCAATTCCGACTTGGGCACATCCATGCTGATGAATAAACGATACCGTTCCATGGACCAACTCCGTAATTTGTCTAGCTACTTGGGTCGCACATGTGATCGTTGGTAAAATTAACACATGATTACGTACTCCTACTCTTCCATCCGCTCTTCTATATCCCCAAAATTGATTGTTGGTTAGTTCCAACCTGATCACCTCTTCCTCTTACACCTTCGATATTATGAATATGAACATGCTCTCCCGGTTCAATAACCTTTACAGCTCTTCCAATCACTTCGCCGTATTTTAAAATATTCGTCTCTTTTGGAATCAAAGTTAACGCAAATTTATGACCAAACTCGATATCTTTTAGCAGCTTGACCGATACCTTCTTATCCTGGGATTCAAGCGTAACAACGACATTAGCCGGAATAAATTCAAGGGCTGTTGCGACATTATCGTTCGGCTTAATCATGACTGCTTTATAATTTTGATCCATTTGGCAAAGCCTCCTCTGCTAAAGTCTTTACCGGTGCTTTCACCGGATTTCTTAATACACCAATTTCCGGAATTTCAATTTCAATGAAATCTCCATCCTCGAGCGTAAATTCATTCGGCGGCACAATACAGGTTCCCGTTAAAAGAACAGTTCCATCAAAAACAACATTATCTCTTAAAAGGAACGAAATTAATTCATCATATTTCCTTTTTAATTGTTTCGTGTTGGCGTACCCCTCCACTACCTGTTCTCCATTCCGATAAATCCTGCAAATGATATCGAGATTATAGGGATCTTCAACGGTATCAGTCAGGAGCAATGCCGGCCCAATTGAGCAGGAATTCTTCCAAATCTTCGCCTGTGGGAGATAGAGTGGATTTTCCCCTTCAATATCCCGAGAGCTCATATCATTTCCAATCGTGTAGGCCAAAATTTCGCCATTACGATTGATGACAAGTCCCAGTTCCGGTTCAGGGATCTGCCAATTCGAATCACTTCGAATAAATACATCTGTGTTCGGACCTACTAATCTAGCAGCAGTAGATTTTATAAAAAGCTCTGGGCGTTCCGCATCGTACACCTTGTCATAAAAGGTTGTTGCATCTAATTTTCCGCCGGTTGCTTCATAATTTCGTGCTTCTTTACTCTTTTCATAGGTTACCCCAGCAGCCCATACTTCGGGCGCTTCAATGGGTGCAAGCAAGGAAAGCTCCTCAAGCCTTATCTTTTCTGGCAGCTGATTTTTAATCACTTCCTTAATGAGCGAGGAAGGACTTTGATTTTTATCCTTGGCATATTCTACTAATTCCAAAAAGTCCTTATATAGGAGGTTATATACCTCTGATTGATCGGTTAGTGCAGCTAAAACGGTTGAGCCATTATCATCTTGATATCGAATAACCCGCATCATGATATCTCCTTTTCTATTCATTTTTTAAGGGGTGAAATTTTTACATCATCATACTAGGTAACCATAAGGAAATGGCTGGTATAAATGTAATCAGCAATAAAGCAATAATTAGAACAACATAAAACGGAAGAACTTCTTTTAAAAACTGCTCTATTTTCACATTAGCTGTAGAACAAACGGTAAAAATAGCAGTTCCTAATGGAGGCGTGATGGTCCCAATTCCAATATTGAATAGGAAAACCATTCCTAGATGTACGGGATCGATGCCGTAGGCCTGACCCATAGGGATAAGCAAAGGAGTTAAAATGACGATGGCCACATTTCCTTCAATAAACATCCCTAGAATTAATAAGAAAAGATTTAAGATTAATAGGAAAGCAATGGGTGTACTTACTAGGTCGGTTACATATTGAGTGGCTACATGCGGGATTCGTTCCCACGTTAAGATCCAGCCAAACGCCGAGCCCGCAGCAATGATGATTAAAATGGATGCAGATGTTGTTACAGATTCTTTAAGTGCCTCTTTTAAATGAGACAGCTTCATTTCACGATAAAACAAAAATCCGATTAATAAGGCATAAACAATGGCAACGGCTCCCGCTTCAGTAGGGGTAAAAACACCAATGCGAATTCCCCCGATGATGATAACCGGCAATAATAGGGCGAGAATGGCATTCTTTGATGCAGTGAACACTTCTTTAGGACGAGCCATTTTTTCTCTTGATGGAAGATAGCCTCTTTTTTTCGATACGAAATGAACGGCCATCATCATTAAAAGGCATGTCATCAAGCCTGGTACAATTCCCGCCATGAAAAGCTTCCCGATGGAAACATTTCCGATATACCCATATAATATCATTCCGATACCCGGCGGAATTAATGGTGTGATAAGAGACGATGCTCCGATCACAGAGGCCGAGAAACCTGGGGCGTACCCCTTCTTCACCATCTGCGGATGCATCATTTTTGCCTGCATCGCCGCATCTGCCAAACCAGATCCTGACAAACCTCCCATGATGGTACTCAGGACAATACTTACTTGAGCCAATCCACCAGGTAGATGTCCGGTTATTACTTCAGCAAAGTTGGCAATTCTGCGGGTAATCCCTGTATAGTTCATTAAAACGCCAGCGACCACGAAAAAGGGGATGGCAAGAAGGGGAACGGATTCGATCCCTGCAATCATTCGCTGCACGAGCAGCATGGGTTCTACTTGCATGGAAAGTAAGAAATAGATTAAGCAGCTTCCTATAATTGCAAAGGCAACGGGAATACCGATTAAAAATAGGACTAATAAGGATACCGAAGCAACCGCTACTGTCATATTTTCGCCTCCTCTTGTGTTGTAGTTTGGTAATCTTCTATTTTACGGACTGTATGAAGGGCTTGGGTTTTTTTCAGGATTTTTCGGATTCGCAAAATAATATGAGTGGCGGCAAAAAGCCCGCCCAAGACCACCGCAATATCAATATATATGTAACTAATTCTTAGAACGGGTGTCAGACGTGATGCGGCTTGTGCGGTTAATTGACTTCCTAAGAAAACAAAAACAAAAATATTAATAAAACCAACGATCAATTCTTTTCCTAATAAAGCAAACCTTTTGAAAGAGGGATTTAGCTTTTCTACAAAATAATCAATACCAACATGTCCGTTCTCTTTTTCAACGACGCTTGCTCCAAGAAAAGTGAACCATACGAATAACGCTAGGGTCATTTCTTCAGTCCAAGTTAGAGGCTCTCCTACTATGAATCTCATAAATACCCCTATTACCGATACGCTAATGATCAAAATGAGCGAAATAGAAGCAAATATGTTATCAAGATTGGCTATCCCGCGTCCCAACTGCTTTAACATCGAATCATTCACCCCTTTTTTAATGGGGATGAGCATCCTTCACATCCCCAATTATCCCTACTGCTTCAATATCTTTTGAACTTTGTCGTACAATCCTGGGCTCCATTCGTCCATTTCTTCATAAACGGACTTCGTCGCTTCTTTAAACGCCTTTTTATCTGGCTCGACTACTGTAACCCCAGCATCCTTTAAATCCTTCAGCACGGATTCCTCTGATTCTTTTACTTTCTCTTCCATAAACTTTCCGGCCTCGTCACCAGTTTCCTTTAACACTTTCATGACATCTTCCGGAAGGCTTTCCATATAAGACTGACCAGAAATCCACTGAATAATCATATTGGTATGACCCGTTACAGATAAGAATTTAGCTTTCTCATAAACTTTTGATCCTTGGATAACAGGAAGCGGGTTTTCCATCCCGTCAATGACACCTTGCGCAATCGATGGGTATACTTCACCAAGCGGCAGCGGTGTAGCGGTTGCTCCCATTTTCTCCATTATTTTTATGGATAACGGATTACTTGGGACACGAACTTTAAGTCCTTTTAAATCCTTTGGTTCCTTTACTTCTTTCGTAGTAATTAGGTGACGGTCACCATAAATCCACTTGGTTGAAACAATATGCAGCCCTTGACTTTGCAGGTCTTTTTCTAACCCTTTAAACCAATCGCTGTCAGTTACTTTAAACAAGTCCTCATAGTTCTCAGATAAATAGGGAGCAGAGAGGATACCAATGTCTGGAACATAATCCATTAAAAAGCTGGCATCAGCAATATGAATAATATTGGCACCTGTTTTCATCTGTTCAATGGCATCCTGCTTTGAACCAAGCTGTGAACTTGGATAAAGCTCGATTTTAATTTTCCCGTTGCTTTTTTCTTCAGCTAGCTTTTTCCACTCCTGTGCCGCTAAATCTACCGGCTCACCGGGCTGATTTTCATAACCAATTTTAATGGTGTAAACATCCTTCTTCCCTGATGCGCCTTCCGATTTACCACATCCAACGAGTAACATAGAAATACACAAACATAATGCTAAAAATATTGCTGCCCCTTTATTTTTCACGTTTTTCCCCCCAAGATATTATTTTTTTAATCCCCTGCATACATTTGAAAATAATTACGCATTCTGACTAGCTGCGGAAAATTTTGCTTCACTGTTTTTTGCAGCTGTTAACTGATTCGTTAATTTTCCAAGCTTCTCAATTCGAATCGTTACTTTGTCACCGTCAGTCAGCCAATCCTGCTCGTTCTTAGGAAGACCAAAGATGACTCCCTCAGGTGTTCCTGTTAATATCAGGTCACCCGGCTCCAACGTAATATATTGAGAGATATAGCTGATAATTTCATCGCAGTAAAAAATCATGTCGGAAGTGTTGGATGACTGTCTAACTTTACCGTTTACAATCGTTTCAATCTTGAGATTGTTTGGGCTGCCGACTTCATCTGCCGTCACAAGATAGGGCCCGACTGGACAAAAACCATCAAGAGCTTTTCCAAGCAGCCATTGATTCGTACGGAATTGAAGGTCCCTGGCAGATAAATCATTGACATTACAATATCCTGCTGCGTAATCCAAAGCATTTTCTTTTGAAACAGCTTTAGCCTTTTTCCCAATCACAATCCCAAGTTCTGCTTCAAAGTCGATTTGCTTGGAGTCCGCTGGAAGTTCCACATCCTCCCCATGACCAGCAAGTGAATTACTGTATTTATTAAAAAGTACCGGTGTTTTTGGCGCCTCCATATTGGATTCTTTTGCATGCTTTTGATAGTTTAAGCCCACACAAATGATTTTTGCACTTTTCGGTACACATGGACCATATTCAATTTCATTCTCTTGAATATGCAGACTGCTGTTGTTTCGGTTTTCATTTACAAAAGATTCGAAAAATTCCTTCGAGACTTCATCAGCCTGGAGCCATGCTTCGAATGAAAGCGGAATGACAGAAGGCTCATCCGCTGCTTCTATGGCCCTTTCAATGTCTAAGACCCCTGCTTCTGTTTTTACACCAAATTTGAATTTGTCCTCGGATTTCCGTTTAAAGTTTACAAGTTTCATCAATTAAGCCCCTTTCATTTTTCGTTTTTAAGCCATTTTTCCAAATGTCACGCCGCCATCGATATAGAGCGGGGAACCCATCATAAAATTGGAATCATCGGAGGCTAGAAAAAGGGCTGCTTTTGCCACATCCTCTGGCCGTCCCAGGTCACCGCTTAACTGTCGATTTCTAATGCTGTTTAATCCTTCTTCATAATCTTCATAGGAGTCTCTTAAGTATTGTTCTACAAATGGAGTGAGGATGGTCCCCGGTAAAAGTGCGTTAACTCTGATGTTGTATGGGGCATAATCAACTTGCATTGATTTGGTTAAGGAAAGGATAGCTCCTTTTGTTGCTGAGTATGATGCGCGACGGGCAAGGCCAATTTCTGCGATACAAGAAGACATATTGATAATACTGCCTCCCTGTTGCTCCATCATGTATGGGAGTACATACTTACAAGGCAAGAAGACGCCTTTAATATTGACGTTGACCACCTTGTCCCACAAGTCTTCACTCGTTTCGTGTACCGACCCAACCCCAGAAATTCCTGCGTTATTAAATAGAACATCAATCCTGCCATTTTCTTTTATAGCCTGGCCCATCATTCGTTCTACTTCTTGCGCATTCGTGACATCTGCCTGGATAAAGGTTCCTTGCCCCCCTTTTTCGAGAATCTCGTTTAAGGTCTGATTTCCAGCCTCAGAGTTTAAATCATTGACGATGACATAAGCACCTTCACTGGCAAATAACAACGAAGTTGATTTACCAATTCCAGAGCCGGCACCGGTAATTAAAACCACCTTGTTTTTTAGTCTCATTTGGATTCCTTCCTTCAACTTTTTATTGGAGCTGTGAAACCAGCCATCAATGATATTCTTTTAGCTAAGTCCAAGATTTCCACCTGAGCCATGTCCCTTTTTTCCTCCCACTTTGAAGTGAGCATCGTTACACTGACTGCGGCAATAATCCTATTTTCATGATTGGTAACCGGGGCTGCGATACAATTAAAGTCCTCTACCGCTTCCTGGCATTCCGCTACAAAGCCATTTTCTCTAATACTTAAAATCTGCTCCCATAGATTTTCGATATTGCTCACCGTATACTTCGTTTTTGGCTTTAAGGAACACTCGGGATAAAGGGTTTTTAATTCATCGTAAGTATATTGCGATAGCTGCACCTTTCCCATTGCCGTGGCATGTGCAGGAAACCTCATTCCTGGATCGGTGGAGACCCTTATTGGTGACGAGCTTTCTTTTTTGCTTAAATACACAATTTCTGAACCATCAAGGATCGATAGCTGAATCGTTTCATTAAGCTTTTCAACGGTAGAAAGCGCTGCCAAATTAAAGGTGTTTATAATATCAAATTGCTTAAAGTAATACGGAGTAAGCGTTCCCAATTTTATCCCGAGGGAATAAGTGCCGTCCTTCTCCTTTTTCACCCAATTTAATACCTCTAACGTATTCAGCAGCGAAAACAATGAGCTTTTATTAATGCTTAATTCATGCGAAAAATCAATTAACCGATATTCGGCAGGATGATGGGCAATAATATCAATAATTTTGTCTGCTCTCTCAATTGCGGGAGCCCAGTACTTCTTGTCCATGTCATCATAACCCTTCATTATTGTTGGTTTATTATAGTAAACTAAGTTTAGTATACTGAGTAAAAATAAAACCGGTTTACTATGGTAAACCCAGTTCTTTATAATGCACCATAAATATATCATAGATTTTTCTGCTAAGCAATATGTCTATTTCAAATTTTCTGAATTAATTATACTTTTTTGAATTTTAACTTCTAGTGGAGAAGGCTTCTTCGATAAATATCTAGGAGTGACAGGCGCCGGTATTAATAGAGCCTAGTACACAATCGGATAAAAAGGTGTTATATGCTAAAAAACTAAAACATTTTTTGTTTTAAAAACCTTCGTTACTTGGGGCTGGCAACCGCCGATAGATTAGCAGTTTTGCTGATACACGACCTGATTTCGCTGATACAAATTGTAGCTATCCTACTAATGAATGAGGACTATCTGCTCAATTTTATTTACTATCTATCTATTCACTTTTCCTTTTATCTGGTATTCTATAGATGAGTTTTTACAGAATTGGAGGAATTTGCTAATGCGGGCGGAAAAGAAACGCAAGTGGTTAAAGGTAACCGGCATTACATTGCTTCTTTTGCTCGTAGCTGGAGGAGTCTATGGGTTTACAGTATATAGGTCATTAACCTCTGCTGTTCAAACAATGCATGCCCCGCTTCAACGTGAAATCTCAGTGAAACGTCTTGAACCGGTGGTATTGGAACAGAAAGATCCGTTTTCCGTGTTATTGATGGGCGTGGACCAAAGAGAGGGAGATCGCGGCCGCTCGGACACAATCATCGTGCTATCGGTCAATCCAAACAACAACTCTGTAAAAATGCTTAGCATACCACGTGACACACGAACAGAAATCATCGGAAAAGGGTTTGAAGATAAAATTAACCATGCCTACGCCTTTGGGGAGGTTCCCATGGCCATGGATACCGTTGAAAATTTCCTTGATATTCCGATAGATTATTACGTGCAAATTAATATGGAAGGTTTCGAGGATATCGTCGATGCAGTTGGTGGGGTAACGGTCCAAAATGACTTAGATTTTTCTGTCGGTGATTTCAAATTTCCGATTGGTGAAATCACGTTAAATGGGGAAGAAGCATTGAGTTACACCAGAATGAGATATGAAGATCCACGAGGTGACCTCGGGCGCCAAACGAGGCAACGCCAAATTATTCAAGCTGTAATAAAAGAAGGAGCAAGTTTATCCAGTCTTACTAACTTTTCAACTATATTTTCTGCTCTTGGGAGCAATATAAAAACAAATCTTACCTTTGACCAGATGATGGATATCCAAAAAAACTATAAGAGCGTCGTTAACAACATCCAGCAGATAGAAATCAAGTCCCAAGGTACAAAAATTGATGGCATTTATTATGGGCTGGTTTCACCAGAAGAAAAACAACGGATCCAGACTGAGCTAAAAACTCAGTTAGAATTGAATTAAGGAACAAAGCTGATTGATACGCTTCAATCGGCTTTTTTGGTCTGGCCCCAAAAACCAGACAAGATTGCGATGTTCAATAATTGAATAAAATGGATCGTTAAAGGGAATTTTGAAAAGACTAGAACAAGCTGAATTAGAGGAGAATTTATATGATAAAACTCGTTTTATGGTCTTTCTTTTTATTACCCTGGCTTTCCTTATTCTTTTTGAACAACTCTGCTCTCCGAAGATATATGCCTGTTGCTTTATTTGCAACGGTGATAAATACAATAATGTACCAAGTTGCTTGGACGTATGATTGGTGGAAATATAAAGAAACTCTTTTTTCTTGGGATAAAATCGCACAAATCCATACTGTTTATGGTGTTTTTTTGGTTGGGACCATATGGATCTTTTATTTTACCTTTCGGAGATTTTGGGTTTATATCCTTGTTAATTTGATAGTAGATAGTATCTATTCCTTTGGTTTCAGGGCTTTATGGAAAAAACTCAAAATTACAACTGGTGCAGGAAACTTATCGCCTATTGAAGGGATTCTAATCATGACAACAATCGCTATCTGCCTTTACATTTATCAAATGTGGCAAGAGGGACTGATTGGTGGAGAAAATTAAATTTGAATACGAATGTGTTCAATGGGGACGGTTCTTCTGGTCTTTTTATTTTAAGGCTGTGTTAAAGCTGAATGTTGATCTTACTGTGTTTGGAAAATAAGCGGAGAATTTCCGTTTAAATTGGGAAATCCCCATATTTCCTTCATAATAAGCGGAGTTTTTCCGCTTAAGGTTTCCAAATCATTGGATTTTGTCGTATTTAAAGCAGTTAACCGGAAATATTTCCGCTTATATCGGCTTCTTAAGGTTCCTTTATCTACAATAGCCGGAAATTCTCCGCCTAAAGAAACCCCTTATGGGATTTCCATCTCTTTCTTCTATCATCATCGAATAAAACCGTGAGAACCGTCCCCATGTCCCCCAAGAATATATCCAAAATCCTCCACCGTATAAAATGGATAGATGGCAAACCGAGGAATCTCCAGGATGTGCTGAGATGGATTCGCATAACCTGGCTCAACAGTAAACCCCATTTTAATATTCAGTTCTTTTAAAATATCTAATGTCGCAGTATTATACTCTCCATATGGTGCTGCAAAAGCCTCTGAGTGACCTACCCATTCATTCGCTTTGGTAAGATTCTCTTTAACGTCCACCATATCATAGGCTTCTAAGTAGGACACTCCCTCATCATTCCTATGGTGGAAGGAGTGTGTATGGTTTCCATAATCAAAGACATCACTTGCTTCCTTCAGTTCATCAAGACTGGCATATTGGAGAAAGGCAGAATCATAATCAACGGTTCTATCTGTAATGAGTCCAGTAATGATTAAACTCACAGCATAATAATCATGCTTTTTCAAAACAGGATACGCAAATTCAAACACATTTTTAAAACCATCATCAAATGTAATCAGGACACTTTTGGCTGGTACCTTTTTCTGGTTCGTCATAAACCCTTCAAACTCTTTTAACGATAAAACCGTATAATTTTCCTCCTTCAAATAGTTCATTTGCTTGGTAAACTCCTCAAGCGTCACAACCATTTCATTGATATCACCATCTTCAGTAAAATGGTGTTTTTTTAATTGACTCTCCGGAATAACTTGGTGATACATGAGGACGGGCACTTTGTCGGCATACTCCTCGACAATAGGAAAATCACGATTAACAGAGATCGGATCTGTGTTCATATCACGTAATGACTGTTTGGCTGCCACAGGCGGCAGAGCGAAATTGAGAACATAATCGTAAAGTAAATAACAAAGAGGGCTGAAAATAGCTAAGAAAAAAACGGTAAACAAGAGATTGGAGATGGTGTATTTTTTCATTTCATTACCCCCCGAGTGTATCTTTAACGCCTGCTTTTACCCCCATATCAAGCATAATTGGCTGTCCAATCCGCTCTGAACGGTTCCATCCATCTTTATCAAAGAAATAGAGGATGGTTCCAATCGTAACAAAAAGTAATCCTGTCACTCGATAGAATATGACTTCAATCGGAAGAAATAAAAGCACCGAAATATATTCTCTCAAACTATAATGATGTCCGAATCTTCTAGAAACTATTAACGTAGCAATATCCTGCATAATGGCTAACACGATCGACATGATTAAGAGAATGATAGATAATTTCAGATGGTTCATGGTGGCAATAACGATAATGGGAACCATCAGTGTTGGATAGGCAGACACTGTTCCGAGTAAAAAAGAATCTACTAATAAATAGGTTGATACCCTGAAATTCATTTTTCGAAAAAATGACTTGCGGTAGGTAATGACGCAGTCTACAAAAGCTTTTTGCCAGCGTATTCGCTGTCTGAATAAATTCTTAAAACTTGCAGGACATTCCGTATAACAAACCGCTTCAGGTACAAACACAATCCTTTTTCCTTTCAAAACTGTCCCGATTAATTCTTGGATCCTTAGTGTAATATCCATATCCTCACCAACTGTTTTTCTGTAGCCTTTTGCTTGAATCAGAATACTTCTTCGAAAAGCACCGAACGCCCCAGCGATGACCGTAATCGACCCAATCCTTGATTGGGTGGTTTTATGTAAATAAAACGCGCTCAAATATTGAACGACTTGATAGCGAATCAGGCCAGGCAGTTTAAAACAAGGGAATAACTTCTGTTCAGTACGTTTAAATCCTTGCACGATATTAACCAATCCACCTGCAGCTACAACAGAGTCATCTGTAAATGTTAGGTTCATTTCATTTAATGAGTTGGGCTCGAGAATGCTGTCGGCGTCTAAGGTAATCAGTATTTCATTCTTGGCGAAATTTATTCCGGTATTAAGGGCATCAGCCTTTCCACCGTTTTCTTTATCAATCACCCAAATATAAGGATAGATTTGCGACTGGTAAACTTCCCTTACTTCTTCATGTTTCAGCACCCCCTCTTTAAGCCTTGAGGTTTTAGCAAGCTTAAGGTGTTTGTCGAAAGTATCAAGTGTGTCATCGGTGGAGCCATCATTGATAAACAGAATCTCTAAATCGGTATAATTCACATTGAGAATACCCATCAGACAGTTTTCAATGACAAGTGTCTCGTTATAGGCAGGAATCAAGATGCTAATTCCCTTCTCCTTTGTTGGATAATCTCTCTTTTGCGCTCTGCTAGTATAAAGGGGAATAAAAATATAGAGGAGATGGAATACGATAAAAAGGCAGAATAGAGTCATTGTGATCATTAACATCATAGAACCTTCCTCCAACCTTCATGAAAGGATTTTGTGAAGGATAATAAAGAGTCCGGGAATTTTTTGTGCTTTAATTCACATTTTGTTCGAAAAAACGAACAAGCGGTCCAAAAAAAATTACCCTCACTCTCCATTTCCCTGATAAACCCTTACATAGTCTATTTCAAAACTGACAGGAAATACCGTCGTTTGGTCTGGAGCCCCTGGCCAATTACCCCCAACCGCCGTATTTAGATATAAATACATTTCTTCACTTGGAATGTTCCTGCTTATTGTGAATCTCTCCATACCGTCGATAAACCACGTAATCGAAGCTGGAGTCCATTCGATACCAAAAGTATGAAAATCTTTGGAGAAGTCTGGACCTTTAAAGGTGTCAGAAACACTTTTTAACTTTCCATCCTCACCTAACCAATGTGAAACCATCCAAACTTGATCCGGCTGGTGACCAAGCATTTCCAAAATATCGATTTCTGGAAGCCATGTATTTTCCTTATCTGTCATCATCCAAAAAGCTGGAAACATCCCTTGTCCAGCAGGAACCTTAGCCCTCATTTCTGCTTTTCCATATAAAAAATTAAATTTTCCTTGGGTATGTACTGCCCCTGATGTGTAATCCTTCCCTTTAAATTGTTCCTTTTTGCTGATTAACTTTAACACGCCATCCTCAACCTTTACATTATTGGGAGAATAGTATTGGAGTTCATTATTTTTCTCAGCTGCCCAGTCTTCTATATTCCACTTGCTGGAATCCAGGCAGTTACTTTCAAATTCATCCTGCCAAATTAAAACCCACCCATTTAGATTAGCATTCGTTTCTTTGTAAATAGCGTCTTCCACACAATCACCTTCATCATCCCTTGGCAGATTTGTTTGTATAATATCTTGAGTAATCGGATCTTCATGAGGTTGAATGGTTATGTCTTCTTTTGTAGATGTAAGGTAATGGAAATATAGTAGGGATAAAATCGAAAGCGATAAAAGGATAAAAAGAAATTTATAAAATTTTTTCATAAATCGACTTCTTTCTCCAAATTTTGATTGTTTTAACGCACTACTCGTTCTAAATAAAGAACTACTTATTTATAATATAATACAAAAGTTAACTAAAAGCCAATATTTTGGATTTTATAGAAGTTGGTAATATATATGATGTCGGTAAGGAGAATATTCATGTCCCCTAGGGAAAGTGTACCTTGGGGACGGTTCTCATGGTCTTTTATGGTTTACGCAGACCACAAGAACCCTCCCCATTGAAACTTTTTCAAATCTCTTATAGACTTAGTTACAAAGTTATTATATAATTCTGTTAAATATTTAATAAAACGAAGCACAAAATGGGGAGCACCACCGAAAGGGTGTTACCTTTTTTGTGCTTTTTTTTGTGAAAAATTGAGAAAGGAAGTGGAAAAAGTGAAGGTAAATGGGACTATTGAACCAGTAGAGAAGGATCAAACTTTATATGAATATTTAACATTAAAAAACTTTGATTTAACAAAAGTTGCAGTTGAATGCAATAGAAAGATTGTTCCTAAAGCAGAATATAAGAATTTAATTCTTAAAGAAGAGGATACTTTAGAAATTGTTAGATTTGTTGGAGGAGGTTGACCATCATGAAAATAATCATCAATGGCAAGAAACAGGAAACAACTTTTCAGACGGCCTTCCAAGTAAGAGAAAGTATAGGAAATCCTGATGATATTGTTATTTTAAACGGATTTCAAATTGAACATGATTCACCCTTAGATGAACATGATATTCTCTCTATTATTCGAAAAGGCATCATGCCAGAAGAAGAAGAATTAGAAAGCTTGATGATGGCGAGGCATACTCCATACGTCCACCAGAAGGTAAAAGAAGGAAAAGTGGCCATCGCAGGGTTAGGCGGTCTTGGATCTAATATTGCAATCATGCTGGCGAGAATTGGCGTTGGCCATCTGTTCCTAGTTGATTTTGATATTGTGGAGCCTAGTAATCTTAACCGGCAAAGCTATTACATAAGACATCTAGGAATGCCAAAGACAACCGCTCTTAAAGAGCAGATAGAAGAGATTAATCCATTTATTACAGTCGAGACAAGAATCGCTAGAATTTCAGAGGAAAATGTTAAGGAACTGTTTGAAGGCTATGATGTCATTTGTGAAGCCTTTGACAAACCGAATGCCAAAGCAATGCTGGTTAATACGGCATTGGAGCAGCTCCCCGATTGTAAAATCGTATCCGGGTCCGGTATGGCAGGCTATGATAGCTCTAATTTAATCCAGACAAGGAGGCCGATGAAACAATTATATCTTTGTGGAGATTTAGAAAATGAAGCAAGAATCGGCAGAGGTTTAATGGCACCAAGAGTGCAAATTTGCGCCGGCCATCAAGCGAATATGATTCTACGATTATTATTAGGACAAGAAGAAGTATAAGGAGGATTTTTAACATGAAAGAGACATTAGTAAAAGATCAATTAACGATTGGCGGACACGCGTTTCAATCTCGTTTTATTCTGGGGTCAGGTAAATTTTCACTCGATTTTATGAAAGCCGTTATTGAATATGGAGAAGTTGAAATTGTCACTCTCGCCCTAAGAAGAGCGAATACAGGCGGCGAAGAAAATATCGTCGACTATATTCCAAACAATATTACGCTGCTTCCGAATACTTCCGGTGCTAGAACAGCAGAGGAAGCTGTAAGAATCGCCCGTCTTTCAAGGGAACTCGGCTGCGGGGATTTTATCAAATTGGAAGTAATTTCTGATTCGAAATACTTACTGCCTGATAATCAAGAAACGGTTAAAGCAACCGAATTGCTGGCCAAAGAAGGATTTATTGTGATGCCTTATATGTACCCGGATCTATATGCGGCAAGAGCCCTCGTCCATGCAGGGGCTAGTGCGGTCATGCCTTTAGGTGCTCCGATTGGAAGCAACAAAGGCCTATGTACAAAGGAGTTCATTCAGATTTTAGTTGATGAAATCGACTTACCTATTATTGTCGATGCCGGTATCGGACGCCCGTCTCAAGCATGTGAAGCAATGGAAATGGGGGCTGCGGCGGTCATGTGTAATACGGCCGTTGCGACAGCAAACAATGTATCCATGATGGCAAGTGCTTTTAAACACGCGATAATAGCTGGCCGTGAAGCCTATTTAGCCGGTTTAGGAAGAGTACTTGATTATAAAGCGGAAGCATCTAGTCCATTAACAGGATTTTTGGAGGATTAATACGAGATGGGAAGAAAAAAAGTTGATCATATGCAGTATCAGGAAGGTATGGAAATCATACAATCTGATTTAATGGACATGGTGTTAAAAACGGTAGAAAAATATAATTATAATCTTTACACAGGACATGATGTTGAGAGAGCCTTAAGCAAGGAGCATTTAACTTTGGAGGACTTTGGAGTCATTCTTTCCCCTGCCGCGCTGCCATATTTAGAAGAGATGGCTCAAAAAGGCATGGAGAAAACAAAGAAGCACTTCGGGAACAGCATCACCCTTTTTACACCTTTATATATTGCGAATTATTGTGAAAATGAATGTGTCTATTGCGGGTTTAAAGCAACCAATAAAATTCAGCGTGCCGTTCTAAACCCCAATGAGGCAGAGGATGAATTAAAAGCGATTGCTGCTACAGGTTTAGAAGAGATTTTACTCCTTACCGGTGAATCCCGGTATAAATCAGATGTTGAGTATATCGGGAAAATGATTAAACTGGCAGTCAAGTATTTTAAAACGGTTGGAATTGAAATCTATCCTCTAAACGTAGACGAATACGCGTTTCTAAGGGAATGCGGCGCTGATTTTGTGTCCGTTTATCAGGAAACCTATAATCCCGATAAATATGAGCAGGTTCATTTATGGGGATCGAAACGAATTTTCCCCTACCGTTTTCATGCACAGGAGCGGGCTTTATTAGGAGGAATGCGCGGGGTTTCTTTCGGGGCATTGCTAGGATTAGATGATTTTCGTAAAGATGCCTTCGCGGCTGGATTGCACGCAAAATTAATTCAACAAAAATATCCGCATGCTGAAATCGGCTTCTCCGTTCCACGGTTACGTCCATACATTAACAATGCGGATAATAATTCAAAGGACGTCCACGAAAAACAGCTTTTACAAGTGATGCTGGCTTACCGCCTGTTTATGCCATTTGCGGGAATTACGATTTCCACCCGGGAAAGACCGGGATTCCGTGACCATACTGCCGGCATGGTGGCGACGAAAATGTCGGCAGGTGTGAATGTTGGCGTGGGCGGTCATGTAGAAGAACAAAAAGGCGACCAGCAGTTTGAAATTTCTGATGAAAGAACCGTTAAGGAAGTTCACGACATGATTGTCCAGAAAGGTCTGCAGCCGGTCTATACAGACTATATAAGGGTTTAGGTGAACCCATGCTCATTTATATTACCAATCGAAGGCTTTGTCAGGAGAATTTTCTCGAGAGAATTCAGCAATTAGCAAAGGGAAAGCCTCATGCCATCATGCTAAGGGAAAAAGACTTAGAGCTTCATGAATTTGAAGCTTTAGCCTTTCAAATAAACGAAATTTGTCAGTATCACGATGTCCCATTGATCATCAATCAAAATATTTCTGCAGCAGCTGAATTGGGACTAACCAATATTCATTTATCCATGTCAAATTTAAGAAAATACCAACGTGATTTGTGTTCATTTAGCGTGATTGGTGCATCTGTCCATTCAGTAGAGGAAGCAAAAGAGGCTGTATCCTTAGGTGCTGACATTTTAATTGCGGGTCATATTTTTTCAACAGATAGTAAAAAGGGAGTGCCTCCGAGAGGACTCCCCTTCCTGAAAGGGGTATGCGATTCGGTCAGTATTCCGGTATACGCCATTGGCGGAATCAAAAGAACCCACGTTAAAGAAATACGAGCAGCAGGTGCGGCGGGTTTTTGTATTATGTCTGAAGCAATGACCAGTCCTCATCCTGTTGAACTGGCAAAGCATTTTAGCATTTGAAAATAAAAGAAAGCACTTGAATTCAAGTGCTTTCTTTGGAAACCCTAATACCCGTTGGGACCATGGGGACGTTTCTCCTGGACATATTTGAACGTGACCTCAAGAACCATCCCCAAGGTACATTTATCGATAGATTTTCGATCCATCCTTGACAAATTCCTTCGCTTTTTCCTTCATACCTTCAGCAATTAAACGTTCTTCGGAATCACCCTTTTCATTCGCCATATTTCGAATGTCATGGGAAATTCTCATGGAGCAGAACTTCGGACCGCACATCGAACAGAAATGTGCTGTTTTAGCTCCTTCAGCTGGAAGCGTCTCATCGTGGTACTCTCGTGCCCTTTCTGGATCAAGTGATAAATTAAATTGGTCGTTCCAACGGAATTCAAAGCGTGCCTTCGATAAGGCATTATCACGGATCTGTGCCCCAGGATGACCCTTTGCTAAATCAGCAGCGTGTGCAGCAATTTTATAGGTAATCACCCCTTCACGTACATCATCCTTGTTGGGTAATCCCAGATGCTCCTTCGGCGTTACGTAACACAGCATGGCTGTACCGAACCAGCCAATCATGGCTGCACCAATTGCCGATGTAATATGATCGTATCCAGGAGCAATATCTGTCGTTAATGGACCTAATGTATAAAAGGGTGCTTCTTTACAAATTTCCATCTGCTTATCCACATTTTCTTTTATCATATGCATAGGGACATGTCCTGGGCCTTCAATCATTACCTGTACATCATGCTTCCACGCAATATCTGTTAATTCCCCTAATGTTTCAAGCTCAGCAAACTGCGCTTCGTCATTTGCATCCGCAATGGACCCAGGTCTTAGGCCGTCCCCAAGAGAAACAGATATATCATACTCTTTTAAAATCTCACATATTTCTTCAAAATGTGTATACAAGAAGTTTTCCTTATGGTGAGCTAAGCACCATTGAGCAAGGATGGAACCACCACGTGAGACAATACCTGTAGTACGCTTTGCGGTCATTGGAATATAGCGCAATAACACCCCTGCGTGAATCGTGAAGTAATCAACACCTTGTTCTGCCTGCTCAATTAATGTATCGCGGTACACATCCCAGGTTAAGTCCTCTGCCACCCCATTTACCTTTTCAAGTGCTTGATAAATGGGCACGGTTCCCACTGGTACTGGTGAATTTCTAATAATCCATTCCCTTGTCGTATGGATATTTTTCCCTGTAGATAAATCCATTATCGTATCAGTACCCCAGCGAGTTGCCCAAGTCATTTTTTCAACCTCTTGCTCAATAGAAGAAGATACGGCAGAATTTCCGATATTCGCATTTATTTTCACATGGAAATTCCGCCCGATAATCATGGGCTCACATTCTGGATGATTTATATTTGCTGGAATAATTGCTCTCCCTTTTGCCACCTCATCTCGTACAAAAGAAGGATCCATTTTCTCACGAATGGCAATATACTCCATCTCCTGAGTGATCATACCCTTTCTCGCATAGTGCATTTGTGTTACATTGCGGCCTTTTTTTGCACGTAATGGGCTTTTGTTAACATTCGGAAACCATTCTAAGTTTGCACGTGGATCTTCAGCACTGAAGCCATTATCTTCTGGCCTAATATCTCTGCCCTCATAGCTTTCTACATCTTTACGTTCTTCTATCCAAGTCTTACGGACTGCAGGCAGCCCTTTTCTAATATCAACGGTGTAGGTTGAGTCCGTATAAGGACCACTTGTGTCGTACACTCGTACTGGTTCGTTTTCTTCCTCACCAAAGGTATTAACGGTAGAACCTAAGCAAATTTCTCGCATCGGCACCTGAATATCAGGCCTAGATCCTTGTACATATACCTTTTTACTTCCTGTAAACTGTGATTTTAAATCCATTTTCATTTCTTCTTGCTTTTGCATGTAACTTCCTCCTTTTTTGTGTGCGGATGAAGAGTTACAACGTAGTTTTAGACAATAAAAAAGGCCCTGAATGAAATTCAGAACCTGAAACTGCCATAAAAAAGTAGCCAAAACCTGTACAATGAAGCACATAACTTTGACACTACTTCCCTACGCTGGTATCACCCAGATCAGGTTCAAAGGGTCGAAGAAATTTGCCTTCTTCTCTCAGTCCAAGCCATTGGACCCCCCTAGTAGACTACTAGAACACGATATTCAACTTTCTAGTAAAGATTACCACATGTTTCTAAATGATGGAAGTGAAATTTTTCTTATTCTTTTTTAGTAACGAAAAATCCCAAAGAGGAAAAAAGCCATCAGAACCGTCCCCCAGGACACAAAATCATTTACAGGCTCACTTTTCATATGTTAACCTATTTTCTATATTGGTTAACATATAGGGGTGAATCTTATGACAAATCATTTTTGGATTGTGGGTACAGATACAGATGTAGGAAAAACATTGGTAACCGCTTACTTCATGCGGTATTTTCAAACGAAAGGAGTGACAGCCATACCCTACAAGCCCATTCAAACTGGAATCATGGTAGAAAATACTAAGCATTTTTATGGTGACACGGAATTTTATAAGTCATTCAGTGAAGAAGTTTTAGTCGAGGAACATTTGAATAGTTATTCTTTTAAAAAGCCTGCCTCTCCCCATTATGCCGCCATGTTAGAAGGAGCAGTAATCGATGAAGCAGTCATTCTGCAGCATATCACAAAATTAATGACCATGTATGATCATGTGATTAGTGAAGGTGCAGGTGGATTATATGTGCCTTTGAACGAACAAGGTAACTATCATTTCCTCAAGCTTATTAAACAATCTCAGTTACCTGTAGTATTGGTTACCCGTACAAAGTTAGGGACGATTAATCATACATTCCTATCTCTTGAAGCTCTTAAAATATGGGAGATTCCCATTGTAGGGATCGTATTTAATGGGGATAAAGGGACTGAGCTTGAGAAAAATAACATCAGGACGATACAACAAAATACAGACCTGCCAACTCTCGTCATACCCAAGTTAGACGTTCTTTCTGATTTAAAAAATATTCAACTACCAAATACCGAGTTTCTTGAAAGGTTATCCAGTATATGACTTCTATACTTTCAAACTTACAAAAGAGAGATTTAAATCATGTTTGGCACCCTTGTTCACAAATGAAGGATTATGAAGACCTTCCGCCCATTGTCATTAAAAGCGGGAAAGGGATTTACTTGTATGATGAAAATGAAAAAAGGTATTTAGATGCGGTTTCTTCCTGGTGGGTAAATTTATTCGGACATGCCAATGAGCGAATTAGCAAAGCTTTAGCCAATCAAGCTTTTCAATTGGAACAAGTAATCTTTGCAAACTTTACACATGAACCAGCCATTCTGCTTGCTGAAAAACTAGTACAACTAACTCCGGATGGTTTAACGAAAGTATTTTTTGCCGATAACGGATCATCTGCGATAGAAATTGCTTTAAAAATGAGCTTTCAATATCATATGCAAAAAAACAAACCAAATAAAAAGCGATTTTTAGCCTTAACAGATGCCTATCATGGCGAAACACTAGGGGCCCTTTCTGTTGGAGGAGTGGAACTATATAACGAGATTTATAGACCACTATTACTAGATACCATTCGGGTACAAGGACCTGACTGTTTTAGATGTCCTTTTGGCAAGACCCCCGAAAGCTGCAGTACACCTTGTATCTCATTCATGGAAGAAAAGCTATCTCAACATCATGAAGAAATAAGTGCCATTATTATTGAACCGTTAATACAAGCAGCGGCAGGTATGAAAATGTACCCTCCCTCCTATTTAAAGAAACTAAAAGAACTTTGTTTGCACTATGATGTGCACCTGATTGCAGATGAAGTGGCAGTAGGATTTGGTCGAACGGGAACGATGTTTGCTTGTGAGCAAGCAGGAATTTCACCCGACTTTTTGTGTTTATCAAAAGGAATAACAGGCGGTTATTTACCACTTTCAGCCGTTTTAACCACAGAGGAGGTTTTTAATGCCTTCTACGATGATTATGAAACGAAAAAAGCTTTCTTACATTCTCACAGTTACACAGGTAATCCGTTAGCGTGTCGAGTCGCACTTGAAGTATTAAACATATTTGAAGAGGACCATTACTTGGAAAAAAACCGATTGAAGAGTACATACATGAATAAGCTGGCTTCCCAAGTATTTAAAGACCATCCATACGTTGGAGAATACCGACAAACCGGGATGGTAGGGGCGATTGAATTAGTAAAGAACAAAGCAACAAAGGAGCCCTTCCCTAGTGAAGAACGAATTGGATATAAAATTTATCAGCTTGCTTTGGAAAAAGGCTTGCTGCTGCGCCCTTTAGGAAATGTTCTTTATTTTATGCCGCCCTATGTCATTACAGATGAGGAAATCAAGACGATGATTTTGACCACAAATGAAGTGATTGAACATTACTTCGAAAATATCTATTTTCATAAGGCGGTGCTTGACCATTAAAAAAAATCCAACGGTTTCATTAATCAATGTATCTTTATTTGCTGCCTTAACGGCGGTTGGTGCGTTTATTAAAATTCCCTTACCCTATGTTCCATTTACACTCCAAATTCTTTTTGTCTTTTTAGCAGGTAGTTTATTAGGAAGTAAACGTGGAATGCAAAGCCAGCTTGTCTATGTAGGTATTGGCTTAGCAGGACTCCCTGTCTTTACCCAAGGCGGCGGGATTGGCTATTTTCTACAACCTACATTTGGCTATTTAATCGGCTTTATTGTTGCCGCATTTGTAATCGGCTGGATGATTGAACGAATCGCAAATCCTAAAACCTATCATTTTATTATTGCCAATTTTATCGGCCTCCTGGTCGTTTACCTCATTGGGGTACCTTACTTATACTTGGCGCTTAATACATGGCTGGGTGTTCCAAACGGCTGGGCACATATTTTAATGATTGGTTTTGTTAATAGCATCGCCGGCGACATCGTGATCTCCGTGATAACAGGTGTTTTAGCCACAAGATTACACAAAGCTTTCTTTTCAATTCGCAGCAAAAATAATACCACGATACAAAAGTGAATGTTCAATGTGTTCAATGGGGACGGTTCTGATGGACTTTATATTTTTGCGATGACCACAAGAACCGCCCCCATGGAACCCCCTTAATCTATCATCTCAAACAAAAGCTTACCAATCTCACTATTTTCCATTCTTCCACTAAACATATGTCTATTTAAGCCATATGCATAGATGGGGACGTCCTCACCAGTATGGCCTTTTGTCGTCCACCCGGTGCTGGTATAGTGATTGATGATGTCAATGAGAGCCTTTTTGGTATCTTCTACTTCCATTTCTAATGTAGATTGGATGGTTTTCAAGTCTTCTAGATGAATAGATAGGTGCATGTGACGTTTGATCCTAGCTAATTCTTTGGTTTTATGCATGTCTGCTGCAATCACAGACGGGGTCGATTTAACGGATCTAATCACAGAAGGATTCCATTTATAGTTATCATTTCGATCGATACTCATTCCGCCAGTGGAGTGGTCAGCGGTTGCAATCACGAGGGTATCCTCCCGATTTTTCGCAAATTGTACGGCCACATGAAACGCGGTTTCAAAGTCCTTCAGCTCACTCATGGCAGCTACAATATCATTGTCATGCCCCGCCCAATCAATTTGGCTTCCCTCTACCAAAAGAAAAAAACCATTTTCGTTTTGCTGCAAGCGGGTGAGTGCAGCATTGGTCATTTGCGAAAGAGAAGGTACCGTGGTTGCATAGCGATCAAGGTGTTTGGGAAGTTCCATTGGAGCAAATAAGCCTAGCAATTTCTCGTTCCGATCGGCTAAAAGTTCGATTGAATTGGTAGCATAACCAAAGCCATTTTTTATAAACTCTTCAACTAAATTACGGTCATTTCTATCGAAGTAGGAGGCTCCTCCCCCCAACAAGACATCGATTTTGTTCTCGCCATTGATTCGTTCATCCAGATAATCATCGGCAATTCCATGATAGTTTTCCCGGGATTCATGGTGTGTGGCGAACGCCGCAAGTGTAGCATGATTGATTTGACTCGTTCCTACTAGACCAGTAGATTTACCACGAAATTTAGCATATTCTAAAATACTCGGAACCGCCTGTTTTTCACTATTCAAACCAAGGGCACCATTATAGGTTTTATAGCCTGTTGCTAAAGCAGTACCTGCTGCAGCCGAGTCTGTAATGTTACTCTTTGCGTCCAATGAATAGGTCGATTGGGTACCAACAAAATATTGATCAAATAATGTCGGCCTCATAAGCCCCGTTCGCGCATCATGATTAAAGTAACGAAGACCTGTCGTGTACGAAAAACCCATCCCATCCCCTATTAATAAGATAATACTTTTTACCTTCTTCATTCTGTTGAGCGAATGGTTTAACATGGATGGTAATGTATCTAAACTAAAATCACTTAACTGAACGGTGGAATGTAACAAATAAAACAGCACCTTTCGAATTTAGGTAGTCTTTCGTTTTCTCAAACCAACGGAATCAACTCACTTCAATCAAGTTATAGCATAGAAAAAGAGAACTTTTTCATGAAATACAATTATTTAACATAAACTCAAAAAACTCTTATTATTTCTTACAAGTTGGTAATAACTAGGGACCATTTCCAATATGGATATAAAAACAGACACCTACTAAGCTGTAAGTGTCTGTTTTATAATAAGAGTTTCTGGTTTACGGTTCACCGTAACGCATCATAATGGGGTCTCTTGGATGGCTAAAATTGAAGCATGCAACTTAAAGTAACCAGCCAAAGTAAATAAGCGGAGATTTTCCGGTTAGTTGCAGAATGAAGCTTGTTTCGGGATATATAAGCGGAAGTTTTCCGCTTATGCAAAGCGAAATCCTCTATTTCCACGGTTTTCGAGTCAATAGGCGGAATTTCTCCGTTTATTTAGGCTCTTTTTGATGTTATTTACTAACTAAGCGGAATTTCTCCGTCTATTTATCAGATCGGGCCCTTAACCTGATCCCCAACCTTAAGGAGAGGTATCCCCTATACCTCATTTACTAATGATAAGGCTCACCGTAACGTTACTACCTGCGGTTTTTTATCAGTTTCATTTTTTAAACAATTTGTTACTATTGGGTCTTTCACGAGGAGTACAATTGATAATGAAATAGCCGATTATAAGAATGAGGATGATAATCGCATAAAATAATACCTTTTCAGGGTGTTCGTGCTCAACAATAATGATTCTTACCATTGCCGTTATACCAATATAGATAAAATATCTAATAGGGAAATGGTATTCTTCTTTAAAGTACTTAACAATCATAGAAATAAACTCAAAATATAAAAAGAAGATCAGTATATTCGCTAGAACAAGTTTATAATCATTTTCGCCTCCTTCTATCAAAATCTGAATGAAAATGACTAATTCCTTTACGAGTAAAACGGATAAAATGATTCCTAAAAGAATGAGAGAAATATTCAAAAATAATTGGAATACCTTTGGGATAAGGTATAAGATACTTGAAAAATTCTGTTTTATCTTTAGCATGCAAACCTTCCTCTCACTTTTAAAAAATTAACGATACCTTCCTTTTCCTATAACATATCCGCTATCTCTCGTTCTCTTTTTACTCCTTTTTTTTAATATTTTTATATTATACAACATTAAAATTTGCAAAAGTATTAAAATTTCGTCAATTTTAAATAGCACGTACCATGGGGCCAGGGTCCAAAGATAACAATCCGCTTAGAAAGACCATCGGAACCGTCCCCATGGTCACTTCGTCACTCCACTCCGTTTACACCTTCATTCGTTCAGGAAGGTTCTGTATCGACTGGACCACCATATCAAGTTTTGACTCGATTCGGTAAAGCAGATAGAGGGTGACAACGATTGGGAATCCAACATCACTAATGAAAGGGATAATTTGCTCCACTAGAATTCACTCCTTTCGCCAGTATCACCGAGGCCGGCTTCTTTTGGAAACCGGCCTCGTACACTATTAAATAATTTCATATTCCGTTACATTGCGGTCAATCACTCGTGCTCCTTTAACAGAAGCATAGTTACCATTAGTAGAAGTGAAAACTCCAGAAGCGATCATTGCTTCCATCGCAGCCTTCACCACTGCTTCCTCAATCGGTTCCTTCGGATTTTCGATTGATAATCGTGCGGGTTTACCATATTCCGTAACAAACTCCAACTCTAATGTTTTAGCCATTTCATTCACCTCCTTCTATCATTTATTTTCCGATTACGCTAGTAATTCAGAATTGTCGACCCTCTCCATGCTGCTGAGAGAATCATTGGATAAGCTGATAACAGCTTGTGCTGCTTGTAGAAGCTGGTCAGCTGTCGCTAACTTTTGGATATTACTGAAAGTCTTCGCCTTTAGAATCGGTTTACCGTCATCCTCCATCCCCACCTGGAACACCAAACGCAGCTTAGAAGTTGCAATAATTGCTTGTGCCATCGTAATCACCTCCTTTCACCCCTTTATATATAGAAAAGTAGGCAAAAAGGACAGGGTCTTTGAAAATATATTTTCCAAAAGGGATTTTAGCTCAATTAGAGGGGTGAAATGGGAAGGGAACCCTTGTATGACAAGGATTCCCTCATAAACTGAATGAAAAATAGGTAAATTATTAGTGAAAAAAAGAGCAAATCCTGCGATTTGCTCTGATTTGTGAAACCATAATCAAAAGACCATGAGAACCGTCCCCATGGTCTCCCCATGGTCTCTTTCTATCAATTATTTTAATGGGTATTGATTTTTAAAGTAACATTTGTATTCACCACTAATGATTTGTTCCCACCACCATTTGTTGTTCAAATACCATTCAATGGTTTGAGCAATACCTGTCTCAAAAGTATAAGTTGGCTTCCAGCCTAACTTTTCTAGCTTAGTTGCATCGATAGCATAACGCTTATCATGACCTAAGCGATCTGTAACAAACTCAATTAAATCTTCTGATTTTCCTAAAGCACTAATTATAGTTTTAACAACTTCTAAATTAGTTCGTTCATTATGTCCGCCAACATTATAAACTTCACCATTGGCTCCTTCATGAAGAACAAGGTCAATGGCCGCACAATGATCAAGAACATGTAACCAGTCACGAATGTTTTTGCCATCCCCGTATACGGGCACCTTTTCATCATTTAATACACGAGAAATGGTTAAAGGAATTAGCTTTTCTGGAAAATGGAACGGTCCATAATTATTAGAACAACGTGTGATATTGACAGGAAGACCAAATGTTTCGTGATAAGCACGGACCAAAAAGTCAGATGATGCTTTACTAGCACTGTATGGACTATTTGGTTGTAACGGTGTTTCCTCTGTAAAGAAAGTCGTTGGATTAAAATCTAATTCACCATAGACCTCATCCGTTGATACATGAACAAATTTTGTAACTCCAATTTGCTTTGCCGCATCTAGTAATACCTGAGTTCCTAATACATTCGTTCGAACAAAAATTTCGGGCTCTGTAATAGAACGATCCACATGACTTTCTGCTGCAAAGTGGGCTACAAAGTCAAACTTCTCTTTTTCAAAAAGAGCGATCATAGCCTCACGATCTGCAATATCTGCTTGTACAAAATGATAGTTATCCTTCTTTTCTATGTCACGGTGCTTCGCTAAATCACCAGCATATGTTAGTAAATCAAGATTGCAAATGTCATATTGGGGATATTTATTAACCATATATTGAACAAAATTGCCTCCAATGAACCCTGCTCCACCAGTTACTAGGAGCTTTTTCTTAGTCATTATTTCACCTCACGTTTTAATGCATCTATATAGTGTGCCAACGAATCCTGCCATTTTGGTAAAGGTTCAAAGCCACTTTCAACTAATTTTCGTTTCGATAAACGAGAGTTTTTAGGACGGACTGCCCTAGCAGGGTATTCCTCTGTTGTAATAGAGTGAACCACTACATTTTTCTCAGATAACCGAAAAATCTCTTTAGCAAATTCAGACCAACTGCAAAATCCTTCATTCGTTGCATGATAGATTCCATATCGATTCGTTTGGATCATTTCAAGTAATAACCTCGATAAGTCGAATGTATTCGTTGGTGAACCTACTTGATCTCCAACAACACTCAATTTATTTCGTGTTTCCGCTAACCGCAGCATCGTTTTAACAAAATTATTTCCATTTTGACCAAACACCCATGAAATCCGTACAATGAACCATTCAGATAGGAGAGATTGAATTACCTTTTCACCTTCATGTTTTGTTAACCCATAATACCCTACTGGATTAGGTACTTCTGTTTCAACAAATGGATCCTCACCCAGTCCGTCAAACACATAATCAGTGCTTATATACATAAACTTGGCATTTATCTCTTTTGCAGCAATGGCTAAGTACTTTGAACCGTTGACATTAACATTCCAGCAGTTTTCCTTGTCATCTTCTGCCTTATCTACTGCTGTATAGGCCGCGCAATGTATAATAGCATCTGGTTTCATTTCTTTCACAAATTGGGAAACAGATTGTTCATCCGTAATATTTAACTCATTAGAACCTATCCCCATCATTTCAAATCCACGTTCGAATCCTTCTCGAACAACATCAAAGCCAAGTTGCCCAGTGTAACCCGTTACTAGAACTTTCATCGTCTACTCTCCATAGAAAAAATTATTTTCTGCATGAACTAGTAGTGGTGTTTTCTCGTCCTTTACAGATAAAACTGGTGAGATATCAATTGGCCACTCAACATTAATTTCAGGATCACTCCAAAGAATACCTCTGTCACATTCAGGTGCATAGAGCTCGTCAACTTTATATTGAACTTCCACATCATCTGTTAAAGTCATAAATCCATGTGCAAATCCTTTAGGTACAAGCAATTGTTTTTTGTTATCTGCACTTAGTTCAATTCCAAACCAATTACCGAAAGTAGGACTCCCTTTTCGAATATCTACAGCAACATCAAATATGGCTCCCTTCGTACACCTTACGAGCTTAGTTTGTGCCTTAGGGTTTAATTGATAATGCAATCCTCTTAATGTTCCTTTAGCTGCAGAAAACGATTGATTATCTTGAACAAACTTTATATCGATTCCTGCTTCTTCAAACAATACATCACTATAGGTTTCCATAAACCATCCCCGGTGATCACCGAATACCTTTGGTTCAATGATCTTTACTCCCTGTATAGAAGTTTCTATTATGTTCAATTTACTGCACCTCTTAATTAATACTTAAACCTTTTTCATTTTCATCATATTCAACAACTGACAGATGGATTCCAGGATTCCGATTTGATCATCATCGGTGCTCGCCCAAGCGTTGGAAAGACCGACTTTGCCCTTAATGTGGCGCTTCACCATGCCCTTCAAGATGTCAGCGCTAGAAAATAGGTTCTAGGTTTCTTTATGAACTTACAAAACTCTACATAAGAGACAGTTTCCGACAATATGAAGGATTAATTAAACGTTTGTGTAAATGTGATGGGAACCCTTGTATGACAAGGATTCCCTCATAAATTGAATGAAAAATAGGTAAATTATTAGCGAAAAAAAAAGAGCAAATCCTACGATTTGCTCTGAAGTGTGAATCCATATTCAAAAGACCATAAGAACCGTCCCCAAGGTCACTTACCACGGTCAAGGTCACTTATCTCTTCGGTGCCAATTCAATAGCTGAGTTGATGGCAGCGAGCATGCTTTGTTCAGCGGCGATGTTTTTGCCGGCTATGTCGAAGGCGGTTCCGTGGTCGACGGATGTGCGGATGATTCCGCCTTTTAGTCCCACGGTGATGTTGACGCCTTCTTCAATGCCCATTACTTTAATTGGCGCATGGCCTTGGTCATGGTAGCAGGCTACGACGATATCGAAGTCTCCTCTTCCTGCTCTGAAGAATAAAGTGTCGGCAGGCAGCGGTCCTGTTACATTGATTCCTTCTGCCTGTGCTTGTTCAATACCTGGCTGTAATTTTTCCTCTTCTTCTCCGTAGCCGAATAAGCCATTTTCCCCTGCATGCGGGTTAATGCCACAAACGGCGATGCGCGGGTTATCGAAGCCTGCTCGTGAAAGTGTTTCATGTGCTAATTTAACCACTTTATAGGTTCTTTCTGGATTGATGCTATTGATGGCGTCAATCAGACCCATATGTGTGGTTAAATGAATTACCCTTAAATTTGGTGTTGTCAGCATCATAGAGAAATCTTCCGTATCCGTTAGGTCAGCCAAAATTTCTGTATGTCCAGGGTACATGTGGCCGCCTTTGTGCAAGGCTTCTTTATTCAATGGCGCGGTACAGATGGAATCAATTTTTCTTTCTTTTGCAAGTTCAACGGATTTTGCAATAAATTGAAAGGCTGCATCTCCAGCAATCGATGAAACCTCTCCAAATGGTAAATCCACTGGCAGCAGGTCTACATCAATGACATCAATCGTTCCATATTCGTACGTTCCTTCAGCTGGATCGGTAATGATATTTATTTTTGCATTTGATTCAACAATCGGTTTTACCCGTTCTAGTATTTTTGCATCACCGATGACGACAGGACGGCAAATTTGATAAACTTCCTCGTGCGCAAGGGCCTTAACGATAATTTCAGGTCCAATTCCTGCTGCATCTCCCATTGTAATCCCAATTACTGGTTTCATTATGATAGCTCCCCCTTTAATTTGTGAATGGCATTGATAAATACCTCAGGTGTTCCAAATCCTCCAGCCTTTGTGATCACATACAAATGATCATTTCCAAAAAACCGCGAAATCGGTACACCAATTTCTAATTCATCGAATAGTTCAAAGCCTTTAACATCCCATAAATGGCAAATTTGTTTCGCCGTGTCTCCACCTGTCATGGAAACACCTTTGAAATAGTCCTTTTCTAAAAGAGCGGCACAAACAATACCGATCGCTTTTACGATTTCATTGCTGATCTGTGTGTGGGTTAAGCCTTTAGCTTCCCCTATCTCCCAAGCTTTTTCAATATCGCTTGCCTCACCAGTGGAATAGATGACAACATCAAAACCTTTTTCAGCGTTTTCCACCGCTTGGTTATAGACCCTTCTAATCTCATTTGCACGTTCCTCTTCATCGGAAACCGATTTGTAGGATTCAAAGGCAATCGGATACACATTTGTTTTTTCTAACAATAGCTTTAACTGTGCTCGTGAGTTTTTATTCACACTTCCTACTACGGTAAGAATGGGACCATCGTTTTTTGGAATTGACAAGTCACGATGCTGTTCTGGTATATCGTAGTAAGCCGGAAGATAATTGGCGATACCAGCCGAACCTGCCCATGAGAATTGGTACCGTAACTGCTTTGTATACGCCAAAATTTGCTCAAGATGCTGTTCCTCTGTTGAATCGACAAGAATGTATGCGATGCTTTGTTCAAAATAATGATCTAATTTTTCTTGAATTCTAGTCACACCTTGCTCTAAGTCATCGAGGGTGATCGTTCCAATTCTTTGCTTTGTTTGTTCCTGTAAAAGCTCAGGCAAAAAAGAAAGAGTAACAGGTGTTTTCGGATCCTTAGAGATTTCCGTTTCTGCTAATGGAACTCCATTTAAATAATGAGTGGAATGTAAGATTGTACGATTATTTTTAGGATAACCTGGTGCAATCATCATAAAATCCGGTTTGACCACATCATAAACCGCATCTATTTCTGCACCAATATTTCCTCTCATCGTGGAGTCAATTTTTTTGAAGATAGAGGGAAAGCCCGCTTCCTTTAAAAAGCTAGCCGCCTTTTTTACCTTTTGATAAGCTTCTTCGCGTTCGATGGAACGACTATCTGTATCAAAAATAATACCCTCATAGTGATGGATTGATTCTTTATCTATGTCAAATAATACGGAGGTTTTCAGACCATGTTGTGCTAATTGAACTCCGCTATCATTAGCACCCGTTAGGTCGTCTGCTATGATTGCTAATTTCATTTTGTTGTCCTCCCTGGGAAAAGCACGAGGTGCCTTTCATGGCACCTTGAACTTCCTTCTCTTTCAAAAAAAGAGAGCCATTAAGTCTCTCTTTTTTACAAAATAGCTGGAATTAATGATTATATTTGGCTAGTCCGCCTTTTTTCTCTAAACGTTTGGCTAAAAAGCCGATTACGATTGGAAGTAAGATTGCTGTTGTTACAACACTTGCTGCGATTTGAACGGTTGCAAGTTCTGCGTACTGTGCGAATGACGCATTCGCAGCTACAATTGCTGCCGGTGTTGCAACTGCGTTACCTGCAGTTGTACCTTCTGCTGCACCAACAAGTGGGTTCCAGCCAATCCATTTAAATAGTAAATAACCTGAACCACCTGTAAAGATAACTGTTATCACACCTAGTAATATTCCCGCTAATCCACCTTCAAGGATAGCAGTGAAGTTAATTCCCATACCCAGCGCGAAGGCGAAGAATGGAATCAGCATGTCACTGCCTTTTGTTAAGAATGCCTTCAATTCTGGATCTAAGTTTCCTAAGATCATACCGATGACGATAGGAAGAAGGACTGCGATAAAGGATTTAGCCGAGAACATTCCGTCTACAAATCCCATTGTTCCAAAAATCGATAATGCTACCATTGTTAAGAATGGTCCATCATTTAAAGCTAACAGTGAATACGCTGCTTTGTCATCTTCTTTTCCGTATTGACCCACAAGAGCCATATACATACCGCCATTACTATTTGTCATCGCTGCAATAATCGCAAGCGGTGCCATTCCTATAAATAATCCGTTACTATCAGCTAACAAGTAACCGATTAAACCAACGGCAGCACCAACTACCCATTTCAAACCAAGTAATGTGGCACCTTTACCAAGTGATACCCCTACGTTTTTCACACTGATTTGCGCACCGGCAATAAATAGGAAGAGTGCAATTAATGTATTGGCACCGGTTACAAACAAGGACTCAGTGAATCCGCCAATTCGTAATGCGCTTGGGAAGAATGTATTGATTGTTGCTGCTAATAACAACGGAACAACCATCATCCCGCCAGGAATTTTATCTAAAGTTGCTTTAATTCTCATCTTGTTTTCCCCCTTAAGATTGTTTAAAAAAGTAACACAAGTTATCTAGTAAATCGTTTACATTTGTTATCTTAAAACAGATTGTTTATAAAAGCAACACTTTTTTATATATTTATATTATGCGAAATTTAATCGTTTAAAATTGCAACAGTTTAGATTTGAAAAACGTAGGTAGCCCTGCCTTATTTTTCCCAATAAAAATAGGCGAAAGCATAAAGATTACTCTTTAAGCTTACGCCATAGGGTGGCACGATTAATGCCTAATCGTTCTGCTGCTTTTGTTTGATTATGATTTTCTGCCTTCAGTACCCATTTAATGATTTCCTTTTCAATTTCCTTAAGGGTACCTTTTTGAAGAATGTCATTGGCTGGGAGGTGTTCATTCGTATTCGCTTTTTCAATCGTTTCCTTTTGAATCACATAGTCCTGCGAATTGAGGGCGATCTGCTTGATTAAGTTTTTCAAATCATCAATCTCATTCGGATAGCTATAGTTCTCTAAAAACCCGATTGCCTCATTTGTAATTTTCACAGCTGTTGTTCCATATTTCTGATTGTAGTAGGCGATGAAATATTGGGCCAGGGTGCGAATATCCTCTTTTCTTTCAGAAAGAGTCGGCATCATAATTTTCGTAAGTTTGAGTCCTGGAAGGAGCTCAGGAACAAACCCATTTTCTGAAACGATGAAAATACGAACCTGCTGTTTTTGACATTCCTTTAAAAAGTGGGAAAGCCTTTCGCGACCGTCTGCAAATTCTGTATTCAACAGCTTGATTGTCCTAATTTTTCCTAACGGCAGCTGATCCAAATAGTCTTGCTCAAATTCCTTGAAATTTAGGGTAGCAAGCATGCCGCCATCTGCAAGCTTTTGATGGATATATTGCGTAATAAAGGCCTTGCTTGTTCCTTTCCTTCCTTCTAAAAGGATGATTTGATTGCTTTTATAGAGTGTTTCAATATGATTGAGAATCGTCTTGATCGAAACAGAGGTATCCGCAATGGGTTCACTCGCGATTTCCGTCTCGATGGTGAGTCCCCTTCGCTCCATTAGCGGCATTGTATTTTTATCGATTACAATGACCTTGTAACGCTGCCCCTCAACTTGAACACAGGTGCCCGTCACATTAATCATCCGATCATCAAGCATAAGATTTCTCGTCACCTTATGTTGATTGATCTCAAGGTCTGTATTTAATATGTATAAATGTTCCTCTGTAAGTGGATTGGAAGGAAAATCCGTCCAATGCTCATAAATCAGCTTATTTTGCCCATCGATCATCATCAGATTTTGATGGTTATTTACGATATATTGCTCCATAACCTTTGTGACATTGTTATTGTCTTGCAGATAACGATAGAGAATCTCCGCATCCTCAAGTGAATTCATAATCGACTCTTTGCCCGATTGGATTAAAAAACCCTTAAGACCATATGCCTTGGAGGTTTTCAGCGTAATCACATCACCGACAATTTGCTCATAGCCAGTGTTTTTTAGCTCTAAAATCAACGGGGCTACCTCAGAAAGATCGGAAATCGTGAATACCTGTAAGGGAAGGTCTAATAAGTCAATAACGGCCTGAGCCCCAGAGGTAATATTGGAAAAGCCCACTATCGCCGTCTTTCTTTCCAAATTCGTGGCCAAAGAAAGCGACCGAATCATGTCATATCCGGAAAGATGCATATCCAAAACCGGAATCCGAACATTCTTCTTAATAAATTGAGCTGTTCCACCCCTGCTAATCAGAATGTCTGCACCCTTTTCCTCCGCATCGACCGCCTTCCTAACCCCTTCCTCTAAATCCCCAAGAGAATAGGTAATATCAAGCGCAGGAAAAAGAGGGATACACTCCTGAATAACAGGAATCATTGCTTCATAAGGTGCCACAATATGTATATTAATCTTCATCAGAACACCTGCCTTCTAGCTAACATTAATCCATTGTATCATCCTATATTTTACCACAAAACCTAAGGGGACAACTGTGGCTTAGTAAGAAAGCTATCTCAAGCGCCTCTCGACAAATAAAGGGTTAATTAAACGTTTGTGTAAATATGAAGGGAACCCTTATATGACAAGGGTTCCCTCATAAATTGAATGAAAAACATGTAACTTATTAGCGTAAAAAATAATCAAATCCTACGATTTGCTCCGAAGTGTGAAATCATAATCAAAAGACCATTGGAACCGTCCCCCTGGTCACGGTCACCAATTTCCTATCTTTCGAACCTGCCTTTAAAATCCAATGTGCTGCATTTTTCCAGTGGAAGTTTAACACTTTTACCTTCCGCAGCTGATTTATAAATGGCAAGAACAAGCTCTAGTGCTCTTCTTCCATCTTCTGCTGTCACGTATGGTTCACGATCATTCTTGATAGCATCAATGACATCCGCATACAGTGGGTTATGACCAAATCCGTATACATTCGGAGGATTTTCTTGATACGTTTCTTTCACTTCTTCTGGATCATCTAACTTATCTGCAAACTGCCATTCCTCGATAATATTGACCGATTTTCCTCCAGCTTTAACAGTTGCTTTCTCTCCAAAAATGTAGAGCGTTTCTTCAAGGTTCGTCGGATAGATATTGGTGGTACCCTCAACAATTCCATAACTTCCATTTGAAAACTTAATTAATGCCATCCCTAAGTCTTCAGCCTCGATAAAGTCGTGTTTCATGTTGTCTGTCATCCCAACCACTTCTGTAATCTCGTCGCCCATCATCCAACGTAAAAGATCAATATTATGAATACATTGGTTCATCAATGCACCACCATCTTGTTCCCATGTTCCACGCCAAGGAGCTTGCTTGTAATAATCTTCTCCCCTGTTCCAGCGAATATGAGCAGTTCCATGTAGTAATCTGCCGAAGCGCTCTTGTTCGACTGCTTCCCTTATTTTTTGAACCGATTTATTAAAACGGTTTTGATGGCAGGCACTTACCTTCACATTTTTTTCTTTTGCTTTTTCAATGATGGCATCCGCTTCTTCTAGCGAAAGAGCGATCGGCTTTTCAATGATCAAATTACTTCCCATATCAATACAATCTAAAGCAATTTGACCATGCTTCCCACTTTCCGTACAAATGGCGACTAGCTGTGGCTTTTCTTTTTCAAGTAACTCTTTATAGTCTGTATATGTAGGCGTTGATGCTGGAAGGTTAAAACTCGCAATTTTATCCTCCATATGTTCAGGTGTAGTGTCACATAATCCAACAATTTCAAGTTCATTTTCGATAGCCGCAGCTATATGATTGGGCGAAATTCTTCCGCAGCCAATGATTGCAAATTTCAAGCTCATGATGGTCCTCCTAATAAAATCCAATATTTTCTTTATTATTTACACCCTTCATTGTATTATTCATTTCGAAAATTGAAAAGAGTAAACATTCCTATATTCACATAAAAACCATGGGGACGGTTCTCATGGTCATATTCAAGGGCATCTCTTTTTGTTCAGACATAACAATATGAAAAAAAACACCGAAATCGACACCCTTTCACTTTTTAAAGTAATTCTTTGACGGCTGCTGCTATGTCTTTCGGAGTTTGTTTGTTGAATTCTTTAAAGTATTCGAGTTTAATAGAAAAAGAGAAAATCATTCATTTGATGTTTGAACAATCTGACAAAATTGTGCTCATCTCGCTATTAGGAAAATTTTAGTTCTAATATAGACAATTGTGAAAGATTTCACTATAGTAATTTTAAAAAAAGCAGGTGAAAAAACGATGTATGTAATGGATTATCATCATCACACCAATCATTCCTTTGACTCCACCGCTAGTATGGTGGAAGTATGTAAAAAAGCAATAGAAAACGAGATTCGAGAAATTTGCTTCACCGAGCATTTCTCCGTTAATCCCCTTGCGCCAACCTACGGTCACATCGTTTTTGAAAATTATTTACATGAGATTCGTGAATGTCAGGAGAAATTTCACAGCCAGTTAATCGTAAAAGCTGGAATTGAACTTTGCGAGCCTCACCTTTTAAAAGATCAATATGATGAAATACTGCAGCCACTAGACTTGGATTTCATCTTAGGTTCTGTCCATAATCTCAATAACCAGAAGCTTCGTCTCGCCCTCAACGAAGATCCTGCAACTGCCTATGAACGGTATTTCAATGCACTCTTGTCTATGGTATCTGCCTCAGATATAGATATCATCGCCCATTTCGACTTAATGAAACGATATGCCTATAAAGTACATGGCCTATATGATTTTCAAGAATATCAGGAAATCATCGAGCTCGTCCTAAGGAAAGCAATTGATAGAAATATAGGAATCGAGATTAATACCTCTGGACTCAGAACAAGTTTAAAACAGACGATGCCCTCCATCAAAATCATCCAGCTATACAAAGACCTCGGCGGAGAAATCCTAACCATTGGCTCAGACTCCCACAGCGCTGATACCGTTGGAGCAAACCTCACCGATGCGCTTTCATTAGCAAAGGAATGTGGATTTAACTATATATACAAATTTGAAAAAAGGAAGCCGATACCGGTAAAAATATAATTCATGGGGACCATGGAGACGGTTCTCATGGTCATATCCAAGGGCATCTCTTTTCGTTCAGACACAACCATATGTATGATGAAAGACAAATCAGGAGAGTTTCCAGTGAGATTAGTCCTTCATAAGCATGATCAAAGACAAATCAGGAGAGTTCCCAGTGAGATTAGTCCTTCATAAGCATGATGAAAGACAAATCAGGAGAGTTCCCAGTGAAATTAGTCCTTCATAAGCGTGATGAAGGACATATCAGAAAATTTCTTATTGAGATTAGTCCTTCATCGGGTCTTCGTGAGAAAAATCAACATCTGTCTTTAACAAAGCCAAAGATAAAAGCCATCAGAACCGTCCCCATGTCCACGCCATGCCCACCCATGTCCACTCGTCTTCTGGTAGATAAGGGTGTATGGCTAATGTTGCAAACTTCGAAAATATCGGGGAATGACAGGCACCAAAACTAATATTCTCCAGATTTCTTTGTTTTATTTTTAGGTATTTTTTCTTAATTTGTCAAAATATATAATCTAAATGGAGGAATTTCGGAATTTTTGTAAAATACCTAATAGTGTTGCAATAATACATCAAAAGGGGAGAACTTTATGAAAGTTTTGGTATCATTTTTTAACCGCATCATGCAGCGGTACTTGCCAGATCCATTTATTTTCGTCATCATTTTAACGTTTGTTGTATTTGGATTAGGCCTTATTTTCACAGATAACGGACCATACCAAATGGTCCAGCACTGGGGAAATGGCTTTTGGGCACTTCTTTCTTTTACGATGCAGATGGTCCTCGTATTAGTAACAGGACATGTCTTGGCAAGCAGCCATATATTTAAAAAAGGGTTAGGATCTCTTGCTTCATTCGCTAAGTCACCAGGGCAGGCAATTGTCATCGTAACCGTCGTATCGATGATTGCCAGCCTCATTAACTGGGGATTCGGGCTGGTCATTGGTGCTTTGTTTGCGAAGGAATTAGCGAAAAGAGTAGAAAATGTTGATTACAGGCTGCTAATTGCGAGCGCTTACTCAGGATTTCTCGTATGGCATGGAGGAATTTCAGGGTCTGTCCCATTAACCATTGCCACTCCGGGACATTTTACAGAAGATCTAATCGGTGTTATCCCAACAAGTGAAACGATTTTTTCAACCTTTAATATCGTGATTGTATTAGGGCTGCTTGTAACCATTCCTATTATCAACCGCTTAAGTATGCCGTCAAAGGAACAAACGATAACGGTTGACCCTGCACTCTTGGAGGGTGATTTCCAGGCAGCGGCCATTGAAAAAGAGGCTCTGACACCTGCTGACAGACTTGAAAACAGCAAATTTATTTCTCTATTAATTGGAGTACTTGGACTTGTTTTCCTGTTCTATTATTTCGCCACTAACGGATTTAAGCTAAACCTCGATATCGTCAATTTCTTATTTTTATTCCTTGGCATTCTACTCCACGGTACTCCAAAACAATTCTTGGATGCTGTGTTGAATGCGGTTAAAGGAGCGAGCGGCATTATCATCCAATTCCCTTTCTATGCCGGATTAATGGGATTGATGACGACCTCTGGATTAGCTGCCGTCATATCTGACTGGTTTATTGCAATTTCAAATGAATTTACCTTCCCGATGCTTGCCTTTTTAAGTGCCGGTATTGTCAACTTCTTCGTTCCATCTGGTGGAGGGCAATGGGCAGTTCAAGGTCCTATTATGCTGGATGCGGCGACACAACTTGGTGCATCCCTTCCAAAAACAGCGATGGCCGTTGCGTGGGGCGACGCCTGGACGAACATGATCCAGCCATTCTGGGCACTTCCCGCACTAGCAATCGCGGGTCTGAAGGCGAAGGACATCATGGGGTACCTTGTCATGGTCCTTGTTGTCAGCGGTGTAGTCATTTCACTAGGCTTCTTATTCTTCTAAAACAGCAGAGAGGATGATTCAGAGAAAATGAATCATCCTCTCTTTTTATGGTGGGTTTTTCCGATCAATGATAGAGTCAGAAAAGCCAGAACCGTCCTTGCGGCTCATCGTCCATAATTCTGTCACAACTTTCCACAAATCACCCTGTCCTTTTGCCCTCTAGATTCCTATATAGAGGGTAGAAAGGCTGGTGCATTTTTGTGAATTTGAAATCAGGCAGAATTGAAGGGTTTGAAGGGTATTCTCAGTTTAAAAGTGTGAAGGAGTTCAATACGCATATAGAGATGTGGTTAGCGGTGAAGAAGCATGAGTTCTCGAAGGGAGAGCTTGTTGGCTTGAAGCGGCTGGTTCGTTTCTCTGTAAAAGTGCCAGGGGTTTCCAATGCAAAGATTGGGACTTTGTTAAAAGCGATTAATGAAGAGTATCAAGGGAATGGAATCTCCCGCTCTACGTTTAAACGGATGACCATCAAAGCCAAGGAATTGGGAATCCTTACCATCTATGAAACCGAACGAAAAAATGGAGCACAGACTAGTAATTTATACAGCTTTAATCGTTTTCCACAAAGTGAACCACCCAAAGCGGAAAAATTGAACCACCCTAAAGAAACTAATAATCTTTTAAAAACGAATATTAAAAAGACTACTAAACGTAACGAAGCGCCGATTGAACTCGATCATACTTTTGTTTCTGAAAAAATCCCACAAACATTTGTCCAACTCGTAAAATACTTCTTCTCCGACGCAAAGACGATTGAAGAATACTGGCATATGGTTCAAATTGCTGCTTTTAGATTTGAATGTCATCAACACACTGATGATGTTCTCTCCATTGCGATTCAGTCCTTTAAGCAGCTGGTGCGTAAACTGAAATCTACCAAAGCTGTAGCAAAACCGATTGCTTTCTTTTATGGAATTTTAACCAACAAACTAAAAGAACACTATCTCCAGCAGTTACTTGAAAATGAGAGTAAGCCGTTGCACTATGTTCTCCGAAACTTAGAAGTCGTATACTATGACTGGATGCACACGGAGTCTTAATTTTGGGGAGTAAAGGTTGCCATTTGGCGGTTCTTATGGTCCCTTTAATTTTATTTCACCTAGCTTTTTTCGGTGCTCCTGAATCTATGAATCTTTGTGTTGTGAGGTTAACGGAACCTTCTCTTTTCTCTACTTTTGAGAATAGTATTTCCGTGAATAAAATAGATTTGAAGTAGAAGTGTGGAGTGGTACCAAACCTCATAATACAAATATCACCATTTTCACTATACCAACTTTTCGACACTTTCCAACGCTTCTTAGAGGTACAAACCCTGCATTGCCAACATATACAGCGATTCTAATCAATCGATTAGTTAATCCCAATCTCACTAATCAAACGTTGGATTAGATAGACACTGAGTCCCATTAGGATGAGAACTTTAATTGTTTTCAAATGAATAATTTGCCGAAGGAAAATAGAAAGTATTTATGACCTTCCTCAAAATAGACAATAGAAACTAATAAACGTCATAACCTGACACACATATCCTATACAAAATGCCAATTAAACGTTTGATTAAAAGCGCTATAAACCCTTATATAAAAACGAACCTGGGCAGTTTTCTAGTGAGTTTTTTGTCGTGGATATAGCCTTGTGTTCTTAATCAATCTTTTCTATCCCACAACCAATAACCATGGTGAACTCTACAAATATATAGCTAAAACTTGAATAAGGAAGCCACCAGAACCGTCCCCCGTACTTTTTTACAAAAAAAACACGTAAATTTCACAAATTTCTATTGTATTCGACAAAATACAACAATATGATGTTTATTGTAGGAATATTTACCCAATATAAAATCTTCTCTTTTATCAAACTTATATCGAGCATAGGCAGGTAAAAATTAATGGTATTTGATGGTATAATCATTTCATTTATTGTCGGTTTATTTAGGAAAGGGAACTTAAGAGCCTTCTCTCAGCTAAATCTTAAGTGGGGATGGGTATTCCCACTACTATTGGTTGTTCAATTAACGGTTTTTACCCTCCAAAACAATAGTGAATTTTTAGGACAATTGAGCGGCTCTATTTATATCTTAGTCTATATGATTGGCTTGCTATTTTTATTTTTAAATCGCAAGAATCCTGGTTTTATCCTTATTTTTATTGGTGTATTTCTAAACTTTCTAGTGATGGTCGTGAATGGGGGCAGAATGCCCGTTTCCGTAGAGTCTGCAGCCGTTTTAGACCCTGGTTACATTGAAGCGCTAAAAGAAAGCTTGTATGCCAAGCATACCATGTTAACTTCTACTACTCATCTTGGATTTTTGGGTGATGTGATTCCAATTTCTGATCCCTACCCGCGTACACAAATCATTAGTATCGGCGATATTATTATGAATATCGGAATCTTCTTTTTCATTCAATACATCATGGTCCGACATCCGCTGGCAAAAAAGAGTGATCTTTCTCCCCTATCCATGAAGGGGGGTGAACAAGGATGAAAAAAGACCAAAGACATGGACTTAAATTGACTGGCATGATTTACAATGCAATTATTATTGGATCTGTAATTGTTGCTTTAACTTCTGGATTTAGACTAATATAATCCTAAAGTAGTATTAAAATGGGGAAAGTGACCTATCACTTTCTCCTATCTTATTATGAGAGTGATGAACAAAATGCAGTTTTTAAAGTCAACCACTAATAAATACCTTTTTATTGTCTCGGTTTTAGGCATCATCGCCTTTATAGCAATATATGATCTTAAAATTCATTCATCTTCCGAATGGCTGATCACGATTGCACTGGCAGGAGCTATATTACTTTTAAATCATCATCCTATAGTACTTCCCCCAAAGGGTAACTCTCTTTCTATGGATTCTTCTATATTCCTTGCAAGTCTTTTTTTATTTGGACTAAATTTAACTTTGGCGGTATTGCTAATTAATTCGATTTTATTTGCACTGACACAACGAAAAATTGTCTGGTGGAAACATATATTTAATTTTTCTATTTATGTTTTAATGATCACTAGTACTTATTATATATTCATTTTAACTGGGGGTACCATCGATGGTATCCAAGTCAATAACATCGTTCCTTATTTAATTTCTTTTAGCATTTACTTTGCCCTGAATGTCTTTTTTATCGGATATTTCTTCATTCTGGCAGCTGCTGAAAGTTTAGAAAATGTAGTTAGAGAACTTATTAAAGAGGCCATTTCCCCTTATATGAGTACGCTCATGCTGTCATTAGTACTGGCCATATTAATGAGTTACGAAAGATTATTTGGACTTTTCCTGTTTGTCTGTATTGCTTTTTTACTGTCGTTAGCCTTTAAGCAGCACTTTCATTTATTTAAGGAAATTTCAGAGAAAGCAAACAAAGACTTTTTAACCGGACTTAATAATCATGGGTATTTTAAAGAGATTTTAGAAAAAGAAGTAACGGTCGCGAAGGAAAGCGATCAGCCACTTTGTATCGTTCTGCTTGATATCGATGATTTTAAAAAATATAACGATTTATACGGTCACATCCAAGGTGATCATTTGCTTCAGGAATTTGGCCAACTTGTCAAAGCCGCTTCGGAGGTGGAAAATTACCCGGTTGCCCGCTATGGCGGTGAGGAATTTTCAATTATAATGCCTAATACAACCCCTCAAAGGGCCATTTCATTTATGAATGAACTACGGAAGAAGACAAATGATACCTACTTCGATGGGGTGGAAAGTCTGCCCTATGGCTGCTTATCCTTTTCAGCGGGAATTGCGGAATGCGAAAAAGAAACCTATAACATTTCGGAACTGCTAAACAAGGCAGATCAAGCCATGTATGCAGCGAAGGGTCAAGGAAAAAACCTTGTTCAAATTTACAATCAATATTCCGAATACTCAGTCCAGCGCTCCCTCTCCTTAGAAAAGGAATTGGAAGAAGCAGAACAGCAGCTGCGAATCTTTCTCTCTAAGGATGTCTATACATACCGTCATAGTAAACGTGTGTATCAGTATGCCGTGAACTTTTCAAGGATGGTATCCTTAAGTGACTATGAACGGAAGACGTTAATTCTTGGTGCATTAATCCATGACATCGGGAAAATTGAAGTCCCTCGGGATATTCTCCAAAAAAAGGGGAAACTTGAACCACATGAATGGGAGATTATGAAAAAACATGTCACCTGGGGCAAAGAAATCGTTTCAGTGAATAAGAAATTAGAAGACTTGATTCCATTAGTGGAGCTGCACCATGAACGCTTTGACGGAAATGGCTATCCCTATGGGTTAAAAGAAAAATCAATACCTAAACTGGCCCGTATCCTATGTATCATCGACTCATTCGACGCGATGACCACCGAACGGCCCTATCAAAAAACCAAAACATTCAACGAAGCATTCGAAGAATTACGGGCCTGCTCCGGAAAACAATTCGACCCCCAATTCATCGAACCCTTCATCGCCATGATCAAACAAATGGACGAAGGGTGACAGGCACCATTTATTCATTTTTAACCATTTATACATCTTTTTCTGTATATTTGTCTATGATTTTAGCCCTCAAACGAAGTTTGAGGGCTTTTTGGTATTTTCACTATACCATCTTTTCGACACTTTCCACCGCTCCTTAGAAGGTACAAACCCTGCATTGCCAACATTTGCAGCGATTCTAATCAATCGATTAGTTAATCCCAATGCCACTAATCAAACGTTTGATTAGATAGACACTGAGTCCCTTTATTATGGGAACCTTCTATTTATTATAAAGGTTTAATTTGCTATTTCCCAATTTAAACGGAAATTCTCCGCTTATTTTCCAAACACAGTAAAATCAACATTCGGCTTTAACACAGCAAAAACTTTAATAAGAAAACCACCAGAACCGTCGCCACAGTCTTTAAAACTCCTAGTCTACCAAAATATACATAAATTAAATAGAAGAAAAAACTACTTATTTTCAATCAAATTCAGATATTTCCTTATATTGTTTATATTCACAATATATTGTTAAATTGAGCGATACAGGCTTTCATCCCTATTTCAGAAATCAGAGAGATGAATAATTGAAAGATTTATCATTTGACCTTAATAGGTTAAACAAGGAGGAATGTATAAAATGAAAAAAAGGGTATTAGCAGTAACCGTATTAATCATACTCTCCCTTATTACTGTTACAGTCGTTGGAGCAAAAGCGTTATATGTAACAAAACCAGTGCCAAAAGGAGAAAGACATTCCATTTCAGAGATTGTCCAACCTAGTAGTCAATGGGAAAAGGTAGCGACCGGAAGTGGATTTATGGAGGGCATTAACTTCGACCGGAGCGGAAACATTTGGATGGTCAGTCCGCCTACAGGCGAAATTATTAAGGTCGAAGACGATAAGCTTTCAATCGTAGAAACATATGTAGGCGACCTCCCTGTAGGGACAAAGTTTCACAAGGATGGACGCCTTTTTATCACAGATGTTACTGGAAAACTTTACGCCTATGACCCTGTTACTAGAAAGCGTACGACCATTGTTAATTCTTACAATGGCAAACCTTTAAATGGACTAAATGACCTCGTATTTGACCAAGCTGGCGGACTTTACTTTACAGAACCAATGGGATCGAGTGCAACGAATCCAATAGGCCGTGTCTTCTACCTGCCGCCAGATGGTTCAGGATTACAACTTTTCCAAGAAGGTATTGCTTATCCTAATGGGATTGCGATTTCAGCGAACGGTCAACGTGTTTATATCTCTGAGTTCGCGACAAATCGAATTATCTCTGTACCTTCAAAGAATGCTAAAGACACTCGTGAAACGCCGTTTGTCTTCGGTCAATTTGAAGGCGGAATCGGTCCAGATGGTTTGGCCGTCGATACAGAGGGCAATCTTTATGTAGCCCATTTCCAGGCTGGCGAAATTGTCGTACTTGATGCAAGTGGATTTAAATACGGTACCATTCGCCTGCCTAAGGACGCAGGGACTTTTACCACCAATCTGACTTTTCATAATGGATACCTTTATGTAACAGAGTCATTGAAAAACGAAGTCTGGCGGATTAAGGTCCAAAAGGAAGGTTTGCAGCCTTACGGGTTGCAATAGAACGATCAATAATAGAGGTTTTTATGGATAATTTATAGCAAGAAAATAATAGTTTCTCCCTTCTACAAAAATCTCTCGGATTTTCTGGGGCTGTCACAAAACTTTTTTTGTGGCAGCTTTTCCTATTACATTGTGAAAGATAAAAAATTTTTTTCAAAAAAGAGCTATACTTTTTAAGATTGTTTGTCGATAATATTAAATGTAGCTTGCTTCTCCTAGCAAGTTGCTAGTATTATTTCACTAGAGCTGTCCATTTTAGGGCAGCTCTTTTTATTGAGAAAAAGTTGTTATCTCACATAAGACCGTCTTTTGTGAGATATGAAAAAAACTATCAATGCGCGTAAAAGCATCTCTTTCAATAGTTCAAAAAGTAAGGCTACTTTATAGTCATCGTAAATTCTTTTTTTCTGTTACTATCATATAATTGATAATTATTTTTGCCTTTATTCTTAGCCTCATACATAGCCATGTCAGCGTGTTTTAAGAGCTCCTCTCCATCTTCACCATCTTTGGGAAAAAGTGAAATCCCTATGCTTGGGGTAACAATAACCTCATTATTTTTAATCATGAAATGCGAACTTACTGTTTTTAAAATACTTTCCGCCACTTGAACGGCATTAAGTTGGTTTGAATCTGGCAAAAGTATCACAAATTCATCTCCTGCCCATCTTGCTGCTGTCCCTATTTTTTCTACACATTTTCTTAATCGGATTGACACTTCTTGTAAAAGAAGATCGCCAACTGCATGACCTAGCTTGTCATTCACACCTTTGAATCCATCCAGATCAATAAATAATATGGCAATTTGTTTATGATGATCTTTCGCATTCGTAAAAGCTGTTTCCGTATACTTATTCAACAGGTTTCTATTGGGTAACCCTGTTAATTGATCGTGGTAAACCATATAATCAATAGTTTCCTCTGCTTTTTTACGTTCGGTTATATCTCTATCAATACTTAAAATCGCCTTTTTCCCCATAAACCTAATTCTTGTAGTTGATGCTTCGATGTCAACGACTTGTCCATCTAGACGAAGTAATTTTTGTTCCATACGATCAAGTGGGTTTTTACTCTCTTGAAATGCTTTTTTAATCTGTGATATTACAATGTCTCGGAAGTCTGGATGAACTAAATCCATAATAGGCTTGCCTATCAGCTCACCTATTTTATTTGCCCCAAGAATTTTAGCCCCCGAAGGATTTGTATAAAGAAGTTTTTCCCCATCGTGAACAAGAATTGCATCTGGTGATAATTCAATTAAAGAACGATGCCGTTCTTCACTTTCTTTTAAATCGTTTATTAATTTTCTTTCAAACAAAAAAGAAAATAAGAACAGAACTATTAATATCAGCAAAGTGATCGTATCAAAAAAGTCTTCTTCCACTGAATTTATAGGGAAACCAAAAAAAGCAAGAATTTGTTCATCATAGTAGTACGTTAATAAAGTGACAAACATTAAAACTAAGATCACCTTAAATTGATTTGACCTCATATTTTTCATCCTTTCGGTAGCCCATTTAAGCAAAAACAAAAGCTATTGGTCTCCTCAATATTGTTTAACCAAAGATGCTGCTTATTACTAACTTTCATGCGGAAATAGAAAAAAGTCTTGAAGTTGGTTCACCTGGAATCATAGCAGGTCAATAAAATACTATTTTAAATGAATCGAAACGATTCCATTACTATTTCTTTCAGGTTCCTTATCTTTCATAGGATTAAACAGACTAAGAAAAACATCAACTATTTCAGGATCAAATTGTGTCCCTTTATTATTACGAATCTCATTCAAAACATGATCAAGATCCAGTGCCTCTCTATATACACGTTTGGTAGACATTGCATCAAAAGTATCAGCAACTGCTACTATTCGAGCGACTAGTGGTATTTCATTTCCTTTTAATCCTTTAGGATAACCTTTGCCATCATAACGTTCATGGTGATATAAAACGATATCTAAAACCCCATTTTCTTTAAAAGTTGAAATATGCTTAATCATCTCATAACCAATAGTTGGATGAGTTTTTATAGTATTATATTCATAATCTGTTAATTTCCCAGACTTACGCATGATATATTCAGGAATACCGATTTTCCCAATATCGTGAAGTAATCCTCCAGTATGAATGACATTACACAAGTCTTTTTTCAATTTCATTTTTTCTGCGATTTGAACAGCATATTTTGCTACGTTTTCGGAATGATATTTGGTATAGGTATCTCTTGAGTCTAATGCGTTGGATAGTGCTTTTATTAATTCCAAATGATCTTCTTTTACTTTCTGAACCTTCTTCATAAGTGCAACTGAGATAAAAGTTATTAAAAGATACGTAAACAAATATGTCAAAAATGTTGTTAAATCAGATGATACTTCAGGTAATAGGATAAATCTGCAAGTAACCACTAAACCTGAAAGAAGAAAAATAAACCAAATAGAAAAGTTATAAAATCCAATACCTAAAAATATTGCACAAAAGATGTATAGGATATAAACATTACTGTCTTTATCAATAGTCAACCAACTTACAGTTATTCCTACTATTAATAGGATAAAAAAACAATATCGAAAAGTAATAGGATAATTTAAAAGTCTAAAAAATTTATTAAACATAATTCTCTCCTTTTATACGTTTACCTTACTCCTTCAGTACCTTCATTTAGCACATTCTTAATTATGCTTTAGTCATGTTAGACTGTATAGTACCCATCATTCCTATTTCAATTAGGAAGTGATTCCTAAAAAGAGTTTATCAACATCAAAAGGATGTTCTATTTTTTGTAAAATTATTGGTAAAACAAAATTTCATACCAGCTCTTGATAATTGTACGAAATAAATAAACTTGTTTCATTGGTATTTAATTGGAATTTACGGGAACTTTACTTTGATTGTTAGTCTCTTTGAACTAACGCCCGTTTGTTTACAAGCAGAGACACAAGCTGATTCAGATGTAGAAGCTAAGAAAACAGAATTAACCAATACAGCGAACTAACTACAGAAAATCAAAAAGCAGGCTGACAATAATCAGCCTGCTTTTATTAATTGATTTGGTTTCCACCTGGTTCGTAGTCCCTATAAGACTCTATTTTTAATGGTGGTAAAATAATGTATTTCAACCAACAAATTGAGGGTTCATTTACTACTTAAATGACGTTATGATGAATCTCGTTGGACAAGCACACGAAAAAACAGGCATAACATAAATAACCAATAGGAGTGTGTTGTTATTGAAAAAACAAATCATTACGGCTGCTATGACATTAGGAATTATGGCTACTGGATTTTCTAATCAAGCAGACGCACATGAGTTAACATACAAAGTACAATCTGGCGATACCCTATGGAAGATTGCCACAACAAACAATCTATCCGTTCCTGATATCATGCAATATAACAATCTATCGGTTTCCACGATCTATCTCGGCCAAGAACTTTCATTACTAGCACCACATTCACATGAAATAGGACCACAAACAGCAACCTACACCGTCAAATCAGGCGATAGCCTTTCATTAATTGCGAAAATCCTCCATACAACAGTAATCGAACTAAAAACATTGAATAATTTAACATCTGATGTAATCCAAATTGGACAATTGTTAAAAGTTCCTGCTGGCACACATACTGCACCAGAACCAACTCCAGCATCAGCCAAAACCTATACGGTTCAATCAGGTGACACGCTATGGAGAGTGGCTACAAGCAATGGCTTAACAGTGACTCAATTAAAGTCTTACAACAACTTAACAAGTGATTTCCTGCGTGTTGGGCAAGTACTTCAATTAACACCAGGCACAACCGTTGAACCTGCACCGGTTCCTGCTCCAACTCCAGTACCAGAAGTGGCTCCATTTAATGCGGATGCGTTAATTGCAGAAGGAAAGAATTACATTGGCGTGCAGTATGTATGGGGCGGAAATACACCTGCTGGTTTTGACTGCTCTGGTTTCTTAAAGTATGTGTTTAACACACAAGGCATCACGATTCCAAGAACCGTTGCAACAATTTGGGCGGCGGCAACACCTATATCTGCTCCACAAAAAGGTGATTTGGTCTTCTTTACTACCTATGCTCCAGGAGCGTCTCATGCGGGAATTTACCTTGGAGATAACAAATTCCTTCATGCTGGCTCTTCTACGGGTGTGACCATTTCCGATATGAACAATTCCTACTGGAAGTCACGCTATTTAGGGGCAAAGTCTTTACAATAATATCGAGGCTTCTATCTTCTCAATATTATTGATTTATTGTAATAAATTATTCACTAAAGGTATGTAACAACCAATACAGGTGAAAGAGATGACACTTCTTTGGAAGAATCAATCTCTTTCATCTTTTTTATTTTGATAAGGTTTGATCAGAAATAAAATTTCATTTGAAAACACCTGTAAATATTTAACGGAATCTTCACACCCATCTGCTCAATTTTTTTATAAAATAGACTTAGGAATATTGAAGGGAAGTGGATTATGCACTTAGAGGAAGAACAGAATCAGATGAATTGTTGAAAATGCGATCATTAAACACGCGGATGAAGTTATCACAAGAAGAAAAGTTTCATTATTTCAACCTGGAAAAGGGTTATGAAGGTGAGGTGAAATTTGACCGAATGGCAGAAAATCTTCAAGAAGAAAGATATGCCATCAATGACTTGCTGCTTAAAGTAAATAATTCTTATTTTCAGATTGATACAACTTTTGTTTCGCAAGAAGTCATTCGCCTCTTGGATGTGAAAAATTTTGAAGGAGACTTCTGCCTGGAAAAGGACAGATTTTTCCTCGTTAAAACCGGCCGCGAATATAAAAATCCAATCGATCAATTAAACAAATGCGCATCGCAATTCCGCCAACTGCTCCAAGACCTCAAGCTTAATTACCTCGTTGAAGCCACCATTATTTTTATTAACCCTGAATTCACTTTATACAACGCGCAAGTGGACCACCCCATTATTCTTCCCAATCAGGTGAATCGGTTTTTAAAAAGTATAAATGATACATCATCAAAGTTGAATGAGGGTCACAAAAAATTGGCCCAACAATTGCTATCATTGCATCAAACTAAGAATCCATTTTCACAGGTACCTAACTATCAATATGAGGAGCTGGTAAAGAAAATTTATTGTAAGTATTGTAATTCCTTTTCGGTTTCTTTACAAAACCTCTCTTTTTCAACTCTCCCTTGTCCGAAGCTCTCACGGCTTCAGACACTATCTTGCCTTTTTAGCTTTCTTTTCCTTTACCGGCATCCAAATTTCGCTATATACATTTTCATACGTACCATCATGTTTTGTAAATGAAATGCCGGGCAATTCAGTTATTTCATAATCGGAGGATGGCAGCCATTCAGAATAAATTTTCGCAGTGGTTTCTTGAAGGGTAGCAGGAAACGGTCCTTTATTCGGGAAAATGGCCCATAAACTTTCTTCGATAGAAAGTTGTTCTAAATCATCGAATGGATTTCCTTTTGTCGTTGCAAACCCAACCATATGTGTTAAGGATCCTTTTTCCTCCAAGTACCCATCATCAAAATCATAAGATACATTCAAAACTTGATGAGGATATAAATCCGCTAATTGGTGCATTTCATTTCTTTGTTGTTCCGTAATGGACTTGGCTAGTTCCAAAATTGCATGATTGACACCTTCGAATTGTATCGGCACCCTTTTCGATACTCCTACAATATTAAATTTCTTTTTCCTTTCAATTTTGAATTCCATGGAAGTTCCTCCCCTTATATCTATAAAAAATGTAAATTTAGGAAATGATTTTTGAATTTTATTTTTCGCTACTTCTGAAGGTAAGAAGCCACACCATTCACGAAAGGCTCTTGAAAACCCTTCGATGGATTGATAGCCATATTTATAGGCAATATCTGTCACTTTTGCCCCGTTGATTAATTCAACATTTGCGAAAGATAATCTCCTGTTTTTGATATATTCATTCAATGACATTCCAGCCATATACGAAAACATTCTTTTAAAATGATAATCAGATAGCCCGACAATTTTTGATATTTCTTTCCCAGAGATTTCTGTTGTCAAATGTTCTTCGATGTAGTCCATTAAATGATTGAATTCTTGTAACATTTCATTTCCCTCCTTTATAGATACATCATATCGTTAGCATTGATTTTTCACTCGATATTTTCTATACGGATTTTATCGGATTAGGATGAATGGCAGCTATGGTTCTTTTGGAAGTATCAATTTCTTCATATCTAATCAAATATTGCATAATAGGCAAGTGGACAACGTCAATGTGGTTGTTTTCCTTGGCCAAATCCTCTTCTTTATGAAAATGGCCAGTCCCTCAAATGCAAGTAATGATCAAAATCAATTTTTGTGAGATAAATCACATTTCTCTATTATTAATAGTGCTATCATTAATAATGAGATTAGATAATAATCTCCTAAAAGCAGCGGTTTTTTTCTCACTAATAGTCGTACTATTATATTCTTCTCATAAAGGAAGATTGCATAAAGGAGTGTTATAAATGTCTGAAGCTAAATTGTCAGAATTAATTAGTCCTGAAGCTGTCATTAATTTTGAAACGGGTGCACTGAAAGCAAGCACTTTGGATTCAATTATCAATCTTTTACCATTTGAAATGGGTTTTTGTGATGCTAACGATATTTTCCGCTGGTATTCAAATAATCCAGACCGTGTCCATGGCCGTCGTAAAGAAGCAATTGGTCGCCCTGTGCTTGAGCTTCACCCAAAAGTGGCTCATCACGTTGAAAAATTGTTGAATGATTTCCGTTCTGGAGCACGCAACGAATGGGAATTTTGGTTTCCAAAACGCTCCGGTGATGAGAGTGGTCAAATTTACCAAAAATTCATGGCAGTACGTGATGAAAATGGAAAATACCTTGGCTGTATGGATGTGACCATTAATCTTGACCTCTTCAAAGGAAAAGAAGGTAAACACACCCCTGAAACTATTAACGAATTTATAGCAATTAAGCCTGAATAAAAAAAATTTTTTTCAATTTGAGAAGCGTTGAAAAACACATTGGATCCCCCGATTCAATGTGTTTTTCTTTATATGAAAATTTTGGAACAAAGTTTAACGAAACCAGCGCCATAGACAAATTTAAAAATGAAGTTACAAGTTATCCTATAAACATGTTCTTCGAAAAAACCGCATCTATTTATGATACGGTTCACCCCGATTTATTCGAAACGCAATGTAAATCTGCTCCTTTAATAAAACTTCATTGTATATTCAGCTTGAAAGGTTTCTCCGGCTCCCAGCTTATTCACACCAAACTTCTCCTTTAGGTTTCCTGTTGTATCATATGTATCTGCTATGCCATACCAGGGCTCGATGCAAACAAACGGAGCGATCGTCCCATCTGTTTCCATATATTTCGACCAAATCCCAACAAACGGAAAACCTTGTAACATTACCTCTACACCATGACGTGACTGATTAGATACCAATGTAACTTTATCGATATTGCTGTAAATAAGAGCATCGCGCTCAAATAGTGAGCTTGTGAGTGGAATCGTTGAAAGATCAATAGCGGTCCCTTTCTCATGAATGAGAGCATCCTTTATCTCATATTCCATCACACTCTTATTTACCGCAGGTGTAAAGTGCAAATGGTAATCTTCAATGGTTTCATTTTCTATTAGTGGAACCTTAAATGCAGGATGTGCTCCAATGGAAAAATACATCGCTTCCTTGTTTACATTCAGGATTTCCCACTGGACAATCAGCGAGTCCGCCATGAGACGATATCGAATCACCGCTTTAAATTCGTATGGATATACATGAATGAAGCGTCCAAGAGACTCAAACACAAAAGAGGCCGTTATTGGTGTTTGCTCTTCCACATCGAATTCAACGTCACGCAGAAAGCCATGCTGCGACATCTTATAAGTCTGACCATCCAGTTGATAGTGGTCTTCCTTTAACCGTCCCACAATCGGAAATAAGACAGGTGAGACTCGTCCCCAATAGGCCTCATCCCCTGTCCACATATAATCCAGCCCATTTTTCTTATGCGTCACTTTACGTACTTCTGCTCCGTGTCTGACAATATCAACCTTCAACCAATCATTTTCAATAACAATCATCATTTTCCCCTCATCTCTTTGTCTGACATTTCATATTCATCTTATCCTCTTAAGACCTGAAGTAAAAGTGGAATGGTACCAGACCTCATAATATAAAAAGGGGGGCTTCTAACACCGCAAAGTGATAGAATCCCCTTCTTTTACATCTATTTACTAAATCAATACAAATATCACCATTTTCGCTATACCATCTTTTCGACGCTTCTTAGAAATATAAAGCTAAAACTTAAATGAGGAAGCCACCAGAAGCAGAAAATTTTTATCGAATGTCGAACTACTAACACAAAACTTTAAAAGACTATCCTGCTTCTCTCTTAGGTTTTGAATGAAACATATCCTCTTGCCACTTATAATAGCCATAAATTACTATGGAAAAAAAGACAAATAGCATAAATCGCTCCCATACAGTAATGTTAACTAGCTCATAGACGCCTAATACTTCTTGAAACAAATAATGTAGAGGAAAAACAGCAAACATGAAATCTATGATGATGTTAGTAACAAGATATTTCCAAAACTGACCATATGTATAATGGAAAACCCATAAAGTTATCACTGGAAAAACACCAAATACACCAAAAACAAGTAAAGGTTTTAACCAGGGAATCATTGTCTCATTAATTACCCAATGCTTTTGATTATTGGCGACCACATTATATATAATCATTAAATAGGATGCAAAAATCGCTGCAGGCATAAATCGTTTAATATTTTCCTTCTTAACTAAAAACAATGTGAACCATGGAGCAAATAATAAAGTCCATAATAATATTTTATTTAGCAAAGTAATCTACCTCTTTTACAGCATAATACTTTTATTATTTCAGTCCCCTTTAGATATTATTCTTAAGTATGCTGTGGAATATATTCAAGGATTGCCATAAATAAAGAAACCCATACTCTCTCTCCCCTTTTTACCAGACCCACTTCTCGACAAAATCCGCCCTACAAAGGATGATTAATAAAATGTGTGGCTGTTAGGAATCATCTTCAAAACTAACAATAAAAACTAACAAAATACATATTATTACAAATATAAACAAGCTGTTATACCAACTAATCGCTTGTTTAAAAGTGTTGCAAATCCTTTTAAAAAGCGAACCTTTTCCTGTTGTCATGAAAATTTATTGTCGAACAAAACGCGCTTGTATTTCTACTCATTGTTCTAGCATTTCATATTCATCTTATACTCATAAGACCTGAAGTAAAAGTGGAATGGTACCAGACCTCATAATACAACTATCACCATTTTCACGATACCATCCCTTGCTGCCTCCATTTATTCACCGTGCATCATTTTTAACATGTTTTAGAAGGATTTCTGGCAACGCCTCTTGAATATAAGACGTAAATTACTTTTTAAAATCTATATAAAAAAAACAACCTTGAGAGGAGCAAGAAATTGAATAATATTGATCAACGTTTACAAGATTTAAATATCGAATTACCGGAAGCAGCTGCACCTCTTTACCATTATGTACCCGTAATGATTCATCAAGGTGTAGCCTACATTAGTGGACAAGTACCTAGAATAAATGGAGAGGTTCCTTTTCAAGGTAAAGTAGGTAGAGAGGTTACCATTGAACAGGCCCAGGAACTAGCTGAGATGTGTGTGCTAAAAGGGCTTAGCAGTTTAAAAGCGGCAATTGGCAGCCTTGACAAGGTTGAACAAGTATTAAAAGTAACAGGCTATGTTCAGACTGCACCAGGTTTTTCTGAACCATCAAAAGTTCTAGATGCTGCTTCTGAATTATTAGATAAGATTTTTGGCGATAAAGGGCATCATGCTCGCACAGCTGTTGGAGTAGCGGAACTCCCTAGTAATACTCCGATTGAGATTGATTTTATCATTGCAGTAAAACAAGAGGAATAACCAGGAGATTTCTTAGCGAGAAGCATGAGGAAAATATGGACGGTTCGAGATCACTGGACAAGTCCATTTTTGAAAAACAAGAAGGCAATTACCTACTATATGTAGATAACTGCCTTCTTGTATTTATTATATAATGATGAAAATTCATGTTCATTGTTCAAATTAACGACTTTTCCAGTGGTCTCGGACGGTTCTCCTGGCATTATATATAAACGATGACCACAAGAACCGTCCCCGATGTTCTTTGCAAATTTTCATTCAATATTTGCACATTTTTTGGCTTTTATTTTTCAAGAAACAAACCTCATTTACTTGTGGTACGGTTCACCCCGATTTATTCGAAACGCAATATAAATCTGCTCTCTAAAATCAGTTTTTGAAAGACAGCTGCTCATTTGATTTTTTACTACTTGGTCACTTATACCAAAGATCTGCTGATAATAAAGCTATCTCTAGAGTTTCTCAACAATAACTGGAAATCCCCGGATGGTTCCTGGTATCCGATTTTTGGGACACCCAAAGTTTGGAACCCACAGGCCATGACCTCGACTTCATTCTTCTTGGGAAATCGGAAATTTTGCGAAAAAAATCTTACACTAAATTGTACAAAAGCCCGACTAGAACCTATCCCCTATTCGGCTTTTTCACGCGAAAAACTGCCGATTGTCCCTTTAAAAAACCGTCCCCCAGGCTCCCTTTAATGAAACTTCATTATATACTCAGCTTTAAGGTTTCTCCTGCTCCAAGCTTATTCATACCAAATCTACCTTTCTTATAGTCTTATTCTCCTTTGTTTCTTCGTCCACCAGCTTCTGAAATCTGTTTTTGGGAAGCATATTCTCCTGGCACGACGGTATTGTTCAATAACCTTTCTTGTGATTGCATGCCGACCTTAAGTATTGCTTAATAAATTAAAAAATTCTTCAAAATAATGCTTAACCCATATGATTTTTCACATGAACTGATGCATAAGCTAAAGTGTAGCCGAAGCCCCATAGCTTTCCATTGCACATTCGCCTTAATGAAGAAAAGTCTCGAACAAAAAAAGCCCTTGTAGGGCTTTTTTGTATTCTAATATAAGCGTAATTGTCTTTTCTTAAAAACAGATAACAGCTCCAACGATGATTAACAAGATAAACAATACAACGATTAAAATAAAATCGTCACAGCGGTCTGTACCGCCGTAGCCATAACCACAGCAAGCACCTAATCCACCGTGTCCACCATATCCAAACATTTTATAGCCCTCCTTTAAACTTATTCCTTACAAAATATGTTGAGAAATTAAGGAGGGAAGGGCTCTTTCACTAGAATTTTGTGAGGACGAACTCATAACTTATTACGAAATCTGCATTATGCAGCGAATTTCATACATAGTCCGCAAAGCCAAAAATTTCTCACAAAAAAGGTGACTAAATTTAAACTAGCCGCCTTTTCCATTTCAATAATTCAAATTAGTACTTGAAAGACATGAAAGAAGTTCCTACAATGATTAGGAGAATAAACAATACAACGATTAACGCAAAAGACTTTCCAGATCCGTCGCTCATACATAACACCTCCAGAAATGAGTTTACTTGTAAAAATCGTACCGTTCGGTTAATTCAACATTTATCAGAAGCTTGCAAGTACAATAATTAAAAGAATAAACAATACAACAATTAATACAAAGGAATTGCCGCCGTAGCCATAACCGCCGTTGTATCCAGAACACCACCACATATCTTTTCACCACCACTTAAATACTTGTAAGAAAAACAATTTCACTATGTATATATATTTCAGTAGTACAAGAGTGGTTTGGACAAATATCATATTTTGGACAAAATCAACAGTCGCCATAAAAATGCAAAAAACGTCTGCAATACATGCAAACGTTCTTTAGGAGGTACACCCTTATGAAAGAGGTTGTGGATGGTGCTATGGTGGGTAATATAACTTATGCGTTCATAATAAAGGTGAATGGACAAGTGCTGATTAAAAGTAAATAATTCAATAAAGTTTTATCTTGATCCTGTAATTTTTCATTTGAATGTAATACCCATGTAATTTCCAATCAAAAGGAGTTAGAGAAATTACATCTCAATCTAACAAGAACAATTAGAAAGGTATAAAAAAGATCATATTAATTTGTAAGAGGCTAAGTATGATTTAAAATTTTCATAAAATTAAGTTGACTCTGACTGTTTACCCTGATAATATTTGTATTAATTTAATAAGTCTTATCAAGAGTGGCAGAGGGAAAGGCCCTGTGAAGCCCGGCAACCTTCAAACAAATGTTTGAAAAGGTGCTAAGTCCTTCAAAGTATTTTACTTTGAGAGATAAGTGACGGAATTTTTTTTATGGAGCCGCTCTATCTCAGTGATAGAGCGGCTTTTATTTTTCCACTTTTCTTAAAGACTTATATTTCTTTATTTTTGAAAGGAGTCAACAATGACAAGAATTAGAGTGGCATTATTAGGATTAGGTACAGTAGGGTATGGGACTTATACCGCATTAATGAATCGAGAGGAACGATTATCTTCACTAGCGGGGAAATCCTTTGAAATCATAGGTATCTTAATTAAAAATAAAGAAAAGCCTCGCTCCATTGATGAAAATGTTATGATTACGACAAGCTTCGATGAAATGATAGAAAAGGGTAATCCAGATGTAGTTATAGAGGCTATGGGCGGAATTGAACCTGCTTTATCGTATATAAAACAAGCGCTTCAGAATGGCTGTCATGTAGTCTCAGCAAATAAAGAATTAATTGCAAGTCATGGAAAAGAAATAAGGGAAATAGCTCACACGAACGGGGTGCGATTTATTTACGAAGCAAGTGTTGGCGGTGGAATTCCTGTTTTAAGAACCATTAAAGAGCTGCTCGGTGGAAATCAAATTGAGAGCGTAGAAGCTATTTTAAATGGAACAACAAATTTCATTTTAAGTCATATGAGAACAACAGGTGATTCCTTTCCAGAATCCCTTGAACTTGCTCAGCAGAAAGGATATGCAGAACCTGATCCAACGAATGATATTGAAGGCTTAGATGCATTTTATAAAGCGATGGTATTAAGCGAGTGGATCTTTGGAGAACAACCTGCTTGGGAACAAGTGACCGTACAAGGAATAAAAGGTATTTCGCATGAGGAAATCTTATTAGCAGATCAGCTTGGACTTCGCCTTAAGCATTTAGTACTTATTGACAGTCATTTGAATGTAGAAGTAAAGCCTGTATTCGTTGACAAGGATCATCCTTTACACGGAGTCGAAAATGTTGATAATGCCCTTCGAATAAAGACAGATTTGCTTGGATACTTAACTTTACAAGGAGCAGGCGCTGGAGCAGAAGCTACTGCAAGTGCGGTTATTGAAGACTTATTATCAATCTATCTGACAAGGGAAAACAAAAATTATCAATATTCAAGAATTACAAAGAACACATACGAAAATGAAGCAGTAACTCAAAAAGTTTATTTATTATTCTATCAATCCACCAACTTACAAAAAGAAATAATTTCACAACTACATGCTCAGGGCGACATTATTAAAACAGATCAAAGCTCTATCTTAAAGAAAGCTTACATTCTTTTTAAAGGTGATTTGACACACTATGAACACCCTTTACTCCTAAACAAATATGAGGTTAAAATCTATAATCAAAGCACAAGTACTCTTTTAATCCAGCCGGAAAAAGTGAAATTATGAGGTATCACCGTGGACACCCTTGCGTTAAGCTACTGTTACTTCTGCCTTCACAGTTCGGGACTTGCACCCTATAGACTGCACCCATGCTAAGGCGCACAAATAAAATAGCCAATGCTTAAAAAGCTTGGCTATTTGTCATTTCTTTATTTACTTTTTAAATTATCAAATGTATTTGCATTCAGAATTACTTTCAATCTAATTAAGTACTAATGTGATTCCAAGAGCATCGTTTTACTTAACAGAAAATTAGCAAAAACAGGGTTGATCTTTTTCCCAAATTGAGCTCGAACTTCATTTTCAAGAGCTTCCACGCCCAAATATACTAACCTACTGTCATCTTTGTGTTTTTGAATGCGCTCCACCTTTGAAATTAAACTGTTATAGATTCCGTCATTCATGATCCAGCCGTTTTGATAGCCGAAATCGATAACTTGATCTAACCGTTCAATATCATTCATCTCATCCACTTGGAATTTCACAACGTGCGATTTACCGATAGCTCCGGCAACATTGACCTCTACTTTAATCGTAGGAGATGTTTGCAGAACGTTTACGGTGTCATCTTTACTAATGACAGATAATCCTGTTTTATCCAATTCAATGATGACTGTGTTTTGCTTCTGTGTTGGATCCGAAACAGACAGTGTCAATTCTCCTTTTTCCTCCTTCACCATTACAGAGGAAGGATTCTCAGCTGTGATGATATCTGCCGTTCCAGCAGCAAAAAAGTTGGCAGCGGTTATTCCAAGCGTCGTTTCTTTAACTGAATGAACATTCTTTGTATTGCTTAAGATCGTTACATTTGGATTCTGGCTGTATGATTCTACATCTTCTTTATTTTTATTTGGAAGCAGTACATACGAATAGGACACCCTAAAGAAACTAATAATCTTTTAAAAACTAATAATCAAAAGAGTACTAAACGTAACGAATCGCCGATTGAACTCGATCACACTTTTGTTAGTAATAAAGTTCCACAAGCATTTGTCCAGCTTGTAAAATACTTCTTCTCGGATGCGAAAATGATTGAAGAATACTGGCATATGGTGCAAATCGCTGCTTTTCGATTTTCAATGTAACCAACACACAGAGGACGTTCTCGCTATCGCGATTCAGTCTTTTAAGCAACTAATACGAAAATTAAAATCTACCAAACTGGTAGTAAAACCGATTGCCTTCTTTTATGGAATCTTAACTAACAAATTAAAAGAACTCTATCTCGAACAATTATCTGAAAACAGATGTGAGAGTAATCCTTTGCGTTATGTGCTCGGAAACGGCGAAGTCATGTACTATGATTGGCTGCACACAGAGTCATAATTTATGGAAGTGGCGATTCATAACCGTCATTGCAATCCATATTCAAACAATCTGCCTTTGTTTTTTCTTTAACATCGTACTCAGTTTGTCAATGAACTAGCTGACCCTTATCTTATGGAATCACTAAAACCTCTTTTTATCGACAAAGTCTGCTAACAATATTCCCAATCAATCGTTTGATTAAAAGAGCCTAAAACTGTTTTGATAAACGGAATTAGAATTGTTTTCCGGGAAATTTTTTGTCGAGGATTAGAACAGTTCCTTAAGACAAGCTATCAGTAACTTTCAGCAAAGGTTAGATTTTTACAATAGCAGACTAGAAATGACATGAATGGGTTTACTCAAAACGTTTGATTAGTTTGGGGAGGAATACAGTAGTAGCATGGATTTCCGTTAATAATTAAGTGCGAGGATTGTGGGACCTCAAAATCAAATTTTACAACTTGTCTTTTGAGTGTTCTGTTGATTTGAGAAAGATTGTTATAGTTATCTGCTCGTCCTATTCTTTTCTCTTGCTAAACACTCACTGGAATAAATAATAAATGAACCAATGGTGTCTTTTTCTGCTAGTTAAAAAATTTCTTTCTTATAAATAGCATTTCGCGTACTACAGTACGTGGATGGATTTTGATAGTCATAATGTAATGGTCTCCTTCAAGGAACAACTTAATGGATTTGCGAGAGAAAGCAATCTCATTTGGAAATGTCGCTTTGGTGAGGAAAGAGAAAAAGAAAAACCAAATCCTATTTATTCAAACTAAAACTAGATGCAGTTAAGAGAGTGAAAGCTGGTGAAAGATTAACGACAAGCTTTTGATCGGTAAAATCTTCACCAAAGTGATAAAGTGCAGCTAACACACGTTCTCTAGACTCCTTAACAGAAGCATCCGGCAACCCTACAATCACCATCGACTCCTTACCTGGAGATATCCTCACTTGCCCTTGAACCCGATAACCCTCAAGCCCTTTTAAACCAATACTAGAAACATTGACCGTCATAAAACAGCCTCCAAGCATAATTTTTTTAAAGTTAGGAAAATAAACACAGGATTAACATAAATGTCTACGGTGGAGATAGATGAATAATGAATGAAATAAAATAATAGCGGTTCGTGATGAAGATATTAAAGATATAGTTGAAGAATTATACGAAGTATTTCTTTGCTATATTTCTACAAAATATTCGAAAATCCTGCATAGAGTATGGAAAAAATAAAATAAAATGCCATTTAGATAAATGTTTCGTTTATTAAAAGGTTATCAATCCTCGAACATAATCCGAGGAATACCAGTGCATGGAGAGGTTGAATCCCTTCTCTCCTGGAATAATTTTGTGTATAATGGACATATAATAAAAAAGAGAAGTGCTGGTAACACTTCTCCATGCAGCTTCTACCGTCAGGGTAGTGGTTGTCAATGTTTATATTTTATCTGAACCACCCTTGTGCTTGCGACGGCGTAGGGTGGTTTTCCTGTCTTCTAGAACATTCTTCCGAAAAAAATATGCGCAAACTTCCCGCACCATTCCCTTCAGAACCTCTCGTAGAATTTCAAGAAATGTTTCCATGATTATCACCTCCTTCCGCAATTACGGAAAGAAGACTGACAACCAACACCCCAACAATATTCAACTGCAACTACATTCTATCAGTGTTTAGCTATCTAACAACCTATCAATCTTCGACAAATATCGGGGAGTGACAGGCACCAGAATTTAGAATTTTAAGTGGGGAGGGTAAGAATCTTCTTCCGTATAGCAGACGAAAGGATTTCCAACATCCGTTCCCGAAATAAGGAAATTTTATAAATAAGGATGAACTGTTTTCATATTAGGAGGCAGTTTTATTGTAAGATTTTCTTACGTTTTTTGGGTTTGTTAAACAAAATTTATGTAATGTTTTCTTACTTAATCGCTGACACGGGTTCAAGGTTACCTTAAACTGAAATCAACAAATCATAACAGGGGGGGCGGGTAAAGTGAATCTAAGTTGGTTTTTGCAGCTTTTAATCATTTTAGGATTTTTAATACTCGGCCATGGTATTGTTACAGTTTCTCACCTTCCCTTGCCAAGTAGTGTCGTTGGTATGCTTGTGCTATTAATCTTCCTCTTAACAGGAATGCTGAAACTAGAATGGATTGAAAAAGCCTCTACATTTCAGTTAAAACATCTTACATTATTGTTTATTCCACCTATTGTAAGCCTCTTTTTATCCTCAAGTTTTCAGGAGACCCTCCGATTGAATGTTTTAACTATATTAGTTGTGAGCAGTCTTTGTTGTTTGTTAGGTACAGCCTTCGCTGTGGAGTGGTATGAAAAAATAAAAGGGAGAAATGCAAAATGATACTTCTAACTGTAAATGCTGTTTTCTGTATCGCCATCACCTTAGCCTGTTACTTTCTTGGTCTGCGATTCTATCGTAGATATCCAAAAGCTTGGTTGAATCCTCTGTATACATCATCTCTTCTGCTGATTTTTTTGCTGATCGTTTCGCCGATCCAAGAAGGAGCTTATCAGCAAGGAAGTTCAGTATTTAGTCCGTTGCTACAGCTGGCTGTTGTCTCATTAGCTGTACCGCTTTATAAGCAATGGCCTTTTTTGAAGAAAAACTATAAAAAAATCTGCATCGGCGTAATGAGTGGGACAGTCTTGGGAGTTATAGCTGTATTAGAGATGTCCCGCATTTACCACTTGCAGGAACAGTTGTTGGCATCCTTGATTCCTAGATCTGCTACTCTCCCAATTGCATTGACTATATCTAGTGATCTAGGGGGAATTACGTCGACCACAGTCTTGTTTGTGATTACGTCTGCCCTAATTTCCTTAATCATCGGCCCAATTTTATTAAAAAAGTTGGGTATAAAAAGTAAATCTGCGAAAGGGCTGGCAATGGGAACCTCAGCCCAAATGCTTGGGGCTAACCGTTCTCTCCTATGGGGGGAAGAAGAAGGAGCAATGGGAAGTGTTGCGATGACTATATCAGCATTGTTTCTTACTATATTAGTACCGATCCTCCCATACATTTTATAGATATAGAAGGATTTTTATAAAACAATTTAGAGAAAAATGATTATTATCTCCATGGATTTTAATTAATAATACTATTAATAAGGATGGGATCAAATTGACAATCAAGGAAGAACAGATTCTTTGTCAGAAGCTCACCCATGGGACAATTATGAAATTAGTGGAGAAAGCTAATGAATTTGAGAGCACTATATTAGTAGAAATGCATCACAAACGTCTAAATGCCAAAAGTATATTAAGTATGGCTATGTACGGTGGCACAAATGGCAATATGACTATTTTTGCTTATGGAAAAGATAGCGAAGAAGCTGTTACAGCATTAAAGACAATTTTCAATAATTGTTAACATCTCTAACGTAAGTTACCTAGACTGAATGATGTTCAGGCATGTGTTCAGTCTTTTTTTGTTTTAAAATTTAATTCCTAAATAACAGGACGCACAAAACAACAGATAAATGTCTCTCAATCTTGCTATTCTAATTAATGATGTAAGGGAGTATATACACATGGATTCGCTTGAAAAATAAATAGTGCATAAAGGTGTAGTTCAGAAAAATGCGGATTTACAACGTTAAGGAACTCAAAATATAAAAAGCCTAATTTCTCGGGGGTTAAGTGAGAAATTAGGCTTTAGTTACTTCATTAAAGCGTCCAATAGTTGAAGAAGCAACTTATTTTGAATTTAATAATTCTCCACCCTTTGTTTCATAAAATTTCAATGACTTACCTGTTTCGGTTTGCGCGGTTCGCGGATAATATTCCACTTCACAGTAGTAGCTGCCTTCCTCTGCCCCTTGATAATTTTCAGGAAACATAATGTTATGGTTTTCAAATTCCACCGAAGTATGTCCACCCCTTGCACTTTCAAATACCCAAACTTCACAGGTCCCTTTATATTGTTCCGTTTTATTAGCTAAGACGTTTGGCAGGTCCAACAAAGAGTGAACAAATAGAGCCCCAGATAGAAGAATCAAAAAGACCAAGACAAGAATATTCTTGATTTCTATCTTATATGAATTTCCATTTTTCTTTTTCAGTTTGTATAAATGCCAAAGATAAGCTGACATCCCCACAAGCATTAGGAATGACAATACCATTAAAAAGAAATACTCCGTCAATGTTCCTCAATTCCCTTTTTAGAGTTTCTTTTTATACGTTTCCCGAACCAATGATGTTTCAATCCACACCTTGCCAGATTAACCCAACAATAAGGTTTCAATCCTTGTTCAATTATTCTGCCTTTTTAGTTTTAGTATATTTCTTCACAATCCTATGACAATATTAACCTGAACCGTCCCCATGTACACATCAAATATCCATCCTTCCTGTGCTAAGTTCTCTACACCCCTTCTTATGTCTATATACAAGGATGTATTCATAAATGCCATTCATCAAGACAACGAACCCAATCGTTCTCCCTTCAGAATAGTTCTAATACTAATGTAATCTAGCAAACATCGACAAATATCGGGGAGTGACAGGCACCGGAACTCTAAGCATCAGTTAAGGGTGCTGCCATCGATGTCCCAGTAAGCCTTTTGGTGGAATTATTTAAATAAGTACTCAAAATATCAACACCTGGAGAAGTAACCTCTACTGTTGGTCCTACTGAAGAAAAATCAGCCCACTTATTGGATTGGTCAATCGCTCCTACCGCAATAACGGAATCATATGCAGCTGGATAACCTACTGTACTGGTGTGTGGCTCGTACCCTGTATTACCAGCAGAGGCTACAATCAGAATCCCTTTTGAATACGCCATATCCAACACATCCTTCAACATGTTGGAGGGGGTGTCTGATCCAAGACTTAGATTAATAATATCGATATCATTTTGAACAGCCCAATCAATCCCAGCGATTATATCTGAAACATACCCTTCGCCGTTGTTATCCAATACCTTAACGGCTTAGAGTGAGGCGTCTGGGGCCACTCCAACCGTGCCTTTAGTATTGTTAGCTGCTCCTATAATTCCTGCAACGTGCGTTCCGTGACCATTATCGTCATCATAAGAAGTCGTATACGGAACAAAGGCAACCCCATTTGTTATATTTAGGTCCTCGTGGCTTGTGGATACTCCAGAATCAATAATGGCAATCTTCTGCCCTTTTCCCGTAAAGCTTGCCTGCCAAGCGATTGGGGTACGAATTTTTTCATTACCCCAATCTACAACTTAGGCAGTCGCTCTAATCCTTGCATCCTTTTCTACAGTGGATATTTCCGGGTTTTGTTTGATTTCTTCCATCTTATCAACCGGTATATACGCTGATAGTAAAGGGATTGTTTCCACTGTATTTATAATTTCCCCATTTACATCATGGATCGCTTCTTCATTCACTTGTTGTTTAAATTGGACAATCATTCTTTCCTCTTCTTGTATCGATTCAATTTCACCCGTTGTTGAATTAACAGTGACCTCCATCTTGTTTGGACTAATCTCTGTTTTCGAAGTATAGGTAATTTTCCAGTGATGATCCTTAGATGTTATTGATTTGGTATAAAGGTCTTTGGAATTCTGATTATTTAGCCCTGTTACTAAATAGGTCGTTCCATTCCTTGGGTGGTGTTGGTTCATCCACTTGGAAACCTTCGGATTATGCATGGCAACTTCTTCAGCAGCCTCCTGAGTAAGCCGCGAAGGTTCCTCCGTTGCTCTACAACCGGCTATGGTAAGAAAACAAAGGGCAAATAATAGGAATCCCACTTTCTTCACTCATCATCACCTGCTTCCCTTCGTTACGGTCGAAGTTCTTGATAAACCTGTTCGCTTACTGAACCGGAACCGCCTAGAACCTTATGCCGAGTAATATTTTTTTCCACAAGAATCATTTTCGTAGCCTCAGGTAACTGCTTTGGATTCGTTAATAAAAGTGGTGCACCTTCTTTTGCAGCTAAAACCGAACCCGTTAATGCATCTGCAAACGTCAAACCAGTGGCAATAAATGCGGTATCAGGCGTTAAGTTTAATTCCCGAATGACATTTGCAGCTACTTCGTATCGGTCTTTACCCGATATTCGTTTCGGATTTGGGATTTTGTCATACACAGCTTTTCCCACACTTGCCTCACCACCAACCACGATGGTATCTTGAACACCTATGCTGGTAAGGACCTCTTCTGTTTGCTGAGGTAAATGATCTCTGTTAGCTAACAAAATAGGAATCCCATTTCTGGCAGCATAAGGTGCAATCGAAAGTGCATCCGGAAAATTCATTCCATCTGCCACAACCGCTCTCGTAGTGGGTCCTAATCTTTTCGCAAGATTGGCTGAAACTTCAAAGCGGTCTTTACCGCCAATCCTCTCCAAATGAGTGACTCCCATGTTACGTAAATCATTTACAACCCCCTCCCCAACACTGCCAGGACCGCCGACAATAATCACTTTTTGGGGCTTGAGCCGACTGATTTCATCCTTTGATTCAGCTGTTAAACGATCTTTAGCTGTTAACAGGATGGGTGCGTTTTCTTTATAGGCGATAGGGGAAGCGGTTAAGGCATCAGCAAACGCATTATAATTCGATACTATGATGGTATTAGCCGTATCCTTCCATCCCATATTTGAAACATTAACGGCTACTTCAAACCGGTTCTTTCCACCGAATCTCTGAAAAATATCTACGTACGAAGAACTTACATACCCTTGAGTCCCCTCAGATAATTGCACGGGGTACCATTCCTGGTTATCGACATTCACAAGAGGGCCTGTTACTTTTAGGTTTAGATCTTTATAGAGTGTCCTTACGACATTACTGCTGAGGGATGGGCTGTCACGAAGGTTAACATTATCAGCTTTCACTAAAGCCATATACCCATTTTGTACCCAAAAGGAATTATAGGTCTCATTCAGCCACAGTGTATAATTGTTCCAAATCGAAGGCTTCTCATGATACAACGCCCAAGAACCCGTTCCCTTTATTCCATATTGCTTCGGCAGACGCAGCTTTGCTTTGATAGAGGGTTCATTTTCAAACCAAATAATATAGTTACCTTCTGTAAGTTTTACACTCCCGATGAAGGCACTGCCGCCTATCGGTATCGTAAACGTTGCATAAGATGACTGAGTCTTCTCATCAAATTGGATTTTTCCATTAAATTGTGCAACAAGAGGATCCACTCTTGTACTTGAAAGTCCCATCCCCGTTATAGAACGGTTCTCCAAGGTCGGCCCATCAAGCTTCCACATTCGCCCATAAAACGGTAATCCAGCAACAATCCGATCCTTTGCAACACCTTGATTTATGGCATACTGGATGGATCTTTCAAAGAAGGAGAGGCTGGATACAGGACCTATTGGGCTATCAGGAGAGTCCCAGCTTTCGTCATAAGCCATAATCATTAAGTAAGTAGCGTATTCCCCTAGTGCCTTATAATCATAGAAGCCATGCCAGCCCGTTTTCCAGCCGTTAGGATTCGCAGCAACCGCTACAGACACCTCTTTATGAGCGGGTATGTATTCCCTAAGAAGCCTTATAAAATCCGTATGAGCATCCCGATAGGCGTGACCTACTCCCTCTATATCCACGTTCACACCATCTAGATTGTATTGTTGAATGGCAGCTGCAATATTTCGAGCTAAGCTGTCACGGTTATTTAACCCGTTAATTCCTGCGGTTGGATTCCAATGATTAGCAAGAAAAGGAACTACTTTCATTCCTCGGTTATGCATCTCGGTAATAAATGAAGTTTGTAACCTCCATGTGACATCGAGCTGTCCATCTGAAGTAATATCAAAATAGTTCGGGGAAACAACATTCAAACTGCCTTTCGTTTTATCTACTTGAGTGACATAGCTGCTGGGTGACCCAAAGAATACATACGACATATTAAATAACCTCGTTTGGGCACGGGTCGGTGAGGTGCCTTGCAACGATACAGGAATGATTAATAATAAGATAATTGTAAGCTTTACTACCTTCATGGCTTCTCCCCCTCATGTTACGGCTTATCATACCTTCCTCTAAAGCTGTAGCCGTTTTCTGTCGGTGTTACCTCGTAATGTAAGTCATTGTAAGTAAAGGATGTTTGTTTTACGTTAGTTAAATTACCATTAGGCTCAACACCCATTTTATTAAAGAGCTCATCCACATCATAAATTTCAATATTCGGATGCAGTAAGGTAATGATTTGACTCCAGCCTGTCAGCATGGCCGCTACGGTCACTTTGGTTTTGTCCTTACTAATCATCTCTAACTGCTGGATGTGATCTTGATGAACAAATACGCGTAACTCCAGCTGATTGGACAGGTTGGATCGATAAAACGTTTCTCCATTGGAAGATACCTCTTCTAGATCCTTAATATATAAATTAGACATTTGTTCATCGGTAACAGCATTCCATCTGGCTTTGAAGTCCTGAAAAGGCAGCTCCGCTGGCACCGTTTCAGTCCCGCTTTTCGGGTCTTCATTTTCTTGTATCTCCTGTGTTTGAAGCCGATCCTCTGCTGCATAGTCTTCTGGCGGCTTTTGTTCTGGAGCGTCTTGATTTTGTACTTGATTAGGAGAATCATTATTTTCATCTACTTGTTCATCTGGCATCACCGGGTTTGGATTTTCTTTTGAAGGAATAGACAATTTAATATACGGACTCGATTGACCAGAAGAATTCTGTTCTGGTCTAGAAGAACAGGCTGAAAGAAGACAAATGAACAGAATGAGGATTGTAACTTGATAAAATTTGGACATACTATCACCTACACTCTTTACGTATTAGACTGTTATTATCTTTTGAAAGACTGCCTGATTCATCCATCCAGTTGTTACCAGCATTTTTTGAACCTCTCATTTATCATCTTGCTGACATTTTCACTATATCAACTTTTCGACACTTTCCAACGCCTCTTAGGAGGTACAAACCCTGTATTACCAACATTTGCAGCGATTCTAATCAATCGATTAATTAATCCCAATGCCACTAATCAAACGTTTGATTAAATAGTCAATGAGCCCCTTTAGGAAGAGAACTTTCTATTGTTTTCAACTGAATAATTTGCCGAAGAAAAGTAGAGAGTATTTATGAGCTTCCTCAAAATAGACAATAGAAACTAGTAAACGTCATAATCTGACACACATCTACTATACGAAATGCTAATCAAACGTTTGATTAAAAGCGCTAGGAACCCTTATATAAAAACGAACCTGGACAGTTTTCTAGTGAATTTTTTGTCGTGGATATAGACTTGTATTCTTAATAGTTCCTTTCCTGTGGACACGGGGACGGTTCTCTTGGTCTTACATATTTTTCCACGACCACCTGAACCGTCCCCACGGTCTTCAAAATTTTGCGTAAGGATCTCCCCTGGAAAACAGCAAAGGCACAACTAGCTCATTACACTAGTTGTGCCTTTTTTACGAATTGTACACGTGTACACGGGGACGGTTCTCTTAGTATTACATATTTTCCCATAACCACAAGAACCGTCCCCACGGTCACGCGCGTTCAAAGAAAGGTAGTGATTGAAGATGGCAAAGAAAACAACGATACGTACCAGCGTTATGACAAAAAGCAGAGAATCGTATCCCTGCTTCCTATAAATCATTAACCTAATTTTTCCTGAGAAACTGGCGCCAAATGCAAATCAGAGCATTTTCCAGCTTTTAAAATAAAACTATTAGAATAAGATGGGAATTTACGTTGTAATTCCTCTCCAATAGAGATAACTTTATCAATTTTGATACCTGTTTTTATTCCCATTTCTTCAAAGCCATGAATTAAATCCTCTGAGGCAATGTTTCCGCTTGCATTTGGGGCGTATGGACAGCCGCCTAAGCCTCCGACTGAGCTGTCAAAGTCTTTAATTCCTACCTCCAGTCCCGCTACTGCATTTGCGAAAGCCATTCCTCTTGTATTGTGAAGATGCAGGGAGAACTTTAATTCTGGGAATCTTTCATGTAGGTTTCCTACTATTCTTTTCACCTTGACAGGGTTGGCCATTCCGGTTGTATCGGCTAATGATAAATCATAAATCCCTAAATCTATATATCGTTTACAAATTTCAGAAATTCTTTCTATCGGGATATCCCCCTCGTAAGGGCAGCCAAATACAACGGAAATGGAACCAGATAGTATGATGGATGTACCTTTTGCACTGGCTACTAGAGGTTCAAATCCCTTCATGACATCGAAGGTTTTACTATTTGCATTGCTGATGCTGTGCGAATCGGTAGCTGACAGCATGAGCTTCACCTTATCTACCCCCGCTTCGATCGCTCTCTCTAATCCTCGTAGATTGGGTACAAGTGCCCGCAATTTGACATCCTTTTTTCGTTTTATCCCTTGTAAAACGGCACTTGCATCCTTGAGCTGCGGAATGGCCCTAGGATGAACAAATGAAGTCACTTCCATTTGCTTAAAACCACAATTGATTAAATCATTAATGATGTCGATTTTCTCCTCAGTGGGAATGATTTCTGATAGGCTTTGAAATCCGTCCCGCGGACACACTTCCGTAATGTTTACTTCATTTGGAAAGTTCAACAACTTCTCCTCCTTTAGATAACCTTTCTTTCTCTTAGGTTTGTAATTTCTTCCTCACTGAGGTTTAATAGTTTTCCTAGTATTTCTTCATTATTTTCCCCTAAATCGGGACCAACATTTCTAACAGCACCAGGAGTTTCTGAAAATTTTGGAACGACACCTGGCATCTTAATTTTTCCAAGCCGCGGATGGTTGACTTCAATGATATTCTCTCTTTGTTTATAATGCTCATCTTCAAAAATATCTTTGATGCTATAGATGGGGCTTACAGGTACACCAAATTCATCTAAAAGATGGAGAAGATCATCCCTATTAAACGTTCTCACCCAATCTGCTACAATACCGTTTGTTTCATCAAAGCGCTTTAGACGTTCAGCATTGTTGTGGTATCTTTCATCCACCAGCATATCTTCTCTTTTCATAGCTTGAGCCAGTCTTTCAAATGTACGATCTGAACTCGTTACAAGGGACACCCAATGTCCATCTTTCGTTTGAAATGTTCCAGCAGGACTAGAATGTCCACTTAAACCAGGAGAACGTTCTTTTATCGTTCCGTTCTGATCGTATTCCGCAACAAGAAACTCAAACATTCTAAACATAGATTCATATAAGCCAATATCAATAAATTGTCCTGTACCATTATCATCTATATCACGGTAATATAGGGCAGCAACTGTCGCAAAGGCAACATAAATACCAGTAACATAGTCTGTTAATGAGAAAGAAGGGCTGATCGGCGGTCTATCCTCATATCCATGCAAATAGGTAAATCCGCTATAGGCCGTGGCGGGTGTTCCAAATCCTGCTTTGTGCGAATTGGGTCCTGTTTGACCGTATCCCGTTACCCTCGACAAGATAAGGTTTGGATTTTCCTTCTTTAAATCTTCATAGCCAATACCCCATTTTTCTAAGGTTCCTACTCTAAAATTTTCAATCACTACATCCGAAATCCGAACCAATTTTCGTAAAACTTCCTTGCCCTCTTCTTGATGCAAATCCAATGTTAGAGATTTCTTATTCCTAGCTAGTCCTGGCCATCTTAATGGTTCATCTCCATGAAATGGGCCCATCCCTCTTAAAGAATCCCCTCTCCCTGGCAGCTCTACCTTTATAACATCAGCACCAAAGTCTCCTAAGAGAGTAGCTCCAAATGGTGCCGCAATCATCGTTGATAAATCTAAAACTCTTATACCCGTTAAAGGTCCAAAGTTAGGATTATTCATACTTTCCATTCCCTTCAACTAACTAGTTTCATATTGTTAGAATAAAAAACACTCACAGTTTTCCGACACTGTTAGGTTACCTAACATAACAGGAAATTCCGAAAGTGTTTTTTATTTGTATACTTTTCTTTACTTCACTTTTTCTGCAAATTCATTATTTACAACTTTATCAAAAGGAACTTCTATTCCTTCAAAATTTACGTTCATTTCATACCCATTTTCAGTAACGATTGGACTTGTGGCAAACGCTGGATAATTGTTTTCATAAGCTATGTTATACACTTCTTCCTCTATATCACTAAAGGATTTCTTTAAGGCTTCTTTTGCTCCCTCTTTATCGGTTTTGATATACTCCTCTGCTTTGGCAACGGCACGAGTCACTTTCTCGAACAATTCTGGATTAGCATCCATTTCTTTCTGCGTTGCGACTAAACCGGTATAAAGGAAACCATTTAAATCTTCTAATTCTCCTTTAGATAGGTTGATTAGCATGAATCCACCATCCATTGCCCCCATATCAGACGTCGGAGAGGAGAAGGCAAAAGCATCAATTTGTTTGTTTTTAAAGGCAGGGATTACGGCTTCACTTTTACCAAGAGGTACTAGCTCAACCTCTTTATCTGGTTGTATATTTTCCCTTTCTAGAAGATAACGAACCAATTTATCACTTGAACTTCCAGGTGATGTGATCGCTATTTTCAACCCTTTTAATGCCTGTATTTTTTCAGAAATAGGCGAGTCTTCCGTAATTCCTTTTTCTTCCGCAATTTCTTTCCTGATAACAACATTTGAAGCATATTGATTCATTAGCGTCGCAAAGACCTTAACATCCTGTCCCTTTTCCGCTGCATCCATTACATTTCCTAAAGTGGTTCCACCAATTTCAACGCTTCCTCCAATAACGGCCGCCATTACCTTAGAACCTCCGCCAGTGGTAATCAGCTCTACATCAAGACCTTCTTCAGCAAAGAACCCTTTTTCCTGTGCAATATATAGTGGTGTGAATAAGAATCCGTGGGTCGTTTGGGCAATCGTTATTTTTTGGTTACCACTTGCTTTCTCAGAACCTTCTTTCGATTTTTTTGTTGCGGCTGGTTCTCCTCCACCACAGGCACTCAAAAGGATTAACATCAATCCTATTACTACACTTAATACAAAATTTCTTCTCTTCAATGTGATTCCCCCTAATAATTGATTAATTAGTTATTTGTTTGCTTCCAACGAAGAAAATGCTTCTCTAAGATACCTAATCCAAAATTGAGCAAGACGGACATAAACATTAAGATTATTACCGCCGCAAAGGTTCCAGCCGTATCGAACTGTCCGGCTGAATAGCTGATTAAGAATCCAACACCACGATTGGATGCGGTGATTTCTCCGATAACGGCACCAATCAAGGCATATGGTACAGACATTTTTAATCCTACAAAGACCCAGTTTAGAGCAGATGGAATCGTTACCTTTAGTAAAATTTGACGTTCACTAGCCCCCATTAAACGGATACTATCAAGCAAATCACTATCAACATTTTTAACACCCGCATAAGTATTAAAGAATACAAGGTAGAAAACAATGACTGCTGCAAAAACGATTTTCATTTCAATTCCAATACCAAACCAAAGAATAAAGAGTGGCGCTAATGCAACCTTTGGCAAACTATACAGTGCCATAATGAAAGGGTCCAATAACTTTGCTAAGAATTCCCACCGTCCCAGAACAAAGCCTAAGATCGCTCCGCCTGTTGCACCAATAAAAAAGCCAATAAACATTTCTTGAGCCGTAATACCGATATGGAAAAATAGTTCACCCGATAGCGTCCACGTATAGAGTGATTGGAAAATATCGCTCGGTTCACTTACCCAAAACTTATCGACCAACGAACCTGAAATCAGTTCCCAAAGCACCAAAATAATGACGAGTAAAGCCAGTCTCATACCCGCAAGAATTAACTTTTCCTGTAAAGGACTCTTTTTCACTTCTTCATCTAAGACAGCAGGCTGATTCTGTACATTCGATTCCTTAGAATTAGCAACTGATACACTCATCCAACAATGCCCTCCTCAATAAATTCTTCTTTTAATGCATCCCAAAGTTTGGTTTGGATATCCTTAAACTCCTCTGTATAGCGGACATTAAACGTATCCCTTGGTCTTGGGAGATTAACATCATGAATGGACTTGATGGTTCCAGGTCTTTTACTAAAAACGGCAACTCGGTCTCCAAGTGTAATCGCTTCTTCCAGATCATGCGTAACAAATATGATCGTTTTCTTCGTGTCCTTCCAAATTTCTAGCAGCTTATCTTGTAGAATTAATCTTAACTGAGCATCTAGAGCGCCAAATGGCTCATCCATTAAAAGAGTCTCTGGATTATAGGCAAGAATCTTGGCGAGACTTACTCTCTTGCGCATACCTCCCGAAAGTTCTTGAGGGTAATGCTTTTCAAAGCCTTTTAAGCCAACCATTTCGATAAATTTAGCACTCTCTATTTCTCGTTCTTTTGCACTCATGCCTTGTATTTCTAAGCCAATTTCAACATTTGCCTTTACCGTTCTCCACGGCAATAAATTATCCTTCTGTGTCATATACCCTACTTGAGTATTAATTTTATCTACTTGTTTCCCGCGATAATGGATTCTTCCCCCATTTGGCTTCATTAGACCCGCACACATATTTAATACTGTTGATTTTCCGCATCCGCTGGGACCAATAACCGTAATGAACTCACCCTCTTTTACATCCAGGTTAATATTTTGTGCGGCTAAGAACGTTTCCCCATCTCTCGTAAAGCGTTTCGATACATTTGAGAATTGAATCAAGACTTTTCCCCCTCTTCATTTATGGTTATTCCATTTCGACAACGCTTTCATTTTTGTCTAAACAAAGAAGTCTATTTACAGCTATGTTGTTGTTGAAAATTTTTAAAATAAATAATTTTCTCATAATTCCCTTCAAAAAAAAGAAGTTTTTCAAAGCCATTACTGGACTGAATTCATCTCTTCCTGTGTATACCCAAGATTTTTAGAAACTCTCTCGCTAGACTCCAAGACTTCTTTTATAAAATTTTCAATTCTTTCTTCCGTAAATCTCACCAATGGTCCAGAAACCGTTAAACCGGCAATGACCTTACCTGTATAGTCTTTAATTGGTGCTGAAACAGAAGCTGTTCCCTCTAAACGGTCACTCAAACTTGTTGCATATCCTTTTTCTCTAATATCAAAAAGTTCAAGCTTTAATTCATTTAGAGCAGCCTCTGACATGAACTCTCTTTGTTCTTTTAACACTTTCGTCATTAGTTCTTGATCAGAAAAGGCCAATAATAACTTACCAGAAGCTCCTTTATGTAAAGGTAATAACTTTCCAACTTCTGAAACTTTCCTTAAAGCTTGATTGCCATCAATTCGATCAATGCAAACTCTCTTTAATCCCTGAATAATATTAATATTCACAGTTTCTTGTGTTTTCTCTGATAACCCCTTCATGATGGGCTTCGCAACATCTATTAGTTCTAATGAACTTTGTACAATATTTCCGAGAGCTAGTAATCGAATGCCTAGTTTATATTCATATGTAGACGGGATTTTCTGAACCATCCCTTTTGATTCTAAAGATGCTAATAAGCGAAAGACAGTCGATTTTGTTAATCCTGTTTTTTGGCTTATTTCAGGAACGGTTAAGATCGGTTCTTCTATTGAAAAACTAGTTAAAATGTCAATCGCTCTTTCGACTGAACGGACCGTTTCACTCATGCATTATTTCGCCTCCATTTTAATTCTTATCACGGGTTCCTTATGTACCTTTTCAAAAAAAGAGACCACATAGTGAATTCCATATATAGTAAATCTCAACCATGTTTCATCTTGTGGATTTCGAATCCGGCTGGTGATTTGTTTTAATCGTAAATGATGATATAAGCCTTGTCAATTAAAAATTCAGAAAAGTTAAAACACTAGACTGTCAAATCTTTTGTAAGCAAGTACAACGAATAAATATTTATATTAATTTAAATTTTCTAATAAATAATTGACATCCAACTTTATTGTCCCGTAGAATGAATTTAAAATTCATCATACGGATTATAAATACGAAGAATGAATTCTTAATTCACTTAATGATTTTTTATTATCATTCTTCAAGGAGGTTTATCGATGGGCCAAACATTAGTAGAAAAGATTATTTCTTCACATGCAGGTAAAGAAACCTATCAAAATGAAATCGCGATTGTAGACGTGGATGCCGTTATGGCATCGGATACTACCGCTCCTTTAACCATCAAAAGTTTTGAAGAAATGGGTGGAACCCACGTTTGGGATTCATCTAAAGTCATCTTTGTCATCGATCATGCAGCACCCGCTCCTAATGAACGAATCGCAAATTTACATTCTTTAATGAGAGACTTTTCTAGAAATCAAGGAATTAAATTATACGATGCAGGTAGTGGCATCTGCCATCAACTGATGGTTGAAAATGAACACGTCAAACCTGGACAATTGGTTCTTGGCGCGGACTCCCATACTTGTACATACGGAGCACTAGGTGCCTTCGCTACTGGTGTAGGTTCAACAGACTTGGCTGCGGTACTATTAACAGGTAAAACTTGGATTAAGGTTCCCGAAACGATTAAGATCCAGTTGAATGGAACGTTACAACCTGGAGTTTCTGCGAAAGATCTTATTTTATTTTTAGTAGGGCAGTTAGGAATTGATGGCGCAACCTATAAAGCGGTTGAGTTCACCGGCGAAGCGATTGAAGCCTTAAGTTTAGACAGCCGTTTAACCATAGCAAATATGGCCATTGAAATGGGAGCTAAAGCGGGGTTTGTTGACACGATTGGGTTGGAATTGCCATATGATTTTGACTATATTCATGCAGATGAAGATGCAAAATATGAAACCGTATACATCTATGATTTTTCTACACTTGAACCACAGGTTTCTATCCCTCATTCACCAGATAACGTAAGACCAATATCTGAAGTAGAGGGTAATTCGATTCAACAAGCTTTTTTAGGGAGCTGTACAAATGGAAGATTAGAAGATTTACATGAAGCCGCCACTATTTTAGAGGGCAAAAAAGTTCATCCTGATGTCAGGTTTATGGTTGCAGCAGCTTCTAATGAAATCTACTTAAAAGCAATTCAAGATGGGACGGCTGAAATACTTGTACGTGCTGGAGCAACCTTCCTTCCATCCGGCTGCGGGCCATGTGTCGGTACACATCTTGGTGTTCCTGGTAATGATGAGGGAGTCATTTCCTCTACCAATCGTAACTTTAGAGGGAGGATGGGGAACAGAAATTCAAATGTATACCTAGGTTCTCCAGCTACTGTTGCAGCATCCGCCTTATTCGGAAAGATTACAAATCCTACAAAGCTTATGAAGGAGGAAGTGAAATGATCTTAAATGGAACTGCTCATGTCTATGGGGATAACATTGATACCGATCGAATTATCCCTGGTAAATATACAAAAACATTAAATATGCAAGAATTGGCTGACCACGTTTTTGAAGATTTAGATCCTGATTTCCGAGCGAAATTAAAGGATGGAGATATTTTAGTTGCAGGCAGTAACTTTGGCTGTGGATCTTCTAGAGAACAAGCACCGTTAGCTCTAAAAAAAGCCGGTGTCTCGATTGTGATTGCAAAATCCTTTGCTCGTATTTTTTATCGAAATGCCATTAATATTGGGTTACCTATTCTTGAAATCAGTGATCACACCATTAGCGATAAGGATAAACTAGAAGTAAATTTAACTACAGGTGAAGTAGAAAATGTAACAACATCCGTAAAATACCAGGGGTCAGAAATGCCCTTAGTGATGATTGACATTATCAATGATGGAGGGCTTGTCCCATATTTAAAGAAGAGAGGGACGTATCAATTATCGTAGATTGATTCTGCCTAAAAGTGGTGTAACTATGAAGATTTTCTCTATCGTATGTATCGCAGGTCTTTATATGTTGATGATCATGGGGACACGTCCAACCGTTTCTTTATTTGCACATGAATTAGGAGGAAGCATTAATCACATCGGATTCATTACGAGTCTATTTTCCTTGGTCCCCTTAATTTTTGCCATTGTGCTCGGGAAAGTGATCGATCAGCTTAATTCTAAAATAACCTTACTTATTGGGGGATATCTGGGCGTTTTAGGAATCATCCTGCCCAGTTTCCTTCCTAACTTTTTCGGATTATATGTATCACAACTCATTGCGGGTTCTGCTCAAACCATATTCATTCTATCTGCTCAAGATTATGTTGGAAGAATCTCTACCAAGGAAAATCGAAATCAATATGTTTCTTGGTTTAGCCTGGGGGTAGCAGCCGGAACTCTCCTTGGCCCTTTGCTAAGTGGAATCATCGCAGATTCATTCAACTTCCCCAAAACCTTTTTCGGACTAAGCCTATTCGGACTCGTAAGCTGCATTCTCATCCATTTCATTCCGAATGTATATCCTATTAAAAAGGAGATAGATTCTACTTCTTCAGTAACAAGCCATTCAACTTTTTTGGATTTACTAAAAATACCGGGATTGAGAGTAGCCTTACTCTTCAGCTCATTAATCTTATTTGCAAAAGATCTATACTTCACCTTTTTCCCACTGCTAGGATTACACTTTGGTTACAGTAACTCTATCATTGGGCTGCTGCTTTCGATAAACGGGATCGCAAGTGTCATTATTCGGTTCTGCATGACCCCTTTAATCAATCGTTTTGGAATGATTCATGTTTTTATAGGCTCTATGATCATTACGTGTGTTTCGTATTCAGCTTTACCCTTCTTTCCACAAATGATAATAGCTGGTATAATCGCGTTTATACTTGGAATGGGCTTAGGAATTGGACAGCCATTATCTATTTCGCTTACCATTGAGCATGCCCTTAACGGTCGTGTTGGCGAAGCTTTAGGAATTCGACTAACGGTTAATCGTCTAACTCAAGTTACTACACCTCTTATTTTGGGAGTACTGGCAAATATATTAGGGATTATTCATATCTTTATGGTTAGTTCTACTGTTATTGGCATTGGTACATTCATTGCGAGCAGAATCAAGGAAATTAGAAAAGATAAATTAGTCAAAAATAATAAATCGCAATCTATGTGATCATAGAAAACCATGCTTATCCAAATCGTATCCGACTCCCTAGGGATGGTTCTCACGTTTCCTACTACCTATTTACCTACTTACTAGCTATCTCATAGCCATCGGAACCTGGATGGTGCCTGTCACCCGGATTTCATACGCTGACTCCAAAATCCCCTAGTAAAAAATGGTTGTCAAAGTAGAGATTGTATATTATAGTAAATTATACAATATTTAGTGTTTTTATCTTCTATAAAATACTATATATAGATATTGACCGATAATAATGGCGTCAAATAAGACGTAATAGGGAATCTGGTGAAAGTCCAGAGCTGTACCCGCAACTGTAAATGCTGACGAACTAAGTAATCCACTGTCTTAGGATGGGAAGGTATTAGAGTAGGAAGAAGCATAAGTCAGGAGACCTGCCATTTTTATACGTATTATCTTCTTCGGGAGTTGGGGAGGTATAACGGGGCTATTCTGACTATTAGCAGTGAATGAATGCTGTTTATAGATGATTCCACGTTATTTCACCCATCAACTTTGATGGGTTTTTTGTTGTTCAAAATAAAAGTCAATTGCCACTGAAAAGAGCCATCAGAACCGTCCCCAGGGTTCCATGGTTCTGAGCAAACAAGGAGGTCCAATGTGGAAACGAAACAGGTTTTTTCTAATTTATTAGCGGAATTCAATGAAATTGTTGGTAGCAATAATCAAGATTTAATACAAGAGAATGCGAATGTCGATGGCAAGAGCCCTATGGGTATGATGGGACTCTTCGCTTCTACTAGTGCGAAGTATTACGCAATTGAACACTTATTGTCTGACGAAGTAAAACAAGCTTATATGAATGGTTATATTTATATTCATGACTTGGATTACTATGCATCAGGCACGACAACATGCGTGCAAATCCCATTAGCAAAGGTGTTAAAAGATGGTTTTGATACCGGCCATGGTCATATGCGTGAACCAAACAGTATCATGTCGGCAATGGCTTTAGCTTCTATCATCTTTCAATCGAATCAAAACCAGCAGCACGGCGGTCAAGCAATGAGTAACTTTGATTTTGATTTAGCACCTTATATATATAAGACATACGAGAAGAACGTTCAATTATTAGAAAGCGTTCAAGCTGGCTGCGACCTAGAAGAAAAAGCTTGGGAGCTGACAGATAGAGATGTCTATCAGGCTTGTGAAGCCTTTATTCACAATAGTAATTCCATGCACAGCCGCGGTGGCGGACAGGTCCCTTTCATCAGTATTAACTATGGATTAGACACTTCAAAGGAAGGGCGAATGCTTGTTAAGAATATGCTTCTTGCTACTCAAAAAGGGCTAGGAAATGGAGAAACGCCGATTTTCCCAATTCAAATCTTTAAAGTAAAAGATGGTATCAATTTAAAACAAAGTGATGTCAACTATGATTTGTTCAGGCTGTCGCTTGAAACAACAGCAAAACGTCTTTTTCCAAACTATGTGTTTGTAGATGCTCCATTCAATCTACACGATTACAAAGAAAAAGATCCTGAAACACATATCGCCACAATGGGGTGTAGAACAAGGGTACTCACAAATGTAAATGGCAAGTCAACGCCCGTGGGGAGAGGAAACCTCTCGTTTACTTCAATTAATCTGCCTTTGATTGCGGTAGAAGCAGATAACGTAGAGGAATTTTTTAAGAAGCTGGACCATTATGTTGACCTAGCAAGTCAACAACTATATGAAAGGCTCTTATATCAATCAACAAAGACACCTGCAAATTTTAAATTCTTATATGGGCAACAAATATGGAGGAATTCAGAGGAACTATACAAAGATACCTCTCTAAAAGAAGTTCTTCGTCAAGGTACATTATCCGTTGGTTATGTTGGTTTAGCGGAGGCCCTTGTTGCCCTGATTGGAAAACATCATGGAGAAAGCGACGAAGCTCAGAGCCTAGGCTTAAAAATGGTTTCCTTCATGAAAGAAAAGATGGATCTTTTAACAGAAAAGACGAAATTAAACTATACATTGCTAGCAACACCTGCCGAATCCTATGCAGGGAAAGCTTTAAAAATCGCTCGAAAAAAACATGGGGTCATCAAAGGAGTAACAGATAAGGAATGGTTTACGAATAGCAATCATGTCCCTGTCGAATATAAGATTAATGCAATCAATAAGATTAAAAAGGAAGCACCTTATCATGCGTTAACAAATGCTGGTCACATTACCTATGTGGAATTAGCAGAAGATGCTTCAAAAAATATCGATGCCCTAGAAACGTATGTGGTGGCAATGAAAGAAAATGGGATAGGGTATGGCAGTTTTAATGTTCCCGTTGATCGCTGCCTTCAGTGCGGATACAATGGCGTGATTTACAACGAATGTCCTAAGTGTAATAATCACGACGATATAGAACGCATAAGAAGAATAACTGGATACTTGGTAGGAAGCATGGAAAAATGGAACAGCTCAAAACGTAAAGAAGAAATGAATAGAGTAAAACATGGGTGTAAGAAATGAGAATCATGAAGATTGACACGGACGCTACGGATAATGGAAACGGCATCCGTACGGTCATCTATGTATCAGGTTGTACGCATTATTGTGAGGGATGTCATAATCCCTCCTCTTGGAATGCAAGCAATGGGATAGAATATAGCATAAGTGAATTGATTGAAATAATCGAAGAAAATCCCATCGCCGATGTAACCATTAGTGGCGGAGATAGTCTTACCATTCAATACGAGGAAACATTGATGCTTGTTAAGGAAATCAAAGCTAAGACGAACAAGAATATATGGCTATATACTGGTTATGTGTTTGAGGAATTACCTGAGCATAAAAAAGAGATAGTACATTATCTAGATGTGATGATAGATGGACGCTTTGAATTATCAAAAAAGGACTTACGAGTTCTATTCAGAGGTTCGTCCAATCAGCGGATCATCGATGTACAAAGAAGTATAATAGGTGATACTACCATTCTTTGGGGGCGCCAGTGGTGAGCCGAGGGTGATATTTGCATCAATTTATAAATTTATAAATCAATACAAATATCACCATTTTCACTATACCACCTTTTCGACACTTTCCAACGCTTCTTAGAAGGTCAAACCCTGCACTGCCAACATCTGTAGTGATTCTAATCAATCGATTAGTTAATCCGAATTCCCCTAATCAAACGTTTGATTAAATAGACAATAAGTCCCTTTAGTAAAAGAACTTTCTATTGTTTTCAAATGAATAATTTGCTGAAAAAAAGTAGAGAGTAGTTATGACCTTCCTCAAAATAGACAATAGAAACTAGTAAAGGTCATAACCTGACACACATCTACTGTACGAAATGTCAATCAAACGTTTGATTAAAAGCGCCAAGAATCCTTATATAAAAACGAACCTGTGCAGTTTTCTAGTGATTTTTTTGTCGTGGATATAGTCTTATGTTCTTAATCATTCTTTTCTATCCCTCAACCACTTCCATGGTGAACTCTACTAATATATGAATGAGGAAACCACACGAACCGTCCCCACGGCTTTTTCGGTCTTTTTATCTCTTATACTTTTTAACATTCTAATCATATTTGGGGCTTGTTGTTCCAATTTGAATCAAATTTCACCCTATAAATCTCATTTTCTCTGTTAAATTCAATTTTCCAAGATTCGAAGTTTCCCAATGGATGGATTATGGTAAAGCTACCTAGGAATAGATCGGAAGCGCGCTGCCTGAAGGACTTTATCAGTGGAGAGCTTTGACGAGTTAGTTGTACAGTATCAACCGATGATTCGTAAGATTATTAAATCCTTGCACATCTATAAAAATCAACATGAATTCTATCAGACGGGATTAATTGCCCTTTGGGAGGCTACACAATCCTTCGACCAACGAAAAGGCAGCTTTTCGAATTACGCCTACACGTCTATTAAAGGGAAAATGTTATCTGATATGACACAGAACAACCAATATAAGGAGAAACATATTCTTCCACAGCAGGAGGAGTTTTGGGAAAGGATTGAAGGTCAGGAATCACCACTTTTTCTTGAGAAAGAAACCATCCAATCATATTGCGAAGGCCTAACGAAAAAGGAAGCAGCATGGGTAATGAAATCATTTATCAATCAGCTATCCATTAAAGAAATAGCGGAAAGCGAAAAGGTAACCGTTTCTGCCGTTAAGCATTGGAAATTAGGGGCAATAAGAAAAATGAAGCAAAAAGTTGCAACTTATCATTAACAACTTTATTTCAACCTGGGCAGTGTGTTTATTACCTAAACTGCCCGGGTTTCTAAGGTGCTTTTACAATATCCGACAAAATCGGATATAACTCGGGGAGTGACAGGCACGAATTCAATCTTAAATCTTGGATAGTAACAAGCACAAATATCAAAAAACGCCTTCAAAAGTCATTTTTTAAGGCGTTTTTTGACGTTTGGCCCTAAAAATGTCCTCAAAAGAAGAAATGGGCAGTTCGATTTACTCAGCCAATCTCGTTATTGTAGAAGTGCTAGTCGTGAACCTTCACATTAAGCTCTCACGAAGGAACACTTTAAACTTGGTGATGAGAGGGTGTTATGAATCATGAGTATAAAATCGGGTAATACGGAAGAATTTAAGCAGTTCTCGCAATTTAGTTCCCTACAAGAATTTAATCAACATATGGAGATGTGGTCATTAGAACACAAGCATGATTTTACTAAGGGTGAGCTGGTAGGATTAAAAAGGCTCGTGCGATTTGCCGCCAAAGTTCCCGGCGTATGCAATGCCAAAATCGGAACCATCTTAAAATCAATTCACGCACAATACCATGATAACGGCATATCAAGGTCTACCTTTAAACGAATGATTTTGAAAGCAAGGGAATATGGGATCATCACGGTCTTTGAAACAGAAAGGAAGAACGGTTCGCAGTCTAGCAATTTATATCAGTTTAACCGTTTTCCAACGAATGAACTACCCAAAGCGGAAAAAGTGAACCACCAATATGAAACTAGTAATCTTATAAAAACAAACAATCAAAAGATAAATAAACGTTACGAAGAACCGTCAACATTAGATTACTCCTATGTAAACAGTAAAGTACCACAACCTTTTGTACAGCTAGTAAAATGCTTTTTCACCGATGCAAAAACCATTGAAGAATATTGGCAGATGGTGCAAATTACTGCTTTTCGCTTTGAGTGTGCGAATGACACAGAAGATGTACTAGACATCTCCATCCAGGCTTTTAGACAACTGATTCGAAAAATAAAAAGGACCCATCTTGTAAAAAATCCGCTCGCCTACTTTTATGGAATCTTAAACAACAAATTCATGACATTCTATTTAGAAAAGATATCGGCAATGGGGACTACAACACCCATAACCTATACTTTTCTAGATGGCATAAACCCAGACTGGGATTGGTTGCAGCCAAATGAATAAACGATTTTATTGCCCTCGGTGAACAGGAAAGGAACCAAATCGCAAAAAATGTCGCATCTTTGTCAAAATTCACCCGAATTATGACGAATCTGTTTGCTATAGTCCGCAGTAAAAAAGTCCCAATTAGCGTTTAATAGATTTATAAGGTAACCGCATACATTGCCTTAATGAAGGAGGTTTATGTAAAGGAAAGACATGGCCAAACCATGAAACATAGAAATCCATTTTATCTGGTAAAGTTTTTCTCAAAATAGCAGTTAGTAAACCTTCGAATTTATAGCACCTAAGGGAGTGGAGTACGATTATAAATAAAAATTTCTTTATTGATAAGAAAGTGATCCTTGTGATGGGTGAATATGACCAAAATGGGAAGCTGTGTTCCAGGATCATGGTAGAAAAAACGACGTTACTGGTGGACAGAGCTCCACTACATTTATTAGACGATACATTAAAATACATAGGCTTTGATTTACGGGGAGCAATAGCTGGAGCAAAATACATTCTTAATAAGACCGTTAAGTGTCCAATCATTGTAAATCCCTATCAAAGCGTTTGCCTTTTTCCAAGCAAATCCCCACAAAAACAAGACTGCATCTGGTTTAATCCCGACCATATTGTCAACACCAAAGCAATTGGCAACAAGACCGAGGTAGAATGGAGCAACGGTCATTTCATGCTTGTCGATGCAAAATTAACTGCTTTTAACAATAAACTTCAAACAGCCAACCAATTAAAACGACTCACGAAGGAAAGAGGGATTCAAGCTGGCCCCCTCCTCTTCTATCTGGAACCGCCAAAAAAGCATCAGCTTCTTAAGGAGAAATCAGGCAAGTATAATTTTGACATTTTAGAAAAAGAAGAAAAATGAAAATCCCTTATTAGATATCTACTAGCCAAAGGAGGAGTTCCATGGCGGATTATTATTCGCACTTAGATTTTGGGAAGGCATTAAAAAGACTGCGAAAGGACCGGAAATTATCGCAAGAGGTACTTGCGGACCTAAGCGGATTAGATCGATCCTATATTAGTATTCTTGAAAGAAATCTTAAACTGCCCAGTCTATATACTATTTTAGCCCTTGCTTCCGGGCTTGGTATAAAAGCTTCAGAATTTATGATGGAAATGGAAAATCAAGTTTTCGACAGAGTGAATGCACCATTCTAAAAATACAAGGGAAAAATCCGTGCCCAAATAAGAGATTTCAGTCTATTAAACCAAAATAGTCACAGCAAGCGATCACTCGGATCCGGATTATATCAAGAATTCCTAAATGAGTGAACCCATTTTTTATTAAATGAGCTGTTTTGTAGGCTATAGCCCGTGGAGCAATTACCTTCCTAGGTTTCTAATGGTCATAAAAGGAGAATTCCCTTGAAAGAAAAGGCCATTTACATAGGAAAAGTAATTAGAACATTACGAAAAGCAAAAGGTATGACTCAAGAAGGGCTGGCGAATGAAATCCACTTAGATCGGAGCTATTTAAGTGAAATTGAAAGAAACCTAAAAGCTCCATCAGTCTATACCATCTTTAAACTTACTATAGGCTTAGGCATACCACCAGGAGAAATGTTTGAAAAAATCTACCATTGCATAGACTTTAAAAGTTTATTCGAACAGGAGTTCATTGATCCAAAAATGGACAAAGGAAAGTAAGACTCTCGTTCCAGCTATGGAAAATTTCAAGTGAGGATAAAGGTTTAGTTGAGGAGAATAGCGGAAGGCTCGTTATTCTCCTTCTTTGCACTTACGCCTAGTTCCACTAGTAGGAACCTAGTAGTCTCTGGCATAATGATTCTTACGTAAATGAGGGTTATCAAATGAACAGGCAGCATAATGAAATTGTTAAAATGGATATATTGAGAAAATTCGAGTTCAAAGGTCAATTGTACTACATAGAGGTTTTCCATTATACAAATGGTACCACCAAAGCGTTTGCAAATGAAAGACCTGGTAAAGTCCAATATATCTTAGAGGATTTCCCAATAGGCATTGGTCGAGATGACCATGACCCAATAAAGGCTGCTATTCAAGCGATTGACAACATTCCATATCAATAATCATTAAAGCGTTAAAACAGCTGGTACCTGTTCTATTAACAAGATCACTATGAAACGATTAAATCATTAGTTACACCTGTAAAGTTTGGCAGTACCTTTCTTTCCGTTCTTCTACTGTCCCAAGATAATAATTCAATATACAATCAATATTCATATAAGAAGGTACTACTGCTTGAGGGTGTATAAAAAAATGATAGCTGCTCCAAGGGTAGTATTCTGGCTTCCTAACCATTTTGGCCTCAACCGGATTTAAGTGAATATAGCGGCTAACCTCTAGCATACCTGCCTTATCTTCAATCATCTTGTCGTAAAAACGTTTCTCATAGACATGGCCTGTTAAGCGATACTTGGTATTGTAATAATTGGCATAGCGTTTGTTGATTAGTCCCATGAGCTTTGAAAAGGAAGTCTCTTTTGAGCGAATGAGGAGATGGTAGTGATTGGTCATTAAACAGTAGGCGGCGATTTCAAATGGTATTTTCTCATGGAGCTGTTGAAGGATATGGAAAAAGGCTTGGAAATCAGATGCATTTCGAAAAAGCGGATCACGGCGGTTGCCACGACAAACAATATGATAATATCGAAGATTGACCCAAACTCTTTGTGGGCGTGCCATTAGGTTTCCCTCGCGATACTATGTTGTTTAGAAACTGCCGATCGTCTTAATTCACCTGCGATTTGATTCAGACTCATTACCTCTAGTTGGGCTTGATTCGTTAGAGAAGGAAGAACGGAGGGGAAAGTTTCAGCAAGCAAGCTTTTTCCACAGCCTGGTGGACCGCTCATTAACACATTATGTTCGCCAGCAGCAGCAATTTCTAATGCTCGTTTCGCCTGCTCATGACCAATAACGTGGCAAAAATCCTTTTGAACTGCTTCAGAAAATTGTGGTGCTTGATTACTTGTCCGAGGTTTAGGAAGAAATGAAAAACTTTGTTGTCCTTGTAAGTGCTGGACCACTTCCTTAATATGGCTTACAACAACAAATTCCAGGCCATGCAGCATGTCAATCGGTATGGTTGGATCATCAGGGATGTAAATCTGCTTTAGACCAAGTGCTTTTGCTGCAATTAATGCTGGCAGCAGCCCTTCCGCACTTTCTATCGTTCCATCTAGGGACAACGTTCCAATAAACGCGGTATCTAACCGGATTTCTTCCTTAATAACCTTTAGTTCCTTTAATGCAGCAATCGCTATCGCTAAATCAAATAAAGGTCCATTCTTTTTTTGTTCAGGCGGTGAAAGATTAACGACAACCTTTTGATCGGTAACATCTTCACCAAAGTGACTAAGAGCAGCTATCACCCGTTCTCTTGACTCCTTAACCGAAGAATCTGGCAACCCTACAATGACCATCGACTCCTTACCTGGAGATATCCTCACTTGCACCTGAACCCGATAGCCCTCAAGTCCTTTTAAACCAATACTTAATACATTGACCGTCATAAAGCAGCCTCCAACATAACATATTTTTCATTGCTATACATAATTGGAATCACACAAAAGAATTGAGGAAAAAGTAAACGTAGCTTATTTCTGAAGATTAATAAAAAGGAGTATTACAATACTAACTTTCTACAAAATAATTCAAAATCCTGCAAAATATTGTAGAAAAAAATAAAATACATTGGAACGAGTTGGAGCTTAGGATTACCTTTTAAATAAGGTTTTTTTTGTGTATAATGAACATATAATAAAAAGGAGAAGTGCTGGTAACACTTCTCCCTGCAGCCTCTACCGTCAGGGTGGTGGTTGTCAAAGTAGTTTATTTATGAGAACCACCCTTTGGCTTTCGACGGCGTAGGGTGGTTTTCTTGTTTTCTAGGATTTTTTTCCGAAAGAAATATGCACTAACTTCACGCACAATTCCCTTTAGAATTTCTCGTAGGATTTCAAGAAAAGTTTCCAGGTATATCACCTCCTCCCCTATTAAAAAGGAAAAGAAGATCAACAACCGGCCACCCTCACAATATTGAGCTACAACCCCATTCTAGCATTATCTATTTAAATAAAGAACTATCAATCTTCGACAAATATCGGGGATTGACAGGCACTGATATTAAGGATGGGAACGACCGCGACTGATCGTTCCCTGGGCAGGCTTATTCAAATTCTGTTTCGCTGTTTACAACAAACCATACATCTTTTACCCCTTGTCCGTTTACATCCCCTTCTTGCTGGTCTTTTGCAAAATAATAGAGAGGAAAGCCTTTATACGTGACCTGCTTCTCCCCGTTGTCTTCTCTTGTGATCGTATCGAAATCCTTTTTATCAAAACCTTCCGGGACGGCGAAATCCTCCTGGGTAAATGCCGGCCAGTTTGCCAGGCAGTCTCCGCTGCAATTGCTTTTTCCTGCTTCGTCCTTTTTAAAATAATACAGGGCCCTTCCCTGTGAATCCACCAGGTACTCTCCAGCTTTCTCATTCTCCAAAAGCTGGAGGCTGTCAGCCAGTGCTTGTTCCGTTTGAGCTTGATCGAGTTGATCTTTCTCTGTTTTTTCCTCCGTGCTTTTTCCGCAGGCAGCCAAAGCAAAAATAATCGAAAGTATCGCGAGGGTAAGAATTCCTTTTTTCATGTATGTTCCTCCCAGTTTTTTAGATTTAAGGCTCATCCTTACTTCCAGCCCCATTTTTGAAAGATTAGGTGAGATTCTTCCGTTCTTAAATAATCAATAAATTGCTGTGCCTCTTTTTTCTGATCGGTGAATTTCGTCAGGGCGATTGGCGTTCCACGATAGAGCTTTTCTTCTTTGGGCAGCTCGACCAGGTCGGTCACATCCTGGAGCCGGTAATGCCACGATTCATAGGTAATCCAGGCGTCCAGGCTGGAATTCGATTTCCATCGTTCAATGGCTTCGGCACTCGACTTCACAGAAAGGTTAATATTTTTGGAAATGCCTTCAATCAGCCCTTTTCTGCCTGCCAGGTCTTCCCACAGGCCAAGCTGGCCGGCCCCATTCACATCGATTATTTTTACTCCTTTTTTCGTCAAATCCTCCAGACTTTCAATCTTCTTAGGATTTCCCTTCCTCACCAATATTCCTGCAGCACGCGGGTAAAGCTCCGTACGTGATTTAGTGTCGATCATTTCGGGGTGGTTAAAGATGAAGTCCTGCAGCATATACTCGGAGCCACCGAAAATAATATCTGCATCTTGCTTTGCCTGGCCGATCCAATTGCCCTCTGGTCCGGCTGTTACTTCCACCTTGATTCCCGTTTCAGCTGAAAAATGTTCAGCCGCTTCCTTAATCGGTCCAAGTGGTCCGCCCGGTCCGTACACTCGGATGACATGATTACTTTGGCTAGAATTGGGTGTCGCCTGGAACTCTGGCTTACGGTCCATTTTTGCATAGGCTGACAATCCGGCAGCCATAATGACAAAGAGTAGTAGAGCTGATAGGAACACAGTCTTCTTCATGATTCTTCCTCCATTTCATACATGATTTTTATCAGTACTATTAAAGGAAACGAAGGGAGGCTGTAAACGGTTTGATTATAATTGCAAAATAGTTAGAAAGTTTCATAAATCTATTGAAAATTAGTCTGGTGAAGAATAAATAAAGGTGTACATGTTGGTTTAAAATATAGTTAGAACAGAAATATTGATACTAAGTTAATACACATTCACCATTTCCACTATACCATCTTTTCGACACCCTCCAACGCTTCTTAGAAGGTATAAACCCTGCATTACCAACATCTGCAGCGATTCTAATCAATCGATTAGTTAATCCGAATCCCCCTAATCAAACGTTTGATTAAATAGACACTGAGTCCCTTTCGTAAAAGAACTATCTATTGTTTTCAAATGAATAATTTGCCGAAAAAAAGTAGAGAGTATTTATGGTCCTCCTAAAAATAGACAATAGAAACTAGTAAACGGCATACCCTGACACACATCTACTATACGAAATGCCCATCAAACGTTTGATTAAAAGTGCCAAGAACCCTTATATAAAAACGAACCTGGGCAGTTTTCTAGTGAATTTTTTGTCGTGGAAATAGCCTTATGTTCATAATCATTCTTTTCTATCCCTCAACCAATGCAATGGTGAACTATGTACACGGGGACGGTTCTCTTGGTCTTACATATTTTGCCATGACCGTAAGAACCGTCCCCACGGTCTCCTACTTTTCTAGCACGTACGACTCAAATCTACATTCGGATATATCAATGAAACTTCAGTTTAGGAATTGTTAATGAAATACAAAAAATAATCCCATCTCATTATTTGAGAAGGGATCATGCATAATTCAACTCCCTAGAAAGGTCTACTAAGTGATAGTTCACTATCTTTCACAAGCAAAATTATCGTTATCTCTATCCATTTTAGATTGATAGGCTGGATGATCAGAAGCTACGCCATTTGGATATTTCTTTCTTAGTTCAGTACAATTGTCAAAGAGCTCTGATCCTCCACTTGAAGCTGCAGCTGCTTTGGATTCTGCCTCTGCCTTTGCTTTAGCTTCTGCATCCGCCTTTGCTTTAGCTTCTGCATCTGCCTTCGCTTTGGCTTCTGCCTCTGCCTTTGCTTTAGCTTCTGCATCTGCCTTCGCTTTGGCTTCTGCCTCTGCCTTTGCTTTAGCTTCTGCATCTGCCTTCGCTTTGGCTTCTGCCTCTGCCTTTTCTTTGGCTTCTTCATCTGCCTTTGCTTTGGCCTCAGAACTCTTTTCCTCATTCTTATCCTCTGCTTTTGAGGTTTCCGAACTTTCAGATGAACAAGCTACTAAACTAAAAATTAATAATAAAGCAAATAAACCTACTAAATACTTTTTCAATTTAATAACCCCCATAATATTTTTTCTATCCTTGTTTAACAATATCATAGATTGTAATATTTTTACTTTTTATAGAAAAATTTAGTTATAGTTTTTAGCGGTCGCACCAATATGATTGCAGTGATTCTTCCTCATTTAGGAAACATTCCGAGAATTAACTAGGAATTCTTTGGATGGTGCCTGTGAATTGCGCCCATCATAGTTGACACGAATAATACCGGAAATCTATGGCCATAATCGTCATAAAGGGAGTGATTCA
>NZ_JBUESO010000013.1:0-144975 GCF_055502545.1 Bacillus sp. CZDM1 | reverse complement strand
GACTTGCATGTATTAGGCACGCCGCCAGCGTTCGTCCTGAGCCAGGATCAAACTCTCCAAGAAAGTTGATTAGCTCAAAAATGTTACGTTGGCTTAGCTTTTATAAAAAGCTAAAAAATTGTTTGTTGACGTTCTTGTTTGTTTAGTTTTCAAAGAGCAATATTTCTTCGTTTACTTCGTGAACAACTTCGCTCAGAAGCAACTCTATTACTATATCATTTCGTTAACTTCGCGTCAATACTTTTTTTAAAAAGTTTTTAACGACTGCGTGTTGTTAATTCGTTATTAACGACTGCTAAAATATAATAACACCATTACCAACTAACGTCAACAATATATTTAAATTAATTTCACCTCACTCGTTAAACTTCTTTATTATAGAAGAAAGCCAGCTCTCAAATCTCGAGAGCCGGCATTTTGCTTATTTCGTAATTTTAATAATCCCTGTTTGTTTCAGATCAACTTGACCTGGCTTTTCAATCACTACCTTTTCACCTTCTGCTAAGTTTGTGAAGACAATCGGCGTAATAATTGATGTTGCATGTTCTTTAATATAATCCAGATCAACTTTTAGTAATGGCTGACCTTGTTCAACAACGTCATTCTCAGCTACTAAGGTTTCAAAGCCTTGACCTTTTAGGTTTACGGTATCAATTCCAACATGGATGAGAATTTCGCGTCCTGTATCAGAGAGAATTCCAATGGCATGCTTAGTTGGGAACAGGTTAACAATTTTCCCATTTACAGGCGATACAATTGTACCCTCTACCGGAACAATCGCAAAGCCATCGCCCATCATTTTCCCAGCAAACACTTGGTCTGGAACTTCCGTGATTGATTTTAGTTCACCTTTCAGCGGTGCCATAAACCCTTCATCTTCTGTACTGCGTGCATTTTGAAGTGCATCTGGATTAATTTCCTCGATTTGCTGTTCCACACCCTTTTCTGGTGCTTTCACTGTGGTACGAGGTTTTTTACCATCCATAATATCTTTCATTTGTCCTTTAATGGTTTCGGAACGCGGTCCAAAGATTGCTTGGATGTTGTTCCCTACTTCAAGCACACCCGCAGCGCCAAGCTTTTTAAGCTGTGCTTTATCAACTTCTTTAATATCATTAACAGAAACACGAAGGCGGGTAATACATGCATCTAAATGCGCAATATTTCCTTTACCGCCCATCGCATCTAAAATATTGGTAGCTAAATCACCTGACCCCGCTTTACCAGTTGGAGCTTGGTTTTCTTCTTCCTCTAATTCACGTCCTGGAGTTTTTAAATTAAAGGTACGAATCGCAAAACGGAAACCAAAGTAGTATACAACCGCAAAGGCTAAACCTACAGGAATAACAATCCAAGCATTTGTTTGTGGGTTAATTAATCCGAATAGGATATAGTCAATTAACCCGCCAGAGAAAGTCATCCCGATTTTAACATCTAACATATGCATAATCATAAATGAGAAACCTGCAAAGATAGCGTGAATACCGAATAAAATTGGTGCTACGAATAAGAATGAGAATTCAATCGGTTCTGTAACACCTGTTAAGAACGATGTAAGAGCAGCTGACGCCATTAAACCTCCTACGAGAACTTTCTTTTCAGGCTTTGCTTCATGATAAATCGCTAAAGCTGCTGCTGGAAGTCCAAACATCATGAATGGGAACTTACCTGTCATAAATGTTCCAGCTGTTAAATTTTGAACATTATCTGTAATTTGTGCCATGAAAATGCGTTGATCTCCACGAACTACTTCTCCTGCTTTTGTAGTGTATTCCCCGAACTCATACCAGAAAGGAGAATAGAAAATATGGTGTAATCCGAATGGAATTAATGAACGTTCAATGACTCCGAAAATAAAAGCAGAAATTGTTAAGTTTGCATGTACCATGTTTTGAGAGAATGCATTTAGACCATTTTGAATTGGCGGCCAAATGAATATCATCAACAGTCCTAAAAGTAGAGCAGTAGCTGCCGTAATAATTGGTACAAAACGTTTTCCTGCGAAGAATCCTAAATAAGATGGTAATTCAATTTCATAAAACTTATTGTACATTGCTGCTGCCAGGATACCAACGATAATACCGCCAAATACTCCTGTTTGGAGAGTAGGTATCCCTAGAACATTTGCATAGTTTAGTCCATTTACATCTTCTGGTGTAATCCCAAGGACCGTGCCCATCGTTACATTCATGATTAGGTAACCAATAATCGCTGCAAGACCAGCTGTACCTTCTCCTCCAGCTAAACCAACTGCAACCCCAACCGCAAACAAGAGCGGAAGGTTTCCAAAGATGATATCTCCAGCTTTTTGCATAACGGCTGCAATCATATCAACTGTGCTGTTGTCTAAGAATGGAGCTAATTCTAGTAGTGCTGGGTTTCTAAGCGCTGCTCCCAAAGCAAGTAAGATACCTGCAGCAGGCAAAAGAGCAACCGGCAGCATTAACGCTTTACCGACTTTTTGCAAGACGCCAAAAGCTTTTTTAAACATAATATATACCTCCAATGTATTTATGGCTCATTAAGCGTTTTCATTTACCTGAGAAAAACAAAAAAGGCATGAGTAAAAGTTCAATTGAATAAGGCTACGGGTATAGATTACCCAAAAACCTTTGTTTCAATTAATACTTTTCACTCATGCCTGATCGAATCAGTAACACGTAAAAAATAATAGCTATTTAAATTTTTTCTGTATTCGTTGCAAATGCATAGTTAAATATACCGCTTCTGCATCAAATACTTTCATTTTTAATGTTTGTTGCATCACTTTAATGAGCTTCCATGAGAGATTATAGCACACAGGATATTCTTGTTTCAATAGGGAATTTATTTTTTCTGGTTCTTCTACTTTTTCCCCTTTAATAACTCTCTCAATGGTAAATCGAAGGTGACGCACAAGCCTCATATAATCAATGCTTTCTTTATCAATATCAATTTCAAACTGCTCTTCAACCATCTTTACTAGCCTGCTGACGAGCTGGGAATGTTGATTTACGTCAGATAGGTTCCTTTTAGTCATTGCACTATGAATATGAAGCGCAATAAAACCAATTTCCCCAATAGGCAGGTTCGCTCCGGTCTTTTCATTAATGAGCCGGACAACCTCTGTTGCAATTTCATATTCATGCCGATAAAGTGTTTTTGTTTCAACCAAAAATGGATTACTTATTTCCATTCCATTTCTTGCTCTTGAAATCGCAAACATTAAATGATCTGTTAATGCTACATGAATATGCTCATCTAGAGGCGTATTTGTTCTTTGCTTGATCAGACCAATAGCAGAGATAATTACTTCTAATAATTCATTATCTATAAAAGGAAGCAATTTAATATAATTTTGCTGTTCCTTTTCGTTTTTAAGTACAAATAGTTTTTCAACTGAATCCGTTTCAATAAATTCTCCATGTTTCCGATTGAAACCAATTCCTTTTCCGATCAAAACAACTTCTTCGTAGGAAGGGTGTTCAGCTATTAAAACATTGTTATTTAACACCTTATCAATCAACAGCTTTACCAAAACCCTTCCCCCATTTCGTACCGATTATCTTTGTATTTCCATGTTATAAGAGACAAATCAAGAAGTCAACGACAATATTCGACAACCTTTATTTATACGTAATTCCCCTTATCGCTATTAAAAAGAATCCCACTGTAAATCCAAGCAACGCTAGTGTATCCTTTAATAGTGTAGTGGGATGAAGGCTGCCACTGATGATTTCTTTAAACCCAGACATCGCCCAGCTTTGGGGTACAGCCAAAGAAATCTTTTGCATAAATTCGGGAACAAGGTCAATAGACCAATACACACCGCCAAGCATACATGTACTAACAATTAACACCGCTCCTATAGCGCCTGCTTGCTGTTTCGTTTTAACAATTCCAGCAATCATAAGACCAAAACCAACCACACATAATATCACCAATGAGGCAAAAGGTATCATGTAGGTTAAATTCCCCCAAGTGGTGTCAAACAACAGGTTCATAGCAGTCATTAATACAGCAAACTGAATCCAGCCCATTAAAAAATAAGCAATTAAATATCCTAAACTAATCTGCAGCTTACTTGCTGGGGTAACCATCAATCGACTCCACGTACCACCGATTCGTTCATCTAGAATAGTGGAAGCAGCGCCCGAAAGACCAAACATCATAAACATGATAGCAAAACCAACAAACATTAAATTTATTTCCACTGTGTTGTTATCATCTCTTTGAATCGTTTGTTTTTCGATGGCAACTCCTTTACTGGATGCAACTTCTTCCAGTAAATCCGGTAAAGCGGCAGAATCGTTTTCCTCCGCAATCTTAAGGATGCGAATAATTAAGTTTGCTGTTCCTTGCAAATGGTGCTCTAAAGCAAGGTAATCTTCTGTTTTACTGCGAAGAATCACATCAAAAAATGGTTGTTTTTCTACTAGTTTTTGTTGGATGTTAATGGGAATGACAATCGCAGCTACTGTATCCTGCTCTTCCACATGTTCTTTTGCTTCCTGCAATGTTGCTTTATTCCACTGATAGTGTTCATTTTTCTTCAAAAGATTGAAGATTTCTGCGCTATGTTCTTCTTCATTCATTACAACATCGACCACTGGTTTTGTTTGTTCTGACTCTATAGCAATTCCACCAAAAATCCAGCCAAATAAGCCCGGCAAAATAAACATCATAACCAAAGCTCCCGGTGATTTAAAAAGCCCCTTTAAATGAAGCCATGCAACTGCCCAAATCCTACGCATACTTCCCCCTCCTTTCAAATGAAAGGCGAAATAAGCCAATCGCGAAAAATAATAACCCTAAGCCAATCGAGCTCAATACGGCCGGTATAATTTCAAAAAACGATGACCCTGACATTAAATCTAAATAGGTTTGGAGCGCGAGACCATTCGGTAATATTTTAGAAACAGAAACAAACCAATCAGGGAATATATATAACGGCGCCATGCTCCCGCCTAAGGCAGCGAAAATCTGAGTTCCTAACATACCAGCAGCATTAAAGGCTTTCTCTGTTTTGATAAAAGAGCCTGCCAATACACCCAAACCACAAGCACTTATGACAAAAGCAAATGTCATTATTACAACACCTGCATTTGAATTTCCCCAATTAACTCCAAATATAAACTTTGTGCCAATAATAATGACAAAAGCCTGTATTAAGGAAATAACGATTAAACCAATCATCTTTCCAGTAAGATAGTTTATGTAGGTTAAATTTGATATCAACAAACGCTTAAAGACCTCTTGCTCTTTTTCGAGAATCATTGTCGAAACACCTTGGACGACGGTCATTAGCAGGAACATGACACCCATGGCTGCAGCATAGTACTGAAAAGAACTAACTGGATTCGCGTCTAAATTTATAGATGTTACATTGAGAAAATCATGACTAGGTTCTGCTAAGGAGGCATTACCCTGAACAGGAAGTGCCATATTTGCTGAAATTGCTTCAATTGATACCGTTTGGGCAAATTGTTCCATTACACTTGAAACGATGGTTGCTTTAATACCTGGATCAGGAACAGTGATTAGCTTTGCACTCGCTTGTTCTCCCGTCATTAACGAAGCTGTAAATTCCTCATCAATAACAATTCCTACATCAAGTTTATGTTCCTTTATTTTTTCAACCATTTTTTCTTCTTTGAAATATTTGACCTTAATTTGATCAGATAGTTCCTTCTCGAAAACCTCTTCCGATAATACTCCGCCTAGCTGCCCTTGATCTAAATTAACAATTCCCAATGTGAATTTTTTAATTGTTACATCTTCATCACCATCCATCATATCGCCAAATGCTGACCCTAAAATAGCAATTAACAAAAGAGGCATCGCGATTAATGTTAATAACGCCTGTTTATCACGAACAATAATCATTAAATCTTTCCACGCCAGCCACCAGGAAGTCATCATCATTCCCCCCTAATCTCTTAAGCTTCTTCCAGTTAAATGCAAAAAGACACTTTCTAGGTTAGGTTCAACAATTTCCACGGATGAAACCTTCGTCCCGTTTTTAGTTATTAACTGGATTAATTCACTAAGAATCGCTTGCGGTTCTTTATGAAAAACGGTAAGCAAATTGTCTTTTATCAACACATCTTTTTCCAAAACAAGACTTTCTATTAAACCGCTTATCCCTAAATTGTTTGGCTTTTCATTATCCATAGTGATGATTATTCTTGACCGGTCACCGATGGCTTCCCTCAACTCACGGAGGGTCCCGCAGGCAATTAACTCCCCGTGGTCAATTATCCCAATCCGTTCACAAAGGTATTCCACTTCCTCCATATAATGACTTGTATAGATAATGGTCATTCCATTTTGATTTAAGGATTTTACGGTATTGAGAATATGATTTCTTGACTGCGGATCGATTCCCACTGTCGGTTCATCCATGATTAATACTTCTGGTTTATGCAGGATTGCTGCACCAATATTTACCCGCCGCTTCATTCCGCCCGAAAAAGTACTGATTTTATCCTTAGCCCGGTCTGTCAGCCCAATGATTTCAAGGACTTCATCAACAGCTTTTTCAAGAGCATTTCCAGATAAATCATACATTCTCCCCCAAAACTTTAGATTCTCTCTTGCTGATAATGTCTCATAGAGTGCAATTTCCTGAGGGACCACACCTATCGACTTTTGGGCTTGTTTTGGATTTTTGATAACATCAACACCCGTTATTTGGATACTTCCTGAGGTCGGAGGGTATAACCCGGTGATCATGTTGATGGTAGTGGACTTTCCTGCACCATTTGGTCCAAGCAAACTGAAGGACTCGCCTTTCTCCACCGAAAAGGACACACCCTTCACTGCTTCTAACTTTCCAAAGCTTTTTCCCAGCTCCTGAACATTTAGTATCTTCACTTTCGGCACTCCCTTCCCATTCCCTTTCATATACCCCTATCATACAGCAGAAATTTGGAAAATTTTATCTATTTTTATGAAAAATAAAAATATTTTGTGAAATAGTTCACAGTACAAAAAAAGAGCCTGCGATCATCACAGGCTCTTTCAACACCATTATAAAAATAAGAAGTAAAGAACGAAAATAACAAAGAAGAAGTACATGATTGGATGAATTTCTTTCTTACGCCCTTTAACAATCATTGTAATTGGGTAAAAGATAAACCCAATTGCAATCCCTGTTGCAATGCTATATGTCAAAGGCATAGCAATCATAGTAAGGAAGGCTGGTACAGCAACTTCAAATTTCGTCCATTCAATTTTCCCTAATGAACCTACCATCAGCGCCCCAACAATGATTAAGGCTGGTGCTGTAACGGCTGCTGTTACTACTGATAATAACGGGAAGAAGAACAATGATAGTATAAACAATGCTGCTGTCACAAGTGAAGCAAAACCTGTTCTTGCACCTGCTGCTACCCCAGCAGATGATTCAATATAAGATGTTGTCGTTGAAGTACCTAGGACTGCACCCACCGTTGTTGCTACTGAGTCAGCAAGTAACGCTCTGCCTGCCCGTGGTAATTTATTGTCTTTGATCATTCCTGCTTGATTCGCCACCGCTACAAGTGTCCCAGCATTATCAAAGAAATCGACAAACAAAAGGGTCAAGATAATTCCAAGCATGGCCATTGAGTAAAACGAACTATCTGTTAAAGAAGAAAACGCAGCTCCAAATGTAGGTGCTATACTTGGAACGGAATCGACAATTCTATCTGGTGTATCAATTAAGTTAAAAATCATTCCTACGATAACAGTAATAATCATTCCGAAAAATACTGCACCATTAATTCCTCTAGTCATCATAATAACCGTTATAATTATCCCGAAAATAGCCAGCAAAGTTGGTCCAGCTGTCAAATCACCTAATCCAACAAGGGTTGCATCATTGTTTACTACAATACCTGCACTCTGCAATCCAATAAAAGTTATATATAACCCAATACCTGCTCCAACGGCATGCTTTAACTCAATCGGAATCGCATTGATTAATTTCTCACGTAATCCCGTAAGTGTTAATAAGAAGAAAAATACACCGGAAATGAATACTGCACCTAACGCATGCTGCCATGGAACGCCGCTTCCTAGCACAACTGTATAAGCAAAAAAGGCGTTCAATCCCATACCAGGTGCTAAGGCAATCGGGAACTTTCCTAGAAGACCCATAATAATAGATCCAATCGCAGCAGCCAAAGCCGTTGCTACAAATACTGCTCCGTAATCCATTCTAAGGGCATCTGGTAAATCCGGTACACTTGATAGTGTTAATGTCAGCGGGTTAACAACTAATATATAGGCCATCGCCAAGAAGGTAGTCATGCCGCCAATAATCTCACGGCGATAATTCGTCCCTAATTCTTTAAACATAAAATACTTCTGCATTTACTTTTCCCCCCATGAAACTATCTTTTAATAAAACAAAAAACGCTCCGATATCTACCGGAACGCTTGACTTGGGGCAAGTGTAAATAATAGAGGATTACCCTCTTTTTATAACACTGCCTCGTAGTCAAGCCCTTTACGGTGGCTCGGTAGAAACTCTTGGGCCTTATCCCCAATATTATACGAGTTAAATCGACAAATTATTTACTTCTCTATTATCTTAACAGGCAGCCCCCAACTTGTAAACACAAAAAGCGAACGTTTTTAAAATTATATTTAAAAACGTTCGCCTTTAGAACTAATATATAAAATTTATTCCCATTCGATGGTTGCAGGCGGCTTACTCGTAATGTCGTAGACCACACGGTTAACATGGGGAACTTCATTCACAATCCGAGTTGATATAACCTCAAGTACATCCCATGGGATACGTGCCCAATCGGAAGTCATCCCATCTATAGAAGTGACGGCACGGATACCGATTGTATAATCATATGTGCGAGCATCGCCCATTACACCCACACTGCGAATGTCCGGCAGTACCGTAAAGTATTGCCATATTTCACGATCAAGTCCAGCCTTCTTTATTTCTTCCCTTAGGATCCAGTCAGAGTCGCGAACAATTTCAAGTTTATCATCAGAAATCGCTCCTAAGACACGAATTCCAAGACCAGGACCAGGGAATGGCTGTCTCCAAACAATATCATCCGGAATTCCAAGCTCAGTGCCAAGCGCGCGAACCTCATCTTTAAAAAGGGTATTCAATGGTTCGATTAATTTAAATTGCATATCCTCAGGCAATCCGCCGACATTATGATGAGATTTAATCGTTTGTGCTGTTGCGGTTCCACTTTCGATGATATCGGTATAAAGCGTTCCTTGGGCTAAGAATTCAATACCTTCAAGTTTTGTTGCTTCGTCATCGAATACATAAATGAATTCATTGCCAATAATTTTTCGCTTTTTCTCAGGGTCTGAGACACCCTCTAGCTTAGATAAGAAACGTTCTTTTGCATCCACTTTAATGACATTCATATGGAAGCCTTCTGCAAAGGTCTTCATAACACTTTCCGCTTCATTTTTACGAAGAAGCCCATGGTCAACAAAAATACAGGTTAATTGATCTCCGATTGCTTTATGAATGAGTACAGCAACAACAGAAGAATCTACTCCACCGCTAAGGGCACAAAGTACTTTCTTATCGCCAACCAGCTCACGAATCTTTGCCATTTCCACTTCAATGAAATTTCCCATCGACCAATCGCCTTTACACTCACACACATTAAACACAAAATTCTTAAGCAGCTCATTTCCATATACGGAGTGACGAACCTCTGGATGGAATTGAACAGCGTATAATTTTCGCTCCTCATTACTCATCGCTGAAATAGGGCACGATGGATTTGTTCCATCAACAGTAAAGCCAGCTGGTGCTTCGACAACCAAATCCCCATGACTCATCCAAACCACTTGCTCCTCAGGCATATCATGGAAGAGCTTCGTTTGATTTTGAAGGTTCATTACTGCCTTCCCATATTCACGGTTCTTTGCTTTTTCAACTTTCCCATTAAAGTGAACAGTCATTAATTGCATGCCATAGCAAATTCCTAAGATAGGCAGACCCATTTCAAAAATTTCCTCATCGCAGCGGAAAGAGTTTTCATCATATACACTATTAGGACCACCGGAAAAAATAATCCCGCTAGGATTCATTTTTCTAATTTCCTCTGCAGTAATCGTATGCGGGTGCAGTTCACTGTATACACCAAACTCACGAATCCTCCGTGTAATCAACTGATTATATTGACTTCCAAAGTCTAAAACAACAATCATATCCTGCGTACCTGTCAAATTGGCCACCTCTTCCAAAATAATACTGTTAGTATTTACAAAAATAGAAAAAAAAACTAGAATTCTCCCTCCAAATACCAGGAAGGCAGAATTCTAGTTCTAATAATTACTATAACAGAAATTCCTGCCTTCATAGTCAGATCATTTACGGTGACCCGGTAGAGACTCTCGAACCAATTTTCGAGGATATATGAAGATAAGTTAAATGTATTAAATTCTTAACACATTGTAACAATAGGTTGTTTTTCTGGTCAAGCAATTGTCTTTTTAATTAAATTTTCCCACAATTCCCGTGAATCCTTCCAGCTTCCCTCTGGGAGTTTCTGATGGTACAGATATTGTTCATAGCTGTCGGTCAGCTTTGACATCTCCCTAGATGCAAAGAAGGTATCAATGTATCGTGCATAATTTCTAAGTGTTTGATTTTCATTACGTTTTAGCCCGTAGCGTTCCAATTGCTCTAGAAGAATGGGGTAAGCCTTCCCAATGTTTTCATCTTTTTTTCTTAAGCGAAACTGAAGTAAATATAAATGCGGAATCCACTTTCCTCGTAATCGATACACCAGGCCAGCCGCCCCCACAATGATTGCAAATGACAGCAAAATAAATTTCCAGTAATCGTTAAAAAATATTTTTATACTCAACCAGCTGCCATTAAATGAAAAGGATTGTTTCTCACCCTTCGAACTGCTGCTATCTTCTTCCTGGTTCTGCTGTGGTTTTGGTGCCGGCGGAGCAGTTGTTTCCGCAGCTTCAGGTGTTCCATCTGGATTCGTAAAATCAATCGAAACGTCATTTGTAAAACCCTTAGTTGGTTCAAAAGGAACCCATCCTTGGTTAGGGAAGTAAACTTCCACCCATGAATGTGCATTATTATTGGTGATTTCATAGATTGATTTCGAAGTATCACCTTCGCTATATTCCAGAAACTTTCCACCGGTATACCCTTTCACCCAGCGAGTAGGAATTCCTACTGTTCGAAGCAGAACCGCCATCGAAGTGGAAAAATTATCACAATACCCTACCTTTGAATCAAATAAAAATTGATCGACATAATCATCATTTTCTCCGGGAACAGCGACATTTTTTTGATCGTAACGGAACTCAGAGCCGCTAAAATGACGCTCAATTGCTTTTGCTTTATCAAACCAGTTTGTTTCTCCTTCTGTAATACTTTCTGCTAATTCCTTAATTCTTTCCGGAAGTTTCTCTGGCAGCTGCGTATATTGGGCAAGGAGTGCTGAATCAATCTGTACCGGGTCGACAACACTCGTCTCCCTTAAATCAATTGCTTCATATTGTGGTATTTTATAATCAACTGTATAGGCATCCGGAGCAATAGGCTTAGAATCAAAACCGAAGATAGAAATCTTTTCCTTTGTTGAATCTATTTCCAAAGTATAATTGCGTTCAAATTGTGCTCTTTGGATACCTGCAGGATAAATAAGGTGCTCAAAATCCATAAATAAGAATAATTTTGCAGATTCATCCCTGGTTTCTACCGAAGATGGAATAGAGCTAACGGGTATTAACTCATCCCCGCCTATTTGAATAGAAGTTGAACTAGAAGGAATCCAGCCTTTCCCCGTATAATGATCTTTTGTTTCTACCTTCCAATAATTCTTTTGCCTTGCTTCTGCCTTAAATACGGTACTGTCATCCCCAATAAATGGGCCGCCTAATTGAGTATCGTCTGTGCCGTAACCAACTTTAGAAACACCTGTACCATTTGCATCATCTCCGCCTTTATTACCAGCAGCCTGGAGATATGGAACAGGGTCGGGCCATATTGGTTCGAACTTAGGTGCAACAATCCCAATGATGACGCTAAACGCAATCATTAAAACTAATGGTCTCATCCATTTTCGCGTAATAAGAGAATCTGTATTTACCTCTTCCTTCGCCAAGATTCTGTAATAGGTTAACATCCCCATGACAGCAAAACCCACAACAACGGTTCGAACAATTGCTGTTTTCGCACTATAGAGCGTAAAAGTATCCAAAACCGTTATGTAAATAAGTGTCATAAAGAAGAAAATAAAAATCCTTTTTCGGTTCAAGAGCCAATAGTTAACTAAGTAAACCATTAACCAAAGCAAAATAAAAAACAAAAGTGTTCGAAATTCATTTGTTATCCCTAACCAATTAAGCGCTATAATCGTACTAAAATTACTAGTCAAATTACTTAAAAAGGAAGACAGCCAGTCTAATTGAAAGAATCCTGTATCATAATGGAACATATGAACAGAAAAGAGGATAAACCATATCTTTAAAATCATTTGCCAAATCCACTTTAATCTTAAAAAGGATACGGCAAATGAAACCAGAATAAAAATCACAAACATTTCAATATGGTCCGTTTGCGTTAATTGCTTCACCGGACGCAGCCATTCCCATAAAAGCAAAAATCCTAATAAATAAACAAGAAAAGCTTGAAGATTTCTTTTCATCGTAAATTCACCTCCGAAAAGGCAGAAGCAAATTCCCCTTCATGAACCATTAGAACCCGTACATTTCGTGCATTTGCAAGTGCGATAAGGGATCTTTCACTTTCAGCAGGAGATTCTGTTTCTCCTTTTATCAGAAAAAGTGTAATCTTTCCTTTCCTTTGTCCTAGAAAACCTGCTTTTTCTATTAAAGGCTTTGTTAATTGCGCTGTTACGAGTAAGAAGGATACCGATTGCTGGACAAACATTCCCTCCGTCTCTAACACCTTCTCAAACGAGGAAGAACTTTTCGCTTCTATCCTAGCAAGATGATAAAAGAGCTGATGCAGTTGATCTTCTCCGCCCCTAATAGGAAATGATGCTCTATCAGTGCTAATCGTTAATAGCCCCGTTTGTGCTCCCTTTTTTAGAACAGCCCGTAGTAAAGAGGCAGTAAAGGAAACAACCCCCTCAAAGTTCTTATTAGGAGAACAGTCCATTACAACAAACACATCATGGGATTGGCGTTGTTCAAATTCCTTCGTCATGATTTCGTTCCGTTTTGCTGAGGCTTTCCAGTTTATCCATGAGAAGCGGTCCCCAGGCTGGTAATCCCTTACACCAATTGCTAGTGTGGTATCCCGCTGGACCCGTTCTCGTGAGGCAGTCATCCCTTGGTCGAACTGTGTCTCTAATGGTCGGTAAACCAACTCTGTATAAGCTGGATAGGCGATGACTTTACTTCCCATAGAATATACTTTTTCTTTTTCAACTAAGCCTAGAAGGTCACCTGTTCGAACGATAAAGCTATTGAATATATGCTCACCCCGCGGCAGACTATCAATCCTATATTCATAGGAAAATTCCTTCTTAAAACCAGGTAATACTAGTGCCTTTGATTTCTTCTTCTGAGAAGAACGAGAAAGTGTTTCCGATAATTTATCTTCAATAAGTAAATAGAAGATAGGAAAGATAGAGTTTCTCTTCACATTTACAGTAACCGTTAAAGACTCACCGGCATTATATTCTGTTTGGGGAATTTCACGAGTAATTTCCAGCTCATTCAGCGAATAGAGTGATAGGCCGACACAATAGACAGCAAATGGTATGAAACTATAAAATAAAAACCAGCTTACAAATCCCCCTTGAAACATCGCATAGGAAAACGTAAGCACAATCAAAAATAGTAAGACAACAAACTTCCATACTTTTTTGAATGGACTCCACAATTTCTTCATCATTACTTCACAAGCCTTTGGACGGGCACCGGAATTCTAGCAATCACTCGGTTGACAATTTCTTCTGCTGTAATTCCTTCAAACCTTGCTTCTGATTTCAAAATAATTCGGTGCGATAATACAAATGGTGCTAAATACTGGATATCATCCGGAAGACAAAAGTCACGGCCGTACATGAAGGCATAAGCTTGTGCCGCTTTCATTAAAGCGATCGATCCCCTTGGACTGGCGCCAAGGTAAACCCCAGGAAAGCGTCTCGTCTGGTTAACGATATCCACAATATAGCGCTTTATCGTATCATCCACGTAAACTTCTTTTATTTCTTTTTGCAGTGCGAGTAAACCTTCAAGGTCAATGACCGGATAAAGGTCTTCGATAGGTGGAACTCTCTGTGCCCTGTTTAGAACTTCTATCTCTTCATCTACTTCTGGGTAGCCCATTTTCATCTTCAACAAAAAGCGGTCAAGCTGTGCTTCTGGCAGTGGATAGGTTCCTTCGTACTCGATTGGATTTTGGGTTGCCATAACAAAGAATGGTTTTTGAAGTCGATGGGTAACGCCATCAATCGTTACACTTGCCTCCTCCATCCCTTCAAGTAAAGCCGACTGGGTTTTGGGTGAGGTTCGGTTAATTTCATCTGCGAGGATAATATTCCCCATCAACGGTCCTGGTCGAAATTCGAATTCCATTTCCTTTGGATTATAGATTGAAATTCCGGTCACATCTGAGGGTAATAGATCAGGAGTAAACTGGATCCTTCGGAAGTTAGCATTAACAGACTTCGCAAGTGCACGGACCATCATCGTCTTTCCTACACCTGGTACATCTTCCAGCAGCACATGCCCTTCTGCTAATAAGGCAATAAGGCTAAGCTCGGCTACATTTCTTTTTCCAATCATAACCTTTTCAATGTTTATAAGAATCTTCTCTATCGTTGGGTTCATTTGTTCACGGGCCAAGTTACATCCTCCTCATGGGTCTTTCCGTTTTAAGACATTATATCTGTATATTCTATTTTTTACTGTAAAATTCCTGTAAAAAGTTACGCAATACCAAAAATTCCAATAAATATTAGACGGATGAGCACCGCGAATGTTTCATATATAACGATAATTTTCTTCTGCAACACATAGAAAAAGGCTGTAAATGATATTTTCATCATTCACAGCCTTCCGCTGGCTTTATTCCTCAACTGCTGCTGTTTTCTTTCTTCTAACTAAAACAGTAATTCCCATTCCCATTAATCCGAATAGCCCAATTAACGAGCCTGCAAACAATGGTTTATTTTCGTAAAACTTCACTAAAGCTGTTTTCTCAACAATTTCAAACGGAATGACGGTAGTCGTTTCATTTTCCGCATCATCCACCGCTGTCACTTCCACTTTATACGAATTGATTTCTGAGAAAGTAGACGTAAAGACGGTAATACCATTTTCATCGGTTGACTCTTCAAAGTTAGAAACCTTGCCATTTACCATTATTGATTTGATAGAATCGCTCGGATTATCAAGGCGAATTTCCGCTTTGACAGCCTCATAGTATTGCTCATTCTGCTGAATTCCATCGTAAATTATCTTTGGTGCCTTTTTATCAATAATAAACTCGACACTTAATTGCTTAATATTCCCTGCCTTATCCTTTACCTCGAAGAACAAAACATGTTTACCATCTGAAGTAATGGGATCTCCAAGATTATATTCCCTGCCGTCCAAGGTAAGGGCTATGATGTCATATTCGTTCAAATCCTCAATCAGTAGTTCTGGTATTATATCCTTATTAAAATACCTATTTGAAACAGGTTCTTTAAACTTAATGACCGGTGACGTTTTATCAATCGTAAAGACGATGGTTCGCGTACTTACATTGTTCGCTAAATCTGTTACGGTTGCTTTGAATACATAGTCCTTTTCCAAGTCTAGTTTCGTTCCGTTTTTGTAAGGAGCACCATTTAACGTTACAAAGGTTCTGCTTGAATCTAAATGAATATCAGAATACGTAACAACGGGTTCTAGATTCTCATTAAAGAATCCATCAAGGATACCGGTAATCGATAATGTTGGTTTGGTCGTATCTACGGTAAACCTTATTTCCAATGTCGTTTCATTTCCTGCTTTATCCCGTGCCAAAACGTTAAAGTGATAAGCCATTTCCTTCGATGCAGTCGGCGCTGTTCTGCCCGTATTCGCACCGTTTAAGGTAACGGAAACGATTGAATCATCTTTCTGATCTAAGGCAAATTCCGGCGTGAATATCTCATTAATATATTCTCCGTCTTTTATGACTCTATTTTGCCCTTTAAATTTAGGAGTGATAACTGGTTTCGTCTTATCAATCGTGAAGCTCACTTGCTGCGAGAAGCTATTTCCGGCTTTATCAGTCGCTTCTACCAAAACATCATAGTCGCCTTCACCGCTAAAATTGTGACTCAAGGATGCGGTGTTATGGCTGACAGAGAAAGCTCCCATATTGTAACGGGCACCATCTCTTGTTACTGTTACTTTGTTAATGTCTAAATTCACATCACGAATGGCGACATTCACCTGCTTATCCTCATTGTAAAACGCATCTTTATTGACACCCGTAATTTCGATAGCTGGTTTTGTTTTATCAATCGTGAATGTCCGGTTAACAGTGACTGGTCCATTGCCAGCCTTATCTATCGACTTAACAAGGATTGAATACAATCCATCTTGTGTAAAATGATGGCCAATTATGGAAAGCTGCTTTTGATTCGTGATGAAGTTACCCAAATCATATGGCTTGTTATCTTTTGTTACTGCCATTTCAACATTATTTGTTGAAAAATTCTTCTCATTAATTGATACGGTTACGTTTTTGTTCGCAGGGTTAAAAGAGTGATCCTCCACCCCTTCGACTTTTACAACAGGCTTGGTTGAATCAATAATAAAACGAATGGGTCCATGGATGCTTTTCCGCTTTGCTTTATCACTTGATTCTAAAGTCACTGTATAATTTCCTTCTTCTTTAAACGTATAGCTTAGTGAACCTTCTGTGTTATAACTTAATGCCATATCACCAATGCTATAAGGCTCCCCGTCTTTTAATACGTTCAACTTTGTATTGGAAATGTCGATGTTTGTATCTTTCACCCAAAATGATGCTTTCGTACTTTGGTAATTCCTATCATCTTCGATACCATCCGTGGCTAATAACGGATTAATCGTATCGATAGTAAAAGTTACGGATTTTTCGTCTGCTTTGTTTCCAGCTGCGTCTTCCGAAATCACCTTGATGGAATACTCATAGTCATCTTTAAAATTGTAGGTAAGACTGGATATCTCAGCAAAGTTTCGCCAATCACCAATCCAAATACTTTTACTTTCATTCGTAACTGTATTTTTTTCTATTACCTCATACTGGACCTTGTTGTTAGCAAAATTATGTTCATTTACAAAGATTGAAACAGGTTTGCTCTCAGCGTCGTAGGAATGATTCTTCACTGCTTCATTGGTATTCACGTCGATAATTTCGATTACAGGTTTAATACTATCGACCGTGAACATTAACTCCAAGTCGGAAGCTTCGGCTGTGGCTTTGTTTCCAGCCTTGTCTTCCGCACTTACCTTAATCTGATAATCCCCGTCTTCCGTAAATTTCAGTGCGAGTTCCGATTTTTCACCTGTATTCACCAACGTTTCTTCTTTTTCACTATCATCTTTCAGAACTGTGACGGTTACATGGTTTGTTTCATAGTAGTATTCGTTAACCCCGATGATAACCTCACCGCTTTTAACAAAAGCACCTTCATTAATTCCAGTGATATCAACCTTTGGTGCAGTTCTATCGATGGTAAACTCTATGGTTTTCGAGCTCGTCTTTCCGAATCTGTCTTCTGCGGTGACTTTAAGTTGATAAACACCTTCCTCTGTGAAAGTCAGGTTCATTTCACCTTTATATAGCCACTTTAAGTAATCATAGATATCCCAGCTGCCTGGTTTAAGTTCAGTGACCTGATCACCATTTGTTCTTGTCATTTCAAGGGTTGTTTTCTTTTTATCAAATGTGAAATCATTGACGCTTACGGTTACATCCACTGTTTCACTGTTGTAATGTTCCTGATGTTTAACCCCATTAAAATGAATATCAGGTTTGCCCGTATCAATCGTAATGGTTTTCGTTAAAATCGTCTCATTCCCAGCTTTATCTTTAGAATCTACTGATATTTCATAGACTCCATCTTCTTTCAATAAATGTTGTGTTACAACGTTTTCACCAGCTTGAACGAATGGATCAATCACATATTCTTGTCCATTTTTCTTTACACTTACATTGAAAAACTCATGATGCTTATCAGTTACCGTTATTTTTACTGTTTTCTCGCCATCAACCACTCGTTCATCTTCTGCCATTACCGTATCATCAAGGGTAACAACCGCTTTCGGATTGGTATTATCAATTGTAAAAGAAACTGATTTTGCTGGTGCAGCTTGTCCTAGTTTATCTGTTGAATTGAGGGTAATTTTATATTTCCCTTCAGCGGTAAAGGTATGTCTCGCCACCGCCTTTGCGTCTGATACGCTATTCAACTGAATACTTTCTGAATAGGCAGCTCCATCCTTCTCTACCTTTAAAGCTGTTTGCTTTAAATCAAGAGTTAAATCTTCAACTGATACCGTTACTTCCTTTTTGGTTTTATCAGAGTTGTAAAATTCTCCCGCCTTTACTCCTGTGATTTCCAGTGTTGGGGCAGACTTATCAATAATAAACGTCACTTTTTTAGCTGCGGTATTCCCAGCTTTATCTGTAGCGCTTAAATCAAGGACATAAACACCTTCCTCGGTAAAAGAATGTGTTTTGTAGGCATCTTCATCCTTATAAGTAATTACTTGGTTTCCTGCCGTTATCTTAAGCTCTGTATTACTTTCATCGACATTGGCATCGGTCACACTGATTACTGCTTCTTTGGATTCACTGTATTCACCTTGATCATTAACACCGTTAATGGCTAGGACCGGTGCTGTTTGATCAATCGTAAAACTGGTGACTCCTAACTGATGTCCTGGATCCATATTTTGTCGATCTTTTACTGTTACACTTACCTTGTAAGCACCATCCTCCGTCAAGGAAAGGACAGCATTTTTACCTTTACTCTCGAAACTCTTCACTTCTGTTGTCTTTTCGCCATTAATCATCTTCTCAATGGATGCCGTTGCCTCATAAATAAGAATGTCACTCTCAATTATCAGTTCAACATTTTTATACAAACCATTGTCGTTTTTATCTTTTATTGTTAATCGTGGACCTTGTTTCACGATACCAAAATTCACTTTTGTTGAATCACTTTTATTTCCTGCTTTATCAGCGGCAACAATCGTTACTTCATAAAACCCAGTATTTTCAAAGGTTAGGGACGTTTCATTCTCTTTCCAGACAGGTGCTTGTACTGGTTCGTAGGCAATCCCATCTTTTAAAATTGAAATCGTATCCTTCCCCGGAGTAAAGTTGCTGTCATTTACTTTAATACTCAAGGAGACTGGCTTGTTTGTAAACCCGCCTTCCTCAAATCTGCCATCTTCAAACATAGGAGTAGCATTTACTATAGGTTTAGTGGCATCTCGATCAATTGTAAACGTGTTAGTTGATACAGGGATATTCCATGCATTCTCCTCTGCAAATTCCACCGACACCTGTAAATGGCCATCGCTGCTATCTGGCTGTAATGGAATTGTGACCAAATACTCCCCTAAAAAACCTAGCTCCGGATCCTTTATTTCCTCGACCTTTGCTGTTGGGACTTCACTGCCTAGGTAAGCAGCTTTAACAACAAACGGTGCTCCTGCCTCTGTAATACCTTCACCCTGACTGTTATTCTCAAAGTCTTCCTTTAAATCTACCTTAAAGGTAATACTACTTTTATTCGTCATCCAGTCTGGCTGATCCCTCGATTCCATATCCCATTTGTCTTCATTAAACACGATATATCGCTTTGCCCCATCCAGCGAAAATGCATTTGTGCCAAATACAAACACTGAAATGAGCAAAAGGATAACACTTAATGTCCAGATGACCTTCTTTTTACTTTTATACTTTCTAGCTATACTATCTGCCATTCTACTAAACTCCCCTTAGATAATCGTGGTGGAATGAACTACGATCACATCCACTTCTTTTTTGAAAATTTCCTTTTCCTCTATTAATAATGAAGTTTCCTCCACATCCGCCGATAAAACGGTTGTTTCATCAAAGTCAGCTGTTAACAATGAGGTTTCTTCGATAAATCCATCACCAAGTAAGGCTGTTTCCTCAACCCCGCTGCTCATAAGCTCCGTCTCTTGACTAGCTGCAGCCTCCCTGGCATATTGCTTTTTTAACCTGATTCCTTTCGTCAGCACCTTTTCATTTGAATCTTCTTGGGCTTTTTTCTTTTTATGTAATCCTTTCCGAAGGCTTATACCTGTTAAGTCCTCGACCACTTGCGCAATACCCATTTTGACGTAGAGAATAATCGAGATGACCAGGGTAATCAGCGCACCTGTCATTCCTCCGTAAAGCATAATCTGGTACTCCATTTCCCTTCCCCTTTCTAGTTAATACTAAGGTTATCAAACCTCCTATTTAGCTTTTTAAAGGCTTCATCCTCTCCTGCTCCATCCAGTGCCTTTGCTTGTTCATAAACAAGCTTCGCTGCTTGATACTTTCTGCTGCCTTCCTCTTTACTTTGTTCAATATCTAACAATAGATTTCCAAGTTTGACATACGCTTCGATACTTTTTGGATTGTCTTTTATCGCGTCTTGGAATTTCTCAACCGCACGGGCTGTGTCACCCATTTCTTGATAAATCACACCTATTTTGACTAGAATTTCTTCTTCATTACTTGCATTTAAATCCAAAAGGTTTTGATAATGCTGTATTGCCTGATCAAAATCTTCCCTGGCAGTTACTTTGTCCTTTGAATTTACACCTCTGCTATAGAAGGCCTGCGCTAATTTTTGTTCAAAATCCACTTCATACTTAATCAATAAGTTCTCATTTTGTACTAACCGCAGCACTTCGTACGCTTTTCCAACGATTTCAATGGCTTTTGTATTGGCATCGGAAATTTGTCCTTTATAGGAGATGTAAATATTCGCTAATGAATTATAGTTATCAATTTTCTTTCGTTCATTTGGCAGCCTATCATTAAACGTTTCAAACTCTAGCAGATATTCGGAAAACCTTTTATAATCAATATTCATCGAAATCATCGTTGTTGCTAATGCTTCATAATACTGGGCGTCTGGAATTTCCTTCGGATCGACCTGATTAAAATGCTTTAGTGCCTCCGAGTAGTTATGTTTGATATCGAAATACGTCATCCCCATCTTAAAGCGGACCTCATTATTCTCATGGATATTTCCGTACTCATCCTCTATATAGGCTTCTATCTTTGCTAGTCCCGTATCTGTTTCATTTCGATTGCTATATAAATCTAGTAAATTAATGTATGCCTCTGCCCGGTCTTTATCGACCGTTGTGATTGCTTTTTCTAACATTTCAATGGCTTTCTTATCCTCGCCATCCATTGCATAAACCGAGCTATCATTGACTAAGCTCATATAATCCTGGAACTGCGTATTTTTCACGCCTTTATAGCCAAACAGTGCTGTGGTCGTAAAGGCAAGGCACAGGACAACCGGAATAAGAAAGAGTGAGAGCTTCTTCTTCAGCTTGTTCTTATACCCTGCTGTCAGCTTGTTAATATTTTCAAGATCGTAGGATAGCTCACTGCAGCTTTGATAGCGGTTCGTTGGCTCCGATTGAGTGGCTTTGATAATAATATGTTCAAGACCTTCCGGCAGACTAGCATCCCAATGGCGGATTGGCTTAAGCTCAAATGGCGGCTCATTTATACTCTTACCGGTGACAAGATGATACAAGGTAACCCCTAAACTATAAATATCCGTGCGTGCGTCGGTCTGTTTGCCTGACATTTGCTCGGGTGCCGCATAGGATTTCGTTCCTAAATTGGTCGTATCCGTAGAACTCTCAACCTTGAATTCCCTTGCAATCCCAAAGTCAATCAGCTTAATTTTCCCTTCAGGGGTAAGCATAATATTATCTGGTTTCATATCCCGATAAATAATCGGGTACGGTTTTCTTGTATGTAAGTACTCTAGAACTTCACTTAGCTGCCTTGCCCAATCAATGACCTGATTCGCTGAAATAGTCTTTTCTCGTTTCAGCTTCTCTTTTAAAGACTCCCCTTCAATATAGTCCATGACCACATAGATATCGCCTTCAGATTCAATAATATCGTAGATTTTTGGCAGCGCTCCATGGTCAAGAACTTTAAGCATATTGGCCTCGACAATCAAACTGTTGATGAGAAGTTCGTTATTACTAGACGCCCTTTTCCGGATATCCTTTACCACTAGAGATTTGTTCAGCCTGTTATCCATTGCCAAATAAACGATACTCATTCCGCCGCGGCCAATTTCCTTTAATATTTCATATCTTTCATCGATTACCGATCCAATTTGTATCAAGTAAAAACGCCCCCGCTGCTTACAAAACTTTTGCTGCTACAACCGAAATATTATCTACTTCTTTCCTTGCCTTGACTAACTCTACTAACTGAACAACTTTACCTTTCAATTGCTGATCATTCTTTATCGTTTCTGGTTTGAGATTCAGCGCTAACTCTTCCTCCGTGATTTGATGGTAAAATCCATCCGAACATAACATAAACACCGTGTTTGCCTGGACATCACCCGTGGAAAAAACCACTTCAATTTCCTTTGTTGCCCCAACACATTGCAGCAGCACATTTCTGCGAGGATCCACTTTCGCCTGCTCTTCTGTTATGTTCCCGCGAGCCACTTCCCTCGCCACTACTGTTTGATCATTTGTCAGTTGGTTAAGAGAATTAGAAATGCTATATGCCCGGCTATCCCCAATTTGTGCAATATAATATTTATTGTGAACGATCAAAAGTGCAGTTAGAGTAGTCCCTAATTTCACTTTTGAGGTCTCACCGTAATGGAGGATTTTCTCATTCAATTGTTTAATGCACGTTTCTACTTCTGAATAGATTTCATCCTCAATATGCTCTGAGTGCGACAGTCTTGGCACTTCCGCATCGAACCACTCTGCCATTCCTCTAATGACTGTCGCACTTGCCAGTTCACCGTGCGACAAGCCTCCCATCCCATCACAGACGATGAAGAGAGCGACCGGACCTTTCGGAGTTTTGGCTGTCTTTAGTAACAAGGCATCTTGATTGGTTTTCTTTTTAATACCAACATCAGTATGGTGCGCTGTTAAAAATGCCATTAGCTAACCTCCTTTTAAAACAATTTGAAAACAAATTCCTGATTAGCAAGCTTTATTCGATCTTCATGTTTAATTTTGATCTTTTCATTTGGGGACAGTTTGACTCCGTTAAGATAGCTGCCATTTCTTGAATGTTTGTCAATTAAAAAATATTCGCCATCAAAGGTAATCAATTCTGCATGGATCCGCCCCACCACTTTATTGTTCGAAGCATAATCGGCTTGTTCAGGATCCCTTCCTAATTTAAAAACTTCTTTTGTTATAACAATTTTTTCACCTGTTGCCTCTTCAAGGAGAAATGGCTTTAGCACCAAACCATTGTCTACCCCTAATGCGGTTGTACCTTCTTCTTGGTCGTCCCGCTCAGTAAATGTTCCTAAAACCGTTGTCCCCTCATCCGCAAGTGCCAATGCACGCGTGATGAATCCCGGACTGTAAAAATTGGTGTTCGGTTCGGTAACAGCCTCTTTTTTATTTCCACTTCTGCCCGAAAACTCAATTAGTTTTTCCTTAAACTCCTGCAACTGGAGTTCGGAGGTACAAGCAAGGTAATTATGAAGCTTGACGAAAAACTGTAAGTCGTCATTTTCATCATAGGAAGTCGAAGCAATTAATTCTTTAAAGAATTCACTCATTGATACCTTTTCAAAGACATTATCTTTTACGGGAAGGTACATAAATACTAATCTATTTGAAAAGTGATCAAGAAAAATATGTTTCTTGTCTAGCAAAATGTTACCGAAATTTTCACTATTTTTCTGTAATTCAGCTAAATGATCGACGATGTTTACTAAATGAGTCATCAGCTGTTCTTTCGTTAACATCCCTGAAAAAAGTTTTTCCAAATCGGTTTTCATCCTAATCGTCTCCATCCTTAGGGTTTCATGCACCCGTTATTCCTTGCTCTTCGAAACGTTGTTGTTCCTAACTCTCCTCTAATAAGAGAGTTAGGAACAATCCTGCAGGCTTATTTAAATGCACTCGCGTTGCTGTTGATTGCGGATTCTGTAGAGTTATAGGCATTTACCGTTTGATCTAAAAACTTTGCATAGCTGTCAACAATTTCACGGAAGTTATCAAACTTTGGTGTAAGTGCATTGAAATTATTCCGAATCGTATTCGATGCATCACTATTCCATGTATTCGCTAAAGCATTCATTTCTCTCTTCATCTCATCCAATCTGCCTGTTAATTGTTGGTTTAAATTACGGATTTGATTGGCTGTACTGCTAACTTCATTTAAGGATATTTTGATTCCTTCAACTGCCATGATTTCCACCTCACATTCGCATTATGACTCGATTAGTTCGTTAAACGTCTTGCTCCATTAATGACTTCATTTTGAGTGTCACGATAAGTACGTGCACTTACTTTTAAGAACTCAGAGTATTGCTTCATTAAACTCGTCATCTGATTGAAATCATCCATAAATCCTTTAATCTGGTTTACATAAGCTAAATTATCAGTACCTTGCCAAGCAGCCTGCATCCCTTCAACCTCATTGAAAAGAGCTTTATAAACACGCTCATAATCAGCTGATTGCTGATCAATCTTCGCCGCAGCAATGTCTAGCTTTGCTGGATCAACTGTGATTGTTCTTGCCATTCTTCTCACCTCCTTTAAAGTGCTGTCCGTGCTGGATCAACTAGATTTTCCTTAACTCATGCGTCACATTACGATACTTATTCGCAGCTTGCTGCAGGCTTTGTGCACTCTTCATTGAGCCAATTCCTTTAAACTCTCGGCCAAGACTGTGTGAAATATCCTCTAACTCTCTAGCAATCTCATTTATATCGGCAATAATACTACTAACCTTGTTTTGAACATTCTTATCCATTTTGCTCCCCCGAACCACTACTGGATTGACCGTGCTTTATTCACTAAAAGGGACTCGGTTCTTTCCAGCAGAGCTTTTACTGTATTCAAATAGGTAATATTTTGATTGATTGTGCCGTTAAACGTCGTTAAAATATCTGCTTTCAACACGTTGTCCAGCCCAAAGAGCCCTGCTTCAAAATACAAATCATCGATTCTATTATTCAAAGCACTCGTCTTTCGCTTTATCGCTTCTAATCTATCTGCATAATAGGACAATCTATGTAAATCCACCTTAAGATACGGTTCGACAGCGAAGCTGGTTCCCGTAAAGGCACCGACTGTCCTATTGAGAAGGCGGCGTTTCGCCATTTTTTTAACGGAACTGAAGAAACCTTTTAGATCATCGATTACCTTGGAGGTGATATTCTTCAATCCAGAGAAGAACGCTACACAGCCATCGGCCACACGTTTCGCAGCTGCTTCCATGCCTTTCCAAGTAGCATGGATAACCATTAATGCTGCGTTTGTAATGGCTAACTCTGCCTTATAGGCTTCTCTTACTTCATTTATGGCATTTACAATTGCAAACTTAATTACCTCTGGATTAATATCATTAGGTGCAAAAATCGATCCTTGCCGGGACTTTTCAAATGAGCCATTGGCGAAGTTTACACTCGTTTCATAATGTGGATAAAATGGATCATCATAGTCCTCTTTATTAATCGCAACTGTCTTATCAACATAAGGTGCAAACCCTAGATCATGTACAAAGTCACCTTCATAGGCAATAAAATCAAATTTATTACTTTTTAATGCTTCTTGTTGTTCCTCGGTTAAACTTGGCCAAAATAATGGAGCACCGTTGACCACATAGCCACTAGGGTGATCAGCTAAGTTATTTACAAAAACATATGAAGCTAAATTGCCACCCTTTGAATGACCAACGATTAACTTTTCTCCCGCTGCACCCTTTACAAATTCCTCATAGAAGTGATTGGCTTCCTTTTGCTGCTCGATTTCATTTCCAATCCCCGCGGATCCATTTGATACCCAATCGGTTTTAAAATGGTCCCAATTTTTAAAATCCTCACTGCCTCGATAAACAGCTGCTGCATTACCTGTTTTGTCACCCCATGCATAGCCAACAAAGCCTGATTCCGACTCGCCGCTCATTGTTGGATTGTTGTTTTGATACCCTTGGAGTGTAACCTCAGCCAAACTGGAGTTTTTGTGTGTATCAGAAGTAAAATACTCCTCAAGCTTGATTCTTCTGGCCTCTCCGCCGTTATTAGGAGTTCGCATTGCTTCCTCCCATATTTCCTTAACCGTCAAGCCAGATAAATCTCCTGGTAAGTCAAAATAAGATAACTGGAGAAGAACATTTTTCTCTTCATCATTTAAGTTAGAAAGTGACATGGTATCACTCCTTAAACGCTTTATAATATTCTTCTATTTGACTTGCATCAGATATTTCAAAACGTTTATCAACCATGATCGTTGCGTAAACTTTTGCATCCAAATTTGACCAAGGTGTATTGTTAACACTTGAGGTTCGAATATAATCGGAAATATCCGCTGCGCTGTCAACAAATCCTACTGAAACACGGCTTGATTTTACATCCATTTGTTTAACCACCTGTAACAGCTGATAAATTGGTTCATTATAGCCCGTTACATTTGGGTTCCCTGCGCTTTTAATAGCTGCCTTTAACTCAATACTTACATCATTATTTACCTTTGCAAGATAATCATCGACAGACATATCCTTCATGGAGCTATCGTATTTTCCGTCCTCGACAAATAACAAAACCCTATATTCAGCGTCCTCTGGCAGAAGATTGCTAATTTCAGGTTTTAACCTTTTTGTCAGTTCATCCGACCATTTAGATAACACATAGTTATCGTAATATTCCCCTTCATGGTCTCTATCTTCACCTGCTAAAAAGACATGCTCAGGCTTACCCTTCGGATGAACGATCACTTTATCGGCACCGTACATGTTTTTAAAAATGGTGCTTCCTTCCTTAAAGGTTTCCACTTCAAAGGTTTCATTATAGGTCTCTTCTAAATATGTCAGTATCTCGTTCTCTGAAGATTTCTCACTCATACAGCCTGTCACTCCTATTAATAGAACGAATGGAAGAAGGATGGATCGTACCTTCTTTGTTATTTTCATTGTGCACCTTCCTTTAGCAGGACTTTAAGTAGAGCAATCTCGCGCCGTGCCATTGCTCTTGATAAACTCACAGTAACATTAGCTTGGATCCATTTTTTAAACCAATTTCTTCGATGGTTTTGTTGATATCAAATAGATCCCCTGTTTGCCGATCACATAGAATACTTTGTTCTGTTGCCTTGTAATGCCCTTGTGAAAGGTCAGAGATTGTATGTGTTAGCAGATAGACTACTTCATAAACAGGACTTTTCAGCGGTATAAATACGTCATAAATGTCGTTCGAAGCTGGGTTATAAATCTCGACTAAAATCTTATGCATATTGCACCGCCTCCTCTTCACTTGCTGCAGTGGTCAGGAGTTTTACTAGCTTTACCTTTCCTTTGTTTACTACATAACCAAAGTCTTCTGCTAATTCACCATACATATCATTGGTAATTTTATTGATTTTGAGTGTGTATTGATCGGCAATACCATTTCCTGCCCAAAGTGCGTCACTCATTGATACTTGTTTTTGGAACCAAGGTTCATATGTGTATGAGCTTAGTTTATCGATTGGCTCAGAGAAGATAATCGTCACATTCAGTCCATTTACTCGTTCTAAAAAGACCTTCAGTTTATCTTTTCCATCATCGGATAGCTGTGCATTCAATTCTGTGAAAGAATGGATGATACAGGTGATATTTTCAAACACCGGTGCTGGCTTGCCTTCTGTGATTGCATCCTTTGTTGTGTTGTTGCGGTACACTAATGTGGTAAATAAATAGACAATCATCTCTTCTATCGGCTTTTGCCCGATCACATACTGATACGTGCGGCTGCCGTCATAAACAAAGCTGCCATCAGCGTCGATGACAATTACTTCTCTGCTGTCCTTCATCGTGATAACCTCGGCAAGCCCTTGCATGAACGCAGAGCATTCATCACCCGTAAGCGAAGTTACGAGATTGATCGCTGAAGCAGTAAAATCATAAGGATAGATACTTAATGAGTCCTTCTCGACCCCAATTGGTATTTTATTTGTTTGATTGAAGCGAATTTCATCCTGTAAATACTTGATATCCACTTGATCTGGAAGAATCGGAATTCGTTTTGCTGAATTCTTGTTCCATTTCTGCTGGTGCTCACTGCAAAAACATGTAACAAAGCCGTACAAGTCCGATGCTTCTTTTGAAATTTGAGCAACTTGGAATTCATATACATTCTCTGTTTTGAAAATTCCTCTTCCTTTATTTTTCGATGGATAGACACCATCAACATTGCCTAACACACCAGAATATTCGGTTGTGTCATTCAGCTGCAAGACAAACAGTTGCTTGAAGTTCTGCCGAAGACGGTATCGAATTGCACCCGTGTTTAACGCGGTTACCACGAAGTAGATTCCATACTTCGTTCCTTCTCGCGTTAAAAATGAAATGGCTTCCTCATAGTGTTCATACATCTCTGAAAACGCAGAGTAATTGTGAATCAACAACACAATCGAAGGTACTTTTTCGTTCGACTGCTGATTGAAGACTTTGAAGTCTCCCCCAAAATTTGCGAATTGTTTCTTTCTCGCAGCGATTTCACTAGTCATCATTTTAAAGAGATTATCGATTTTTTCCCCTTCATGTGACAGCAGCACATCACCGACATGCGGTGACTCACGATACCAGCTTAATGTTTCTGAACCAAAGTCTAGTAAATAGAGATTTACTTCTTCAGGCGTGTGTTCTTCCATCAAAGAATAGATAAGCGAGGTTAAGAAGGTTGTTTTCCCGCTTCCAGCCACCCCATATACGACGGTATTCCCTTCTTGGGTGATTGGCAGCCTTAGCACTGCCTGGCGCTGATTTGCTGGATCATCATATTCGCCAATCACAGGATTAAGTTCAAACTGCTGTGAGCCTGTCTCACGATACTTCTCTTTTAATTCATCCAGATAGATGTCAGCTGGGATTGGATCTAACCAAAGCTGTCTTACTTTAATATTTTCTTGTTTTGCTAGATTTGCTAGATAGTTGGTGACTTCATCAATTTGACTCGCTGGTTTTTTGATTGTATCTTTCCGCTTATCGATTCTTGCCGATTTCATCACGCGTCCTAAATTATCTATCACCGAAATCCCATCATCTTTCGTTTTTTCTACCTTATCTGCAGGGTAATACGGAGCCCCTGCCCAGGCAGATTGACCAAGTTCAAACAATTCGTTATAGCCCACTTGCAAGTAGAAACGACCCGTCTGTGATAATTCTGCCGCATCCGGACGTTTAATGACTTCCATACTGTCCGCCTTTTCCTGAACCTTAAGACTGATACGGAATTTACTGTTACTCCAAATTTGATCATCAACAACCCCAGAAGGCTTTTGTGTCGCTAAGATTAAATGGACACCCAAGCTTCTTCCAATCCTAGCAGCACTGACCAGCTGATCCATAAATTCAGGCTGCTGCGTTTTTAATTCGGCAAACTCATCGGAAATCATGAATAAATGTTGTAATGGCTCGGAAACCGCACCTTCACGGTATAACTTTTGGTACTTATAAATATCAATATTGCTTTCATTCAGCCTTCTGCTTGTTTCGCTGAAAATAGCCTGACGCCGCTTTAGTTCACTTTGAATACTAATCAGTGATCGTTTGACAGCCGCCCCATCAAGGTTAGTAATCGTCCCTGCTAGATGCGGCAGGTTCAGGAAGGCATTGGCCATCCCCCCGCCCTTATAATCTATTAAAATAAAGGCGACTTCATCTGGGTGGTAATTTACCGCTAAAGATAAGATGAAGGTCATAATAAACTCACTCTTACCAGAACCAGTCATACCTGCAATCAATCCATGTGGACCATGGTATTTCTCATGAAGATCAAGCTTGAAGGGCTCACCATTCTGGTTAACACCAATCTGTGTTTCAATACTCTGGGTCGGATTATTTTCCTTCCATCGAGTCGGCGCATTTAAATGCTCCACTTTTCCAACGCCAAACATTTCTAAAAAGGTGATCATATCAGGAAGTGTGTAGGCTTTCACAGAAGATGCCAGCTGGATATTGGCCAACTCTACGGCAATGGGTTCTGCGTCCTGCTGTAAAAAAATATCGGCAGCAAAGTTTTGATACTTTCCTGAGATATCGTCTTTATCGAAGATTTTGCTGATTTTGTCATTAAGCTCAACGACATTGGTGCATTCCTTCGGCAGCATTTCCAAACTGTCGTATAAGGTAATCAAGCTGAAGCCAATCTCTTTCTTTTCCTTTAAAAGTAAATTCACCATTTCAGCTTTTCCTGCTAACTCTTTGCTCATCGAAAAAACAACATAATGCTGCTTAATATCCGCTTCATTACTGTTAGCCAGGCTAGCTCGATGGGTGATTTCTTTTTCAAAATAAGCAGAAAGCTCCTTTATTTCATTCGCATCGGAGGCGATAAAGCGGACATTCTTGCCCTCATCCCAGACATGCGGCAGCCACTTGACGAACTTCCAACAATCATGTTCTTCGTTATCGTAAAGAAACACGAATTTACATTCATCGTAACTATGTAAGGCCGCTAATTGAAAAATAATTCCCTTCGCGAACTCAACAACTAAATCCCTTTTTCCAATAATCCCGCTTACGCGCTCATCCGTAAGCGATAGGGTGACAGGCACCTGTCTTAAGATTTGAGGAGATTCTACCCACTGATACAATTCATCTTGGAGGTTGTCATCCTCAAGCGTAAATTTCTTCTCAGGATATTTGATTTCCGCATCTAAGGGCAAATCTCCTAAACCGACCCTTATTTTGAGAAAATCATTTTGTCCTAGCGTCCGTTCCCACAAATTACGTTCACGATTACGAATCCTTTTCAAGCAAAGGTAAAGGGGAATATGATTTTCATGCAAAATCTCACTCTGATACTTGCATTCGTCCTCCACCACTTGTTTCATCTCTTCTATGTACTTGCTATATTTTTCCTGACGTATTTTCTCCTGCTCCATCCGCCTTTTCTTCTCATGCCTTTTTGTTAAAATCGGCCAAAGAATCATCCCAATCATCATACTTAATGACATGATAAGTGTAGGCATTGCATACATAATATCCCCATTTGTCCGCATCACATTTTGGACCGCAAATATACCTGTAAACAACGAAGCCATCCCCATCGTAATTGACGGTCCAAGCATCAGCATTAAAGGTGTTTCTTCGGAATTATTTTGCTGCGGCGGCGGATCAATTTTGATGGTCTTTCGTTCAATATCCCGTTTAAACCTCGGTGAACGATAAAACAATTCATCCTGTTCTTCTTCGATTAAGAAATCATCGAGATCCTCATCCTCTTGGACAATTGGCTGTTCCACAACAAAAGGTTTAAAAGCGTTTCGATTTAAAAACACTATTTGATGGGGATTATTTAGTGAAAGCAATCTTCCATTGTAAACAATCCGTAAGCCCATAATCGAAATCACATCGCCAATTTCGAGCACTTTTTCCTTAATTCTTTCACCATTGACATAGGTGCCATTTGAACTATTATGGTCCCGGATTACAGCTTGACCTTTCCCATCGTATACAACCGAACAGTGTAAACTGGATACCAACTTGTCGGTAAAACAAATATCGTTATCCTTTGCCCGACCAATCTTAATCACATCTGCTGAAACCATATGTCTTGTAAACTCTTTCCGTCCTTCACTTGCTGGCTCCACATATAAAAGCGCCGACGAATCCTCAGCACGATAGATCGTATACGTCATAAAAGGCTCTACCGGAATTTTTCCAACCTTTTCACCAGCAGCGCCCTTTAGGTAGGCATATTTATTTGATTTTACAAACCACTTACCGTCTTCCGCTTCAATCGCCATTAATTCAAGCGTATTACCATCTTTATCAACTGTCGTGAGAAGGTATCTCCCAGTTATTTTTTCAGGTAACACCAGATGAAATGCTTTACCTCTATCAAACAGCGTTACTATCAAAATAATTCTCTCCCTATATCAAGCCAAAGTAGCTCTAGTAGAAACAATTTCCTATATTTGTTATTATAAAGCAATTTTCTACTTGGTCCGTCATACTTTAGACACAATTTGGCAAAAACCTTCCTCTTCCACATAACTACCGGTATAGAGCCCTTCTAGCCTTTTATTCCTAGTACTTTTCGTTAGGTTACATGTGAAGAAAGAACCGTATAAACAATTTTTTTATAACAAAAAAATCCATATGAGGCTGCTCACATGGATTTTCATTTTCAACTATTCACACTTGAAGCTTCAAGCCCTACACCATTTAATAAATCACACCACTGCTCAAACGTATTTAATGCAACCTTTACTGGTACAGTCGGATGGTCCGTATATTCGACGACCCATATCCCTTTTGCAGAGGGAAGAAAGAAGACAATATTTTCAAGAATGGGGTCTCTTTCAATACTTGGATGATAAAACATTGAAATATTATAAAGAGACCAAGTCTGCGCTTCTAAATCATCGACAAACAATCGAAAGCTCTGTTCTTCTTCAGGGGAAAAACGGCTTATTTTTCTTACTTTCTTTACGTTATGGTGTTCACTCAGCAAATCGAATGCCTGGTCGGATAGCTGAAACAGCTGGGCACCTTCAATACCCTCTTCCGAAAAAGAATAATAGTTTCGTATTACGTTTGGAATATCAGCACCTTTGACATAGGCAAATTCGTGGATAATGTCTCGATCGATGATATGAGTCATCCATGTATCCTTTTCAACATGATGAATCATTAGAATGTTCGATTGCCCTTTATTCGAGCAGCGAATCATCCATTTCGATTCGACATAGCTCTGAATAAATTGCTGAATTTCATCCCTTAATGGAATCTCTCCCTTTAACTCTCTTTCGTCATCCCAGAGCTGCTTTAGGATTAATTGGTGAGTCGTCACTTCCATAATGGAATCCCATTCTTTTTGGCTCTTTTCTCCAACCGAAGCCTCCGCAATACCCTTTGCTACACCAGGATATCCACTTAGAGTAACTAAGAGCGCAAGCTCAGCTGATGTACAAGTCATAATATAATCCATTTATTTCACATTCCTTTTCGAACCATAGGGACGGTTCTCACGGTTTTTTGAAAGAGCAAGTTTTGCCACAAGAACCGTCCCCCTGGTCACTGTTCTCGATTATAGAAAAATCGCCCGAAGTAGATTTTTAATCAGATAATAAACAATAATAGAGGCAATAATTTGGACAACTATAGAAATCAACATAAAGAACTTTCTTTTTAAGAAAGAGTGCTTTAAAAATTTCTTGTTTAGATAAGGTCCTATACCAAGAAAAGCATTGGTTATAACCGTAAGCGTCCGTTGGAATACCGTTTTAGGATTTTCATAAACACCTGTTTCATAAACATCAAGTACAATCCTTCCGAGTAAAAATACCAAGATACTAAACATTATTTGAATACTCAAATAATAGGATAATAAGCCTTGAATCAGTTTCATCGTTTCTAAAGTCATGTTTCATCCTTATCCTTTATTAAAAGATTTGCTAAAGATTTCTCGCTTTCTTAAAAAAAAAACGTTTTTAGTTGAACCAGCTTCCTACGGATTTAAAAGTGTTATTAATCCCCGCACCTATATCTTTAATTCCTTCCTCAATTGCTCCTCCTGCCTTTTCGCCGACAGATTTAATCTGGTCTTCAAAGACAATACTTCCGACTCCGCCGACTAAGGCACCAACGGCACCACCAACTACGATTCCGACAGGGCCACCCACGCTCCCAATCATCGCACCCACTTTAGCGCCTCCACTGATTGCGACAAAATCAGCGGTAAGGCCAGCAACTGCGCGTCCGGTTATTTCACCACTGGTCTTACCTGCATTGTCAGGGTCAACAAACTCTGCAGTGTTTGCTGCGATTGATATTCCCCAGCCAACATATGGGACTTTCTTTGCCACCTTGGTCCAACCCTTGGCATCGATTAGGTGCTCAGCAATTTCCTTTGTACCCGTCGTTATTCGTTTTTGGAATGTACCAGATAAGGTATCCGCTTTTAACAGATTCAAATTTTTTGGATAACCAGCAGCGTGCTTTAATAGAGCTGAAGGATTATTATAAGAGGCTGCTATCTTTTGAAGTTGCTTTACGATCGGATTCGCAGGGCTCGATTTTGAAAAATTGTAGATCGCACGTGCGAGTTTAGAATCATATCTTCCTCTTCCCCTGCTTTTCCAGGATGGATGAGCTCCTACTGTAAATTTATAATCACCCTTAATCTTCTTCCAAAACGTTGGCTTCCCGCCTATGTAATTAATTTTCAGCTTCCGAGAAATCCCAGCACTAAGTGCAATTGTGAACAGTTGTGTGCCAACTAAGGCGGCATCCCCGATACTAAGTTTTCCATTGATGTAGTTAAAGACATTCAAGATACTAGCAATAGTTGATTTCTTAGATTCAGGAGTTATGGCAGATTCCGACTTTTTCGTTAGCTCAGTCTCCGTCCTGCAATACTGATCCATGGATTGAGCAATAAACCGGTCCAAGTTTCTTATCCGCGTCTCTAATTGATTTGCTGACGTAATGGCAGCATAGAATCTCGAACGTAAATTCCCCCGGTTCATGATTTCATGATCAATAGAATACCTCAGCGCGCTTAAACCATCACTAATTCCTGATACTTTTTGTGACATAGGACCAATACTGGCACCAGCCTGTTTAATATATTCTGTTTGAATTTTTATGGGCGGCAATTTATAGCACCTCCATTTACTCTACTAATTTAGTTTCCGACAGTATTTGCCTTTTTTTCAGCCTCTGCTTTTGCCTTCGCTTCTGCCTCCGCCTTTGCTCTTGCCTCTGCTTCTTCTTGACGCTGAATTTGCTGTGCACCTGAGAGAACATCTGACCCTATTGAATCCAGCTTAGAAGACAGTGCAGCAACTTCCCGATTTATACTGTCAATACTTTGGTTTATATAAATCATTTCTTGTGCGTTCCAGCCATTGTTGAGATTCCCTTTTACCCTATTTAAGTTGTTCTTAACCTCAAGTAGTTTAGAGGAATAATCGTTGATTTTATTTGCCTGCGAAGCTGCCAAATTAACGTTAATACTCACTTCATCACCTGCTTTTTTATTGCCATGGGGACGGTTCTTTTGGTCCAAATAAAGCTAGTTATTGCCACAAGAACCGTCCCCGCGGTCCCAATATTCTCATTTCCCTCTATTTTCCTATTTATTATAAAAGCTATTTTTTTATTATTCTATAAAAAAGAAGAAATTGGTTATTTTGTACCGGTCAACCACCAGAATTTATAAAAAGTCACGCCTGAAGACCCAGACATTTTCTATTGCCCCCGCTCTATACCTTCTAATTCAACAAAAAAGAGGCTTCCCAACAGTTCAAAGAACTAATCGAAAACCTCTAATTTGGAACCATATCAGAATAAAATATCCCTATAAAAGCTTTCCCCAAGACTCCGGTTCTGCCGAAAAAAGTTCAATAATATAATCGGCCTGGTGACCTAATATAGTAGTGGCTTTTTTTAATAGATCTTCCATTTCTAGTGGGTTTCCTGGTGAACCGGTTGGTGCGTCTACTCTGGAAACAAATTTTTGGCCGTCCTTTAGGAAAATCTCTGCTATACAATATCTCCCCTTTGGAAAACTAATTTCTGCCTTTGGGATCTTTTCATCGTATTTTCGTTCTATCTTGCCCAAGACATCTCGGACTTCCTCAGAAATATTGTTTACTGTAAAATTTTCGATGGATAAATCATATCCCAGCACTAGCAGAGCCGCGCAATATTCAGCACTAAAGCGCCCTTGTTCTCCATTTTCAGGATATGTATAAACCAGAGCAGCATCTCCTCTTGGAGGAAAATATAAATCGACAGAGGCAACTTCACTCGCTGTAAAACGATGCCTCGCTTTTATGTCCTTCACAGCATCTATCACATGCGCATTGGCAGAACAACATGGATATAATTTAAACCATAATCCAGGGGTATCAATCGCCCAAGGCTCTCCCCATTTTTCAAAAAACCTCCACGGATTCCTCTCGTTTTCATTGTACATAGAAAGCAATCCATTTTTTGAAAGAATCGTATTTCCATTACCGGTGACATTCTTCTTAACAAGATGGAGAATCTGCCATGCACTTTGAGCCGCCAAACCTGCATGCAGTGGTTTAATCAATGTTCCAAAATGACTTCTAGAACCGCTAATTTTAGAGACACATAAGTTAAGAGCTTGTGTCATTTGAGCCGAAGAAAATTTCAAATAATGGGCCCCGGCAGCAACCGCACCATACACTCCCGCTGTTGCTGTTGTATGAAAACCTTTTTCATAATGCTCTGAGCCCAATAACTTAGCAAAGCGGGTCATGACTTCAATCCCAATCAAATAAGCTTGATAGATTGATTTCATATCCTTCTTATCCTCTACCAATGAGAATAATAAGCTTAAAATGACCGCAGAGGGATGTCCTCGTATCTCAGAATGGACATCATCCAAATCTAAGGCATGTGCTGAATACCCGTTAATCAGGCACGCATCATAAGGATGAACCTTCGATTCCGTACCAATTACAGCAGCCTTATCAAGGCTGCTGTAAATCGCGGTATTCAATACATTTTGGAAGTTTGGATCATATTTCACACTTGCAAAACAAGATATAAAATAATCTAAAACTCCCTTTTTCAAATTTCTTTTGGTCACTATTCCAAGCTGTTCATAATCTGGAGTGGTTTGAATCAATCCAGCAATATATCTAGTAAAATCATTCATTTTCTAAAACTTTTATCGCTAAATTAGCGAAAAACTCGGAAGCAACTTTAATCGCGTCTTCCTTTAAGTCATACTGAGGATGATGCCACTCTTGAGGTCCATCTACTCCCATCCAAACAAAAAAGCCTGGAATGTACGTTTGGTAAAACGCGAAGTCTTCCCCGCCTGCACTCGGTACTGCCTCCGCAACCTCATAACCACTTTCAACGACAGTCGCACGAATGATTTCTTCAAATTTCGGATCATTATTTACCACTGGCAAGTAATCTTCCCAATTAAATTCAACCGAACCGCCATTTCCTTCTGCAATCGATTCAGCCAATTTCTTCATTAAACCCGGAATCGCTTCACGTGCCTTAGGCTGGAACGTACGAACCGTTCCTTCGAGTGTAACAACATCCGGAATTACATTCCATGTATTTCCGCCATGAATACTAGTGATACTAACGACTGCATTATCAAACAGATCCATTCTTCTAGCAACAATTGATTGTACGGCCGTTACATATTGACTCGCAATAACAATCGGATCAATCGCATTATGAGGTATCCCCGCATGACCGCCTACGCCAATAAACTTTATTTCAAACTTATCAACACTTGCCATGAGGCCACCTGATTTCACACCAATGGTTCCCACAGGCAAATCTGGTTTATTATGCATACCGAATATAGAAGAGACGCCTTCTAAAGCACCCTTTTCAACAAACTTCTTCGCACCTTGGGCAACTTCTTCCGCAGCTTGGAAAATAAACCTTACTGTCCCATGTAACTTTTCTTTCTGGCTGTTTAAAAGAATGGCTGCCCCTAATATTGAAGTTGTGTGAAAGTCATGACCACATGCATGCATTTTGTCTTCATATTTTGACTTAAATGGCACATCCGTTTGTTCTTTAATAGGCAAAGCATCAATATCCGCACGAATCGCAATGGCTGGTCCATCAAATGAGCCTTTGACCTCTGCAACTATACCCGTTTCTAAATCAAGCGGCAGGATAGAAATATCATGCTCCACTAACCACTTTTTAATATGTTCAGTCGTATTGAATTCCTCAAAAGCAAGTTCTGGATTCTCATGTAAATATCTTCGTTTTTCAATTAAATCACTTAATAGTTCATGAGACATATTCATGATTGCTATTCATCTCTTTTCAATGTTTTTAAGAATTGCTTTGTTCTTTCATTTTTCGGGTTATGAAAAATTTCTTTTGGTCCATTTTCTTCAACAATATTTCCGTCCGCCATAAAAATCACCCGATTGGCTACTTCTTCGGCAAATTTCATTTCATGTGTCACGATAATCATCGTTGTTTTTTGTTGGGCAATATCTTTTATTACTTGAAGAACTTCAGAGACCCACTCTGGATCCAGTGCCGATGTCGGTTCATCAAATAAAATGGCGTGCGGGTTCACAGCAAGTGCCCGAGCAATTCCGACACGCTGCTGCTGTCCGCCTGATAAAGTAGCAGGATACTGATGAAACTTATCCTCAAGCCCAACCTTGATTAAAAGCTCTTTTCCGATTCTTTCTGCTTCCCTTTTGTCCATGCCCTTCGCAACAATTAATGACTCTGTAACATTTTGCAAAGCGGTTTTATTTTTAAAAAGATTATAGTTTTGGAAAACCATTGCTGTTTCCTGCCTGAGCAGATGGGTTTCCTTCCTGCTCATTTTCGTTACATCAACTTTTGTATCGCCAATTTCAATGATGCCTTCGTCTGGCATTTCTAATAAATTGAGGCAGCGCAGTAACGTCGATTTCCCCGATCCAGATGGTCCAATAATAGCCAATACGTCGCCTCGATCAACATGTAGATCGACACCATTTAAAACAATATTGTCACCGAACCTCTTTTTCAGATTTGTAACAGTTATCATGGTAAAACTCCTTTACGATATATACGGTTTTTCCATTCGTTTTTCTAGCGCCTGTTGAATCATAGTAAATATGATAATCAAGAACCAATATAGTAACGCTAATGCTAAATAAGTTTCAAAGAAGTTAAGGGACGATGCCGCTATAATTTTTCCTTGTGCAAATAATTCAACTACCCCTAATGTAAATGCCAGTGAAGTTTCTTTTATCAGGCCGATAAATACGTTGCTTGTCGCAGGTATCGCATTCCGCGTTGCTTGCGGCAGGACAATTCTGCGAAAGGCTTGTGCTCTTGTCATTCCAACAGAAAGACATGCCTCGACTTGTCCTTTATCAACAGAATTAAGAGCAGCACGGAAGATTTCCGCTAAAAACGCCGACTGTTTTAAGCTGAGCCCTAAAATGGCCGCCGTAATGGCTGTCATTGCAGTTAAAGCAGGAAAAATCTGCGGTAATCCGTAATAGATTAAAAACAACTGTACCAATGTTGGAATTGCACGGAAAAACGATATATATATCGTCGCTAACTGTTTAAGAACAGGAATATTGGACCTAATAATTAAGGCTAAAATCAACCCGCCGATAATTGAAAAAATCATTGATATTACAGCAAGAAATAAGGTAAGAGGTATAAATGTCAACAGCTCTGGGATAATTTCGACTAAGTACCCGAAATCTAGTTTTAATTCCATGTTGTCCCTCCAGATTTATTTCTTAACTGTGATGTCTTCATCGGAAAAATATTTCTTAGATAATTCTGTTAAAGTACCATCTTCACGTAATTTTTTAATTTCAGCATTAAACTCTTTACTTAATTTCTCGCCTTCTTCCGTTTTCACAAAAGGAAAAGCGATATCTTCATATATAAATGGGTCACCAACAAATTTCAATGGAAGATCACCTTTTGCAATTTCAGCAATTAAGGAAGATTTAGAGTTTACGTACCCATCTACACGTTTGTTGATAGCATCATTCATAGCTCCATCACGTGTTTCATATGTTTTTGGAATAATTTCAGGATCATAATTTTCCAAGTTTTTCACATTGTTAGAACCAAGGACACCGGAAACCGTTTTTCCTTTTAAATCCTCTAAACTATCATAATCATTGTCTTTATGTGTAACAATTGTAGCTCCTGCATATGCGTAAGGTTCTGAGAAGTTATATTTTTCTTTTCTTTCAGCTGTTACAGCAACAAAGTTGGCAACCGTATTAATTTTACCTGTTTCTAATTGGCCCATTAATCCTGCAAAATCAGATTTGACCCATTCCACTTCATAACCTAGGTTTGCTGCAACCTTTTCAAACACTTCTACATCAAATCCTACCAGCTTACCATCTTCCTCATATCCATTTGGATAGCTTTGTGCCGTTGAACCTGCACGAATTACCTTTTTCTCTTCACTTTTTTCACTATCTCCTGATGTTTCATTTGTACCGCCGCAAGCAGCTAAAAATAATAAAAGTGCCATGCTAATCATTAGTGCAAATTTTCTTTTCATTTTGTTCCCTGCCTTTTCTTATATGTTTTTGTTAATAGCAATTTTTCTAAATAAACGGTCATATGACCTTTTCCTAAATCCGCCTCGCCAACCTCTTTGTACCCGCGCTTTAGATACATTTCAGCAAGCCAAGGATGTTCCTTCGCCGTTCCGAGAGATACAGATGGGCAATGAAGCTGATCTCTTAAAAAGTCATATTCGATAAAATCTAATATCTTTGTTGCATAGCCTTTTCGTTTATACTCAGGCGCCACCGCTACCCACCAAATATGCGGGATTTCATATGGTCCATGATGGCTGCTCCAGGGCATTCGGATCGAAGCGGTCGCAACTATTTCGTCCCCATCTCTCATATAAAAACAAATATTCTCATTGATATTTTTTTTCACTAATTCTTCATCGGCAGTTGCCGCAGCAAAATGAATACCTAATTCACGAATGGCCGCATAACCTCGCAGGGATAAATCGAGTATTGCTGGGATATCCTCATTCGTCGCTTGATGAAAGGTCAAATTACTCACTTAAATTTCCTCCACTTTTAATAGAAGCAATGACCTCGTCTACCTTTTGACTAGCAAGCCCCGTATAACGGCTAGGATCCAAAAGTTGATTAATTTGATCCTCTGATAGGACTGCACTCACCTTCTCATTTTGAATAAGAAGCGTTTTAAATGGAACTTTTTGTTCAGATGACTCCATAGCTATTTCATAGACCAGATGGTGGGCCGTTTGTTTTCCTACCTTTTCAGATAGCGCAAACATGATACGTTCTGAAAGGATAAGCCCCCCCTGTAGTTCCAAGTTTTTCATCATATTTTCAGGTTTAACCACAAGACCCTGTAAAACTGTAATCGTGCTTTTTAGCTGTGAAGATAAATATAAACAAATCTCAGGTAATGCAATCCATTCACTTCGCCAGCTCATAGCATCTCTCTCATGTTCCATCACTAATGATTCATGCAGCAAGGCAACACTATGCAGGATTGGTTTGGTTAGACTTGCAATCCCTTCAAAAATGGCTGGATTTCGTTTATGAGGCATGGTTGTCGAACCAACATTACCTGCCGCAAACGGTTCTTCGACTTCATCAATCTCTGTTCGCATTAAATTATAGAATTCATTCCCCAATTTCCCTAGTGAACCGCTAATTAATCCAAGCACTGAACCATACTCTGAAATACGATCCCTAGAAGAATGCCAACAAATATTTGGAGTGTTCAACTCTAGAATCTCCAAAGCTCTTTCTTCCACTTCTGGACCAACACTTCCCAATGCAGCATAGGTTCCTACTCCGCCAGCAAGGACACCTGTTAATACACGGCTTTCAGCACCCTTCAGTCTTTCCAAATGGCGTTCAAACTCACTTAAAACGACCGCAAGCTTAAAGCCAAAGGTAGTTGGAAGCCCTTGCATTCCATGCGTTCTTCCAGGCATCGGAGTATCCTTATATTTTGAAGCAAGTCCAATTAAAAGCTCTGCAACCTTCTTCGTATCACGACGGAGAATTTCATTTGCTTCTTTGAGTTGGAGAATAGTACCGGTATCGGTCACATCCTGTGTGGTTACACCATAATGGACATATTCGCCATATTCACCTGATAAAGATTGCAAATGGTTGACTGTTGCCATTAATGAATGCTTAAGCTTCGCAGCCTCATTTGCAATGGTCTCAATATCAAAGTTTTCTATTTTAGCCGCGTTTTTAATCGCACTTCCAGCCTTTTCTGGTATAACACCAAGCTCACTTTCTGCCAATGCTAATGCAGCTTCAACATCAAGTATCTTTTGCAATCTATTTTCATCATTCCAAACAGATCGCATTTCTTCTGTACTAAAATTGTTTTGAAGCATTCTTAAATCCAAAACATGAGATCCCATTCGCTGCCACCCCTTCAAGGAAGAATATAAATCTTTCTAATTTTCTCTCAAAATATAAATTCCTATAGTTTTACTGTGAATAAGGAGTATTCTAACATAATTTATCAACCTATTAAACAAATTAGTTTTTAAATTTTTAAAAAATTTTAGGATTGAAATTTCCATTCACCGAATAAGTCTTGATATGCCCACGTTCACAAACAAAAATGACTACCTCTTGTTAATAAGAGAGTAGTCATTCTGTAAAAAGTTATTTAATTACCAGTTATTTTCCTTCCAATGCTTCTAATGCCATCGTTTTAAATCCGCATTGCTCCATGGCTTCAGCAAGCTCTGCTCTTAATTGAGTTTCATTAAAATCCACTAATTTTTTGTCTGCAACCACTTGTTTCCCAGCGATAAATACGTCTCTAACATTGCCAGCGTTGGCCGAGTACACTATCGCAGAATAGGGATCAAAAATAGGAAACATATTGACTGAATCTGTTTCAACTAGGATGAAATCTGCTTGTTTTCCTGCCTCAATCGAGCCAATTTGCTTCGCCATGCCTAAAACGTTTGCTCCCCCGATGGTTGCTAACTTTACAATTTCTTCAGCGGGAAAGGCACTGCGGTCCTTTAAATACGTTTTATGAAAATTAGCAAACAATCGCATTTGGCTGAATAAATCCAAGGTATTCCCGCTGCTTGGACCATCTGTTCCCAGACCGACAGATACCCCAGCAGCTAATAAATCCCGAACACGTGCAACACCTTTAGCCGATTTCGTATTAGCACCGATACAATGAGCTACTTTTACATCATACTTCTTCAATAACTCAATATCATGATCTGATAAATGAATACAGTGTGCAGCTACAAATCTTGGACTCAATACACCAATCTCTTCTAAAAATTCTATCGGAGTTTGATTATGTTCTTTTCGAAATTTATCCATTTCAAAGTCCATTTCACTCACATGCATCATCCATGGTACATTATATTTTCGAGACAAATCATCCGCTTGCTGGAGAACTTCAATCGTATTAGAGTAGGGGGCATGCGGTGCAACGGACGCTTGGATTCTCTTATTTCCCTGCCATTTAGGCAGAAAACGTTGAGCATACTGCAAGCCGCCCATTGACTCTGATACATCTACCGTTACTAAATCGATGACAGTTTCAGCTAAAATACCGCGGCTATTCATTTCTTCCGCTGCCTCTGCCAATTGTTGTTCAAAATAATACATATCAAAGAATGTCGTTACACCGGCAAGCTGCATTTCAGCAATCGCATATTTTGCGCTCGTATATGCCAGCTCTTCATTCATGCATTCATTTTCTAACGGAAGTAAGAAGCGGTGTAATCGGTCTGGATAGTCATCCCCTAATGAACGAAACGGAATCATGCCAATATGGGTATGTGTATTGACCATACCTGGTAACAAAATTGCCCCTTTGGCATCGATGCATTTGTCATAAGCGGTGTCATTTGGCAGTGAATCCATCGCGCCAACAGCTAGAATTTTCTCCTCATCCGTTATTACATACCCTTTTGGAAACTGCTTCATTTGCTCATCGAGTGTTAATATCCAAGCGTTTTTAATGATTACTTTCAATATTGTTCACCCTCAACCAGCGGGATCATTTGTTGAGAACGCACATTCATCATGCCTTTGTCTGTAATTTTGATAACAGGTGAAACCGGCAGGGACAAAGTCGAGAAAGACATTATTTCATTGCTGTTGCGATAGCCTAATCTTCTCATCGCTTGACGAACTTCCATCAATTGCGCACCTAGTTCTTGTATCGGTGCGTCACTGATAATACCGCCCACTGGCAATGGGCAAACGGCTTGAACCTCCCCGCCTTGTACCACGACATAACCGCCTTGCATATCCAATAATTGCTTTTGCGCGGCTACAATATCCTCCGAGCTTGTTCCCATTACCATCAAATTATGATGATCATGGGCCCATGTAGTGGCAACAGCTCCTTTTTCATATAGGGCTTTATCAACAAATCCATAGGCAATGTCACCTGTTTTTCCATACCGCTCCATCACCACAATTAAGGCTAACCCGCTATTCTCCCAATCTAAAAATCCATCCACGACACTAACTTCATGCTGTACATGTTCAGTAAATGTACCCACTTCCGAAATTTTAATTACGTTGACTACAGCCTTTTCAGATACTGTCACCTTAAAACGTAAATCCTCTGCTGTTAATGGCCGGCAATTCAAGGATTTATAGAAGTGTTCTGGAAAATCAGGTTTCACAGCTGGATACCTGATGTCCTCTCCCTGTGAATAGACCAATTTCCCATCCTTATAGACCGCGCCAATTTCAAAGCCTTCAACATCCTTCAGCAATAGAAAATCAGCTTTAAAGCCCGGAACAATCGCACCCCGGTCCTGAAATCCCATTCTTCTTGCAGGCGTATAGGTAGCACAATATATAGCTTGTTCTGCTGGCATTCCACATGAAATAGCAAGTCGAACGTTGGCATCCAAATGGCCGCTCAATAAGTCGTCCGCCATCACATCGTCCGTAATAATCGCCATATATTCATAGAAATGATTTTCAACCACCACGCTGATGTTTTCAGCGGTAATGGATTTCTTTTGAAATTCTAAAAACATTCCATGGGTGATTTTCTCATAAATGGATTCTGGCGATTGATGCGTATGGTCAGCCGTTATCCCTGCATATAAAAACTTGGATAATTCTAATCCCGAAACCCGGGGAACATGCCCTTCTAAAGGCATAAACGCCCTCTCGGTTTGAACTGCACGTAAAATCTGCCGAATCAAAGAATCTGGTTCATTGACAATGCCATTAAAGTTCATCGCTTCTCCTAATGCTATTACCTTTGGATGCTTCAAGAGCTGTTTAACTTCTTCCACACCAATAAAACCGCCCGTAGTTTCTAATTCTGGTGTTGTCGAAGGAACAGAGGAAGGAATCGCATAGAAAATATCCATGACACTTGGCTGAGAAAAGAACGCCTCCAGCCCTTCCATACCAAACACATTCGCAATTTCATGGGCATCTGCGATAACGGTTGTTACTCCATGGGTTAACACCGCTTCTGAAAAAATAGAAGGAGAAGTCATCGAACTTTCGATATGCATGTGAATATCCATCAAGCCGGGAATCAAATACTGATTTTTTGCATCAACCACTTCAGCTGCCTGATAATCCTCTATTTCGTCAGCCGTTATATAGTAAAATTTATCCTTAACAATAAATACATTTTTCTTTTCAAACCTTTTGGAAAATGTGTTAAAAACCTGAGCATTTATAATTGCTATATCAGCTTTCATTGATGTTCCCCCGCCTTCTAAGTGCTTTTTAAAAGAGAAAAAGGCCAAGAATTATCCTTAGCCCCTCTCCTTACTATCATTTCTATTTATTCAAAATTCGATTCCATTGGTTAATCCAAGATTCCAGGTTTTGATTTACCAATAAAGAATCCACCTTTTTCGTTCTATCTGCAATATCACCGTACGTTTTATTTTTAGCCGTTTCTTCGTCTAGTACTACATTTTTATTGGTTGGAGCTTCATTTAGGGACACTGCCGTTTTTTCCTGAACTTCCTGGCTTAATCTCCAGTCGATATATTTATAGGCCAAGTCCTTATTTTTGGAGTTTTTATTGATGTTGATCGTATTAAAGTTTGCGTATGTTCCAGATTCCGGAACAACATAGGCTATATCTGGATTGGATTCCGTGATAATCGGAACAGCAAAGTCACCGACAACAGCTGCTGCAATTTCTCCTGATTGGAACATGTTAGCTAAATCAGAAGATTTGCTATACGTTTTTACAACGTTTGGAGCTAAATTAGTGATTCCTTCAAATGCTGCTTTTCCATTATCAGTTGTAATGTCAACATTCTCGTGACCGCTTGCTACATATAGCATCGCTGGACCAAATGTTGTAGTAATGTCAGGAATGGAGATTTTCCCTTTTAAAGAAGAGTCCCATAGGTCATTCCATTCCTTAATTTCTTTACCTGCTGTCTGTTTATTATAAACAATTCCAATACTGTTCAGCGTGTAGGCTGGCCCAGAACCATCTGCAGCTAAATCCTTTGCACTATCGATTAAGTTTTCCATATTTGGCGCTTTTGAGCTGTCGATTTTTTCAAATAAATCTGCTGATACACCATCAGCCGCATTTGATTGAGACAATTCAATCACATCAACCGTAGAATTTGGATTGCTTTTCAATTTTGTTAAACGCTCAGAGCTTGTACCCGTTTCTAATACAATGTCTACATTGTATTTTTCTTCGAATGGTTTAAAGACATCTTCTTGCATTTTATCTTCTTCTAATCCAAACGTTGAGATAATTAATGTTTGTTTTTCCTTACTTGCCTCATTGTCTCCGCCGCCGCCGCATGCAGCCAGAATACTAGCTGTTGCTAAACCTATGCTAACTAACCCTAATTTCTTTTTCATTTTTGTTCTCCCTCTTTCTTGGATGATTTAAACGATGATTAGTTTGTGAGATGGAATAGATAATGTAACAGCGTCTCCAACTTGATAGACCTCAACATCTGCTTTATTTGCAAGTAATGTGCCAATAGGTGTTTCAACTTCATATTGGTAAGACTTGCCTAGGAACGTGCGGACCTTTATAATCCCTGACACTGTATTATCTGTATTCTGTTTGGTTCCAGCCGTAATCTCAATATCATCTGGACGGATGGTTCCTTTATGCTTTCCTGGTTCCCATTTGCGAGTACTTTGGAAAACCGTTCCATCAATAGCTTTATACTTCCATTCTTCTGTTGGGGTTAAATCAAAGAAGTTCTCAAATCCGATAAAACGAGCCACAAACTCCGTCCTTGGATTTTTATAAATTTCCTCAGGTGTGTCGAACTGTTCGATTATCCCTTTATTCATAACCGCAACCCTGTCTGAAATGGAGAAACACTCCTCTTGATCATGCGTAACAAACACAGATGTTATGCCTAATTGCCTTTGAATCCGTTTAATTTCGATACGCATCGCCAAACGCAATTTAGCATCTAAGTTGCTTAATGGTTCATCTAATAACAATAATTTTGGTTCAATGACTAAGGCGCGCGCTAAAGCTACACGTTGTCTCTGCCCGCCTGAAAGTTGTTTGGGATAGCGGTCACCAAGCTCTTCTAAGCCGGTAATCGCCAAAATATCTTTTACTTTCTTGTCGATAACATTCTTTTTTTCCTTGCGCAGTTTTAATCCGAATGCGACATTTTCCTTAATCGTTAGATGGGGAAACAATGCATAGCTTTGGAATACCATTCCAAATTCACGTTTATGAACGGGCACCTTTGTTAAGTTTTGAGTGTCAACAAGGAACTCGCCATCATTCGGCTCAATTAACCCGGCAATGACGCGTAAAGTGGTTGTTTTCCCGCATCCTGATGGACCTAACAAGGAAACCAATTCACCTTTTTCAATGGATAAATTTAAATCTTTTAAAATGTTGGCTTTATTGTCATAACTAACACGAATATCTTTTAATTCAACATAGGACATAATGCTGTTTTACCCCCTTCGATGTTAACATCCTGGTTGTTCCTATGAAATACTTGCTAATCCTAATGTTTTCTCAATAACATACATTAGAACAATCGTACCAAGCATTAAAATAACTGATAAAGCAGATACAGATGGATCATAGTTATATTCTATATAATTCATTAAGCTAGTTGGCAGCATACTTACACCTGGTCCTGATAAAAACTGTGATACAGGTATATTGTTGAAAGAATTAATGAATGCCAACATGAAGGAAGCAAAAATCCCAGAAGTAATGTTCGGTAATACCACTTTTATAAATGCTTGTAATTTTGTACATCCTAACGTCCACGAAACTTCTTCAATTGAAAAATCAAGCTGCTCAATTGTTGAACCAACCACCCGAATAATATAAGGCAGGCAAATCAAGAAATGTCCTAAAAACAATCCTTGGATAATAGGAAATTGAAACTTAATGACAATAAATTGATACATAGCATATCCAACTACCAAGCCTGGTACAATCGTTGGAGAAAGGAAAAAACTCTTTATCCACTTCCGTCCAAACACGCTGTGACGTGCCAAAGAATAAGCAGCTGGAACGCCAATAATCAATGCCAAGAGAGTCGCAAAAAAAGCTACTTGCAGACTAAGAAAAAAGCTGTCCATAAATGCTTCATTGTTAAATACTTTACTATACCATTCAAGAGTAAAACCTTTAATTGGGAATTGAATGGTTGAGTTTGTTCCAAAAGAGGTCACTATGATAATGAGCAAAGGAACTATCAGAAAGGCAAAAACTAGTCCAGCAAAGATTTTTAAACCGATTTTTTTACGCATTCGCCTCACCTCGTCTATCCATGCGTCCTGCAATCCAGCTGAATAACTTCATCACGATTAAAGTCACCACAATCATAATCAAGGCAATAACACTTGCACCTTGCCAGTTTCCTAATGCAGTTGCACTTTGATATAAGAAGGTAGCTAACATGATGTTTCGATTTCCGCCCAATAATTGCGGGGTTGTATAAGCTGTCAAGCTTCCTGTGAAAACTAAAATACTGCCAACAATAATCCCCGGTAAACTTAATGGCAGGATTACCTTCACAAAAGCAAGCAAGCGATTGGCACCTAATGTTTCTGCTGCTTCCATAATTTCAGAATCAATATTCTCTAAAATTCCCACTAACGTAATGACCATTAATGGCAGGAAGAGATACACAGAGCCAATGATTATGGCGAATTCTGTATAAAGTAAAGTGAGTGGTTTAGAAAGTAAACCAATTTTCATTAAAGCATTATTTAATATCCCATCTTGTCCCAATATGGTAATCCAGGCAAAACTCCTTACAACCGAATTCGTTAGCAATGGAAACAATGTAATCGACATTAGTAAACCGCGCCATTTTTTCGGACTTTGAGAAATGTAGTAGGCAGTCGGAACTCCCAGCACTACACAAATCACAGTGGCAATTAGTGAAATTTTTATCGTCCGCCAAAAAATACCAAAGTTATACTCATCCAAGAAGAACGAAGTATAATTTGAAAAGGTGAACCCTCCATTAAAGAACGTTGGAAAAATGATGGAAATAAGGGGTAACACCAAAAATAAAATCAAAAGAATTAATCCTGGAGCCAAGATGAGATAAGGTACTCTTCGCTGCGTCATATCTGGCCTCACTTTCCAATTCAAAAAGTATTATTGAATGATGATTAACACCAGACAAGAACCGGTTTTATCTATCACTCTCAAGTTAAGATTATAATAAATAATTATCTATTTGGCAACGCAAAAGACGAATAATATATCACCCTTTTGATTAAATGTTCGCCAACTGCCAATAAATAGTAGATAAGTACGTAATTTCAAGTTGTGTTGAATGCGTTTTCACGAACAATGATACAAAAGAACAAAGGTAGCTAGGGCGTCATATTTAATATTTCCTAATGTAAGTTTTTGTATCATCTTTAGCTAAAAAAAATAACTCGGGCTACTAATACAAAAAAAAATAAATATAATTTAATGACTTGTATTAAAATTATATATAAAAAGTATTGGGGTTATTGTATGAATGACTATTTATCGTTAAAAGATCATGTATATAAATACATCGTTGAGCAGATTAATAACGGGAATTTGATTGCTGGCAGCAAGGTCAATGAAAACGCGATTGGTGAAAGTTTGAAAGTCAGCAGGACACCCGTAAGAGAGGCGCTCATACAGCTTTCTTCAGAGGGGATATTAGAAAATGTCCCAAGAAAGGGCTTCGTGATAAAAAAGCTTTCAACGGAAGAAGCAAAAGAAAACTACTTTATCATTGGTGCATTGGATGGCTTGGCTGCTACATTAGCCGCTCCGCTTTTAACGGAGAAACACATGAGAGAAATGGAGTTCTATATTCAGAGTATTGATCTAGCAATAAATACAGAGAATTTCGAAATGTATCATAAAATGCAGGAAGCTTTCCATGGTGTCTATCTATCGGTCTGTCCCAACAAAAACCTCGTAGACCTGCTGTTACAATATAAAAAGAAGTTTTTAAAAAACTTTGTTGCCGCTGATCAGACGGAATGGTTAAAGAAGGCTCTTTTAGAAACAAATAATGAGCACAGAAAGATGATGGAACTAATAAGAAACGGCGATTTTGCTGATTTAGAAAGGTTCATGAGAGACGTGCATTGGAATATTAACAAAGGAGAAGTAATCCCTTTGTAAGATTAGAAATATTAACTAACACAATGAAGAATTATTCTGTCTTTCTGAAGACAGAATATTTTTTTTATTGAAAACAATAAAATATATAATATATAATATACATTATTCACAAAAAATTAATAATTTCAGTTTTAAAAAATCAAAATTAGATAACTGAGGAAAAATAGATCAGTAAAGTAAGACAACGAATTTATTTATAGGGAGTTAGATTGTATGGAAAATAAAAACTTTGAATTAGCGAAACAATTACGTCATGAATTGCATCAACATCCAGAACTCTCAAATGAGGAAGTATGGACAAAACAACATTTAATGAACTTTTTGAAAACGAATACAAAATTAGAAATTATTGACAAGGGCACTTGGTTCTACGCTGCCTACCGTACAGGTCAAGATAAAAAGAACCTAGCGTTTCGTGCGGATTATGATGCTCTTCCGATGGATGAAAGCATTGATCTCCCACATGGTTCCCAATTCACTGGAAAGGCCCATAAATGCGGGCATGATGGCCACGCAGCAACATTAGCCGGATTTGCTCTTGAAATCGATCAAAAAGGCGCCGATAAAAACATCTTTTTCCTCTTCCAGCCAGCTGAGGAAACAGGAGATGGTGCTATCCAATGTATCGATCTAATCAAGGAAGAGAACATCGACGAAATTTTCGGATACCACAACATGAGCGGCTTCCCTTTTAAGTCTGTAAATGTCATTAATGGAACAGCTCACTTTGCATCTAAAGGAATGACCATTCATCTAGAAGGTGCTCCTGCTCATGCAAGTCAGCCTGAGGATGGGAGAAATCCTTCTTTTGCTATTGCCAACGTGATTAGTGCAATTCCTGAATTCATTTCACCTGATAAAAACAAGGGACTCATACTCTGTACTGTGGTTCAGGTCGCCATTGGAGAAAGAGCCTTCGGTTTATCTGCTAGTAAAGGTGACTTACTCTTAACCATTCGTGCTTTATACGAAGATGAATTGGATAAACTACAAAAAAATCTTGAAGATTTGGCTAAAGCGCAAGCAAAGGAATATGGTTTGGAGGTTAGCTTCTCTTACAACGATGAGTTCCCAGAAACGGTAAATCATAAAGAAAGTTCTGATAAGATCCGTCAGGCTGCCAAAGCAAAGGGCATGCAGTTACTTGAAATGAAAGAAGCTTTACGCGGCTCCGAGGACTATGGCCACTATACGAAGTTGACAAAGGGGTCATACTGCTACATTGGTAATGGGGAAAACTATCCTCAAGTTCATACGTATGAGTACGATTTCCGTGATGAACTTATTGAAACAGGAGTTGAGCTTTTCAAAGGACTCGCTGAACTGTAGGGTTTCTATTTTACTATTCAGTGAATGAAGTAGGACAGGCTTACTAAAACAAAGGAAAACGGGGGTATATGATATGAATAAAAAAGGCGGTATTTTTTACGGATGGTGGATATTGATAGCATGCTTCATGATTATGACCTTTTTATATGCTCCTATTGCAAACTTAATCTCACTATTTACTAAGCCTGTTACAGAAGAGCTTGGATTTGGAAGAGCTGAGTTTACCTCGTATTACACGATAATGGCTACAACGGCAATGATTACAGCTCCAATAGCTGGCAGATTAATGAAAAAAATGAATATTAATTTGTATATGACTATATTTACCATTATTGGTGCAGGGGCATATGTAGGGTTTTCATTTGCAACCGAACTCACTCATTTTCTAATATTTGCAGTACCAATGGGTATGGCCCTAGCAGGGGCTGGATTAATTCCTGTCTCCGTTCTTATAACAAATTGGTTTAATGCAAAACGCGGCTTAAGCTTAGGGATTGCCTTATCAGGAACTGGTTTCGGCGCAATGATTCTCAGTCCTTTAGTTACTTGGATCATATCCGCATACGGATGGAGAACGGCTTACTTAACGATTGGGATCTTAATAGCGGCAGTTCTCGTTCCAATGATCCTCTTTGTTATAAAATTAAGCCCAGCTGATAAAGGGCTATTACCACTAGGCGAAGAAAAAACTTCAAGTAGTACACCTAAGAAAGCATTAGTCGGATTAACTCAAAAGGAAGCATTCAAGTCCGTATCATTTTGGGCTCTTTGCTTAGGGATTGTTGTAGGGGGAATTGTTGTTAATAGTATGATTCTTCACTTGGTCCCTTATTTAACGGATATTGGTACCCCGCCCCAACGAGCTGCACTACTATTATCCTTGGCTGCATCGATGGTAATCGTTGCCAAACTATTAGTCGGAAGACTATATGACAAGTTAGGATTAATTAAAACTCTGACCTTTATCGTAGCATCAGATATCATATGTTTTCTATTTTTAATGAAAGGAAACTTATTAATCCCTGGCATCCTTTATACCGTATTTGCTGCATTAGGCTCAACAGCTGTTACGGTAACACCCGCCTATCTTACAGCAGCCCTTTTTGGGGAGAAAGATTACAGCGCAAAATATGGAATAGTTGCTTTATTTACATCATTAGGTGCGGCTATAGCCCCAATAGTATCAGGATTAATTTATAATATTAATCATTCCTATGGATTACTTATAAACATATTAATTGGACTTGCAATCGTGGAGTTTTTATTATTATTCATTGCAATTAAAACGAAACCAAAGGCTTCTTCGGATATGGATATTGAACAAAAAGAAGCCGTGTAACATCGATGATATTCTAAAATGATAACGATACTCTGCCTTTATGGCAGGGTATTTCTTCAAATGAAAGGAAGGAGCAGTATAATGACTACTACTGTAACAAATATGGTTAATTTTTTTGAGGAATCAAAGAAGTATGAAGAACAAATCATTAAAGATCGTCGTTATTTACACCAATACCCAGAGATTGGTTTTGATCTTCCCAACACTCAAAAATACATTCGAGAACGTTTGGATGAAATGGGGATTGAAAATAAGCCATGCGGTGTTGTTCCTGAAGAAATTACAAAGAAATATCTGAAAGCAGGATTTTCCGAACAAAAAAATTGTACAGGCGTTGTGGCTACTATTGGCACTGGTGAGCCTTGTATCCTCCTTCGTGCCGATATGGATGCCCTGCCGCTTGAAGAAGAATATGAATCCGAATATAAATCGAAGAATCTTGGAAAAATGCATGCCTGCGGTCATGACTCCCATGTCGCCATGCTATTAGGCGCTGCCCAAATGTTAAAGGATCATGAAGATAAACTACAAGGAACCGTTAAATTAATGTTTCAACCCGGTGAAGAATGGGGCTATGGTTCTAAATTAATGATTGATGATGGGTTACTAGAAAATCCTAAGGTGGATGCAGGGTTTGGTATACACATTATGCCTGACCAAGAAGCTGGCATGTTATCCGTACACAAAGGAACATTAACTCAAGCCATGGATACGTATATTGTCGAGATTCAAGGGAATGGCGGGCATAGTTCACAACCACATAAAACCATTGATGCGAATATGATTATGAATCAATTATATACAAGTTTAAACTTATTATATACGCGTGAAGTGGATCCACGAGCCAACGTGACCTTCTCAATCGGGGCAATGAGCGGTGGTACTGTGACAAATATTATCCCTGATAAAGCAGTTTTACAAGGAAATATGCGCAGCTTTGACCAACAATCCAGAGATCATATGTGCAGCCGAATTCCAGAAATGATTGATCATGTAGTGAAAGCATGGCGTGGAGAATATAATATTGTTGATTTCCATACACCCACTACCCATAATGACGCAGAATTTATTGATGAAATTATGCCTGCATTAGAAGCGGTTATGGGGAAAGAAAATATTACCGATTATGGGGCATTAAGCGGTTCAGAAGATTTCTCTCATATCTCTCAAGCCGTTCCTTCTGCATTTGTTGTTTTAGGCACTGGTAAAGAAGGAGAGCCGCCTGTTCACAATCCTCGCATGTACCAGAATGAAGATATTTTCAAATATGGTGCTGCCTTACACGCCAATGTTGCGATGGAATGGCTAAAAGCTCAAAGTAAATAAAAGTTATACCAACAAGTACAGAATCAAGTTAAACTAAGTAAAGAGCGAAGTATTTATACTTCATTCTTTACTTTTTATATTTTTATGAAAGAGGAGAGGTGTCGAAATGGAAAGGGAAAATCCTAATATTCAAAAGAAATCTAATTTAACAGGTGAGGAATTAGCCATTCTAGCATTACCCATCATTCAATCATATAAAGTAGACTCAAAACCTTATCTATGGACTATGGATGAATCAACTAGATTTGTTATTCCAAATACAGAAGAATACTTAAAGAATTCAAGACTTAAAGAGGTTGTCGAATTGGTATCGGCTGAGTTTTTAGAAAAGAATATCCCTGCCAATTTAGAAATTAATAAACTATATGCCGAAGCAGCAGAAATAGGGCCTCAAGATATCGTTATCACTTTAGATAAAAACCGTTCAATTTCAAAAAATAGTAATAGTGAAGAAGCTTACAAAATTGAAATTGGGGCTGAGGGAGTAAAAATAGTTGCTGCATCAGAAAATGCTGCTATGTATGCATTACGGACAATACAACAACTCATGATTACGAATAAAAATAGTTTAGTTTATGGAACGGTCATGGATTATCCCGATTTACCAGAACGCCGTGTTCATGTTGATATCGGTAGAAAATTTATGTCAAAAGATTGGATTATTCAACATATAAGAGAATTATCTTACATAAAACTGAATACATTGCAGCTTCACTTTTCAGAAAACCTGGGATTTAGGATTGAAAGTGATGTGGATCCGGCAATTGTTTCACAAAATGGATATTTGAAAAAGGCAGAAATAAAGGAAATTCTAACCGAAGCAAAAAAATATGGAATAAATGTCATACCTTCTTTAGATACACCGGGACATGTTGAACATATATTAAAAGTCCATCCGGAATTTGGACAAGTGAATAAAAACGGCAATAAAAGTAAAGTAGCAATGGATGTAATAAATACTGAAGCTATTGATTATATAAAAAGCCTTTATAATGAGTATATGGAACTATTTGAAGGTTTTACAGATTTTCATATAGGCGCTGACGAATATATGGAATTCGATAGACCGCCATTTACCTCTGATTATAAGGAAGTTTTAAATGACTATGCACATGAAACACTTGGAGAAGGCTTTACATGGAAAGATGTAATCGCTAATTATATTAACATAATAGCAGCCCATGTATATGATGGCGGGTTTAAACCAAGAATTTTTAATGATGGCATTTATTATGGAGAAAATGATTTAAATGAGCCAAAGCAGCAAATACAAATGCATGATTTTATTGGCATAGATTTCTGGTCCCAAATGAGTTGGAATCCAAGTATTGCAAACCTTCATACATTCATAGAAAAGGGACATAAAGATATTTATAATCTAAATGCAGGTTATTTTTATTACGTATTGAGAAATGATATGCCAATGGATGGACGTAAACAACATTCATTTGATTTCTTAAATCAAGATGAAAGAATATACAATGATTGGACACCAGGAAAATTTGATCAAAATACAGTTGACGATCATTCAGATTTTATTAAAGGAGCCGCTTTATCTATCTGGAATGATAATCCAGACATCGTGCGAGAAGACCAGATAACTGAAGATATCGCCAAAGAATTGCGTTCCTTAGCAACAAAATCCTGGAATACTAAAAGTAATGAAGTAACGGACTTTCATACATTTGTAGAAAACCACCAAAGATTAGGAAATGTTGCTGGATTTGAAAAAGGCAGTAAATTACCTGAAATCCAACCTGTATCACCTATAGGTGACGTTAGCATTAAGTGACAATAGGTGGACATGGGTGTGGACATGGGGACGGTTCTTATGGTTTAAATAAAGCTATTTATTGCCACAAGAACCGTCCCTGCGGTCCCAAGATTTTCGTGTTGGGTTAAGTATTCATAAGCGGAGAATTTCCAGCTATTGTATATAGAGCAAGCCTTAGAAGGTGATATAAGCGGAGATATTCCGGTTAACTGCTTTAAATAAGACAAAATCCAATGATTTGGATACCATAAGCGGAAAAACTCCGCTTATTATGAAGGAAATATGGGTATTTCCCAATTTAAACGGAAATTCTCCGCTTATTTTCTAAACACAGTGAAATCAACATTCAGTTTTAACAGGCCTAAAGATTTATGTGTTCTTTATTTTTGCTAATCGAACAAAACTTTCATCTCTTCGATTAATTTTCTGTTGAACTTCTTCATGGTCTGTATATGTAAATAACCCACTACCTGTTTTGGTTCCTAGATTTCCACCTTGAACTTTTTCCTCAACAAATGCTGGAACCTTTACCTCTTTTGATAATTCTGGGGCAAGATTCTCCACTACACTTTTCCATATGTCAAGTCCTCCAAAATCAGCTGTTTCTAATGGACCAATAAAAGCCCATCTGAATCCTGGACCATCTGTAATAGCTAAATCAATATCCTCCGGAGAAGTAATCCCTTCATCTAATAAATAAAAAGCTTCACGGACTAGTGCTGCTTGCAAGCGATTGGCAATGAAACCAGGGATATCCTTTTTCAGAACTACTGGTTTTTTCCCGATACTTTTCAGTACTTCTACAGTTCGGTCAATCATTTCTTGTGATGTATCAGGTCCCTTCACCACTTCCACTAACGGAACAATCTGTGCTGGATTAAAGAAGTGGGTGATAATTAATCGGTCTTTCTTCTGAATCCCTTCCGATAATTTTCTTAGTGAAAATGTTGAAGTATTGGAAGCAATAACGGTATCATCCTCGATCAATTCTTCCAATTGTTTGAACAAGCTAAATTTAATATCTAAATTCTCAGAAGCAGCTTCGGTAACAAAGGACGTATTCTTAACCGCCTCTTCTAAATTAGTCGTTGTAAAAATATGGGACAGTGCGCTTTCTTTATCCTTTTCGCCAATAACCCCCTCATCAATTAGCATATTTAAATTCGTTGAAATTCTGGTGACCGCGTTGGATAAAAATTCAGCTTTTATATCATATAAAAAAACATCATATCCTGCCTGTGCATAAAGTTGAGCAATTCCATGCCCCATTGTGCCTGCACCTAATACAGTAACTTTTTCAGTCATCAGTATCCCACCTTGGTCAATATTTTATTAATCTATTTTTTATTTTACTATAAATCTGTTAAACTCTATTATTGCATGATTCATCAATCCGATATCCTACATTTTCATCAAAATGGTAAGTTCTCATCATCATCCCGCCATTCAGAAACAATCGGCTTTTCTTGCGTATCGACTTTCCCCATTAATTCTCTACTGAGAACGCGCTTAACTGGTAGAACCCTATCGAACTTCTCCTCATACAGATCACGAATCCATACTTTTACAGGTGCTTTCCATTGCTGATTAGGTGCAGGGATATTTTTAATTAAACTCTTTGGTGTCATCCCTAACTCCTTAGCCATTTGTATATCAGTCTCATTCAACCGGCATCGTTTTTTGGCCTCTGCCCAAGCTTGTGAATTCTTTTTTGTTGCCATCACCATATCCTCCTGCTGCATTGCCGTTCTCCAAGCCATCAATCACTGACCTTTCCTCAATGGCTCTTTCTTTTCCTCTTGTGTCTGATTTTAAATCTTCTACTAAGAAACATCCTTCTGGAAAATGCTTACGAACTTCAGACCATTTCATTCACATGCAACTCCGGTTCATTCTGTAAGCATTTCTCTAACCTACAGTTGCAAACTTATAGCCAATCCCTCTTAATGTTACGATAAAGGGATAATCTGTATACTCCTCGATTTTTTCTCTTAAATTTTTGATATGGACATCTACTGTTCGTTCATTGATTATCTTTTCATTCTTTTTATATATGGTATTGATGATTTGTTCCCGTGAAAAAATTTGATCTGGGTGGGTCATAAATAGATAAAGCAATCTATACTCGAAATGGGTTAAATCAAGTACTTCATCGTGGAATTTCACGACTCCCCTTAATGGTTTAATCGTTAATCCTTTATAGCTAAGTTTACTGCAACGATTGGCGGTTCTTCGTAAAACCGTTTCAATTCTAACCGATAATTCCTCTAAATTAAATGGTTTACCAACGTAGTCATCGGCCCCTTGTTTCAGTCCAACGATTCTATCCTGCTCCGTATTATTAGAAGATACAATAATGATTGGTACGTTACTGTCTAATTCGTAACGCATCCACGAGCATATTTCTAGTCCATCCATATCAGGAAGAGATGTTTCTAGAAGCACAAAACAAGGATCATGTTTTAAGTACATTTCACGAGCTGATTGTCCATCAGCCGCCTCCAATATTTCAAAACCTTGCATGGTCATATGAAATCTTAACACCGCTCTATTTTCCCTATTGCTATCTATAATTAAAATGGTCTTACCTCTTAATTTTTTATTTTCCAACATCTTCAGCCCCTTGCCTCTATTATAGTGATAAGAGGAGTTTCACAAAAGGTAGTGTTTTATATAGAAAAACGACCCGCTGTTAACGGGTCATTACCTCTTATTAATTTTCCGTATCCTTTTTCCCTGCAAGTGTTTCATAGGCTGCATCATCCGGTGCATCGCCTTTCGGCCAGTCATAAATTTTATCAGGAAAATCTGGTCTAGCCATAGAGTTAATATATGCTGCGATATTCATCGCTTCTTCATCTGTGAATGAACCTGCTTCATAACCACCCATCGGTGCTTTAGGCATATATTTTTTTATAAATCCTCCTGCTGTTCTTACACGAGCCATACCCGCACCAATGTTATAGGATTTTTCTCCCCATAGAGGAAGTCCTGAGGCACCTCCTTCTCCACCTTCACCATGACAGGTAATGCAAGCTTTATTGTAAAGTTCTCTACCGGCCTCCACATCTAACATAGCTAGATCACCTTCCGCTTTTGGCATTTTAGCCCAAGGTCTTTCTTTCGTACCATCTGGAACATTGGTTGAAATAAAATTATAATAAGCAACCATTGCTTTCATTTCCTGGCTATCTAATGGAAGCGGTTTTCCATTCATACTTCTTTTAAAACAACCGTTAATACGGTCTTCGATTGTAACCTCTTTCCCAGCACGAGGATTGTATTGAGGATAAGTTTTTGAAATACCTACTAGGTCAAGCGAAGAACCAACTCCACCATCCGCATGACAGCTGGCGCAGCTTAGATTGTTCCCTACATAACCATCCAAAACCATGTTTGTTTCGTTATGTTCTCTGAGCCCTAATTTGATTAATTCCCCTTCTTCCCCTTCTGGAATATCGTCCAGACTAGGAGGTAAATAAGGATGGTCTTGTTTGGTTTCTGTTTGTTCTCCAGGCATTGATGAGGATGCCGCAGAACTCACCTCCGGTTGCCCCTTTGAATCTAGTACAAATAAGAAGAATACAGTAAACCCAAGCGCAATCGTGGCAACAATGGCGGCAACGGAAGAGATAAAAAGTTTATTCATGTTTAAGCTCCTCTCCATATCGGGGGACTTCTCATTAGAGAAGATTTTCCGAATTGTTTTTACAAACCCATTATCAAAAAGATTTGTTAAGATTCGGTTAAGTAAAATTGAGCATTTCGTGAACATGGGGTACAGGAGAGGAGAGTTCACCAATTGGACAAAAAGTGGCCCCTTTGTCCGAATCCAAGTAAGAAAAACCTATCGACACCTTCAAAAGCTTTCCACCATTTTTACTAGATTCCTTTCTCGACAATATTCTTCCTGCTAAATAGGATTAATCACAGGTTTGACAGCATTTAAAGGCTTTCTAATCAATCGTTTAGTTAAAACCAAATTAACTAATTAAACGTTTAATTAAATACCGCCAAAACTCTTTTAACAAAAGTTTTTTAGCTGTTTTTAAGAGAATTAATTGTCGTTTTAATGTTGTGGTTGTTAAGAATTATCTTCAAAACTGACAATAGAAACTTACAAAATGCATATTTTAACAAATAGAAACAAATTTTATACTAACTAATCGATTGATTGAAAGTGCAGTAAACCCTTTTAAATCAGGCTTGTTACCCGTTTCCTTGAAAAATTTATTGTCGAGGAAAACTCTTATTTTTCTACTATCGGTGAAACGATTTTAGAACAAATCTAAGAGCCTAAAATATTCAGGGAATGACGTGGCCGGTTTACTCCCTACCAATCTTCCCCTGCAGTCAAATCTAATACAAATCCACGAGGGATATCCCGCCCACCCGATAAATTCTGGACCAAATCACTAATCTTTGGCGGATGTGGTGAATCTACCACAAATTTCAGTAGATTCTCATGCACTTTATCATACGAATATTTCTGCAGGACCATATGCCAGGCATCCAGCTTCTGTTGATCAAAATGAAACTTTTCATAATAGACTTGAATAAGTACCATCAACGTATAAATCTCTTTCTTATTCATCTAGATTAAAATCCTCCTCAGTCATTCTCTTCTTACCTTCCTGCTGATTGAGATAAGCTTCAAATTTGGTCCCAAACAATGTTTCCGGCCGCAGGAACTTATTCCAAACGGGATCAGACTGCCAATCTGCAGACTTTAAATCAATGACTCTAGTAAAATCCTCATGCGTAAAACCTTCTCCATATCTGGCATGAATCTGTTCCCTCGTTTTAATAGAATTTAGTTTAAAGTTCTTTCCCGTCTTCTCATTCAAATAGCCAATAATTTCAGCATAGGTAATCACCTTTTTCACGGAAGAATTGACTGCGGATTCCTTCATCTTTTCCGAATCTTCCTCAGGTGCTATTTCCTCTTTAGGAGCAGCTTGGCTCTCCCCCAGGCTGTCTTCAAACTCCTGCAATTTTTCATAGTCAATGCTGTACCATGTCTTATCCATTTTCATCTGGTTCCAATTTTCAGACAGAAGTAATCCTAGCATTTCTAACGAGCGAATCGTCCGCTTAATCGTGCTCACTGACCAAAATGGCAGCTGCTTCTGCCACTCTTCATATGTATTATAAACCCAAGTTTCTCCCCTCAATTTTATGCTTGCTGATTCCAAGCCAATAATGGATTTGCTGCAATACCACTGCCTCATTTAAACCAATCTTATCTGCCAAACTAGGAATAATCATTACGGGGCTTTCATTGATTAATAACCTACTCATCTGAACCTCTCCTCTATTGAACTTTTTATAAAGGAACCTTGATTCGGTCGTAAGACACGAGCAGCCCGCCGATTGGTTTAAGTTCCTTCACATGTTATATATAAATAAAAGTGGAAAAAGGACAGGGTATAATAAAATAAATTTTTCTTTGATGGAAATTGAAATGGAAGAGGACATATTATTTTATTCTTTGAAGTAATCTTTGAAGTACTCTATTGAAGAAATCTATGGTATTGCTTGGGTCAACAAGAGTATCTCTACGTGTCATTCTGAGCCTATCTACACGTCAGGATGGTCGGAACAGCCTGGTCATTTTGTACTGATGCATGTTCCATCAAACCTGCCAAGTGACCGTACTAAATGTAAGAGGTGCTATGGGGACGCTTCTTATGGTTTAAATAAAGCTAGTTATTACCACAAGAACCGTCCCCGCGGTCCTTCCCCTAGTGTTGTTCTAAGAAAAAAGTCGATGTTCATTTGGAAACAAGCATTAAATATCAAGTTTACGTGTACCGATCCACTTCACCATTTCAGGATCCCTATGTGAAAAGAATAAGCTCTCTTTCATATCTAACGTGGCGATTTGGTCCATATCCTCATGGTTTAATTCAAAGTCAAAGATATTGAAGTTTTCGATGATTCTTTCCTTATGGACAGATTTTGGAATCGCGACAACTCCTCTTTGTGTCAACCAACGTAAAACCACTTGCGCAACGGATTTATCATACTTTCCAGCTATGGACATCAGTGTTTCGTTCTGGAACATGTTATTTTTCCCTTCCGCAAATGGTCCCCATGACTCTATCTGAACATGATTCTCTTTCATGAAGGCATGACTTTCCACTTGTTGATTGAAAACATGTGTTTCAACCTGGTTAACTGCCGGGACAACTTCGTTATGAATAATCAAATCAATTAGACGGTCAGGATGGAAGTTACTTACCCCAATAGCCTTAAGTTTTCCTTGCGCGTACAATTCTTCCATTGCTCGCCAAGAACCGTGCGGGTGGTGACAGCTTCGCTGGTTCGCGCTGATTGAGGCAGGTATGGGAGTAAAGGAGATTCAGCAGCGTTTAGGACATACAGACATTAATACAACCATGAATATTTACGCTCATATGACCGCCAATATGGAAGAAAAGGCCTCCCACCAGTTCAGGAAACTGATGAAAGATCTTCTCTGATAAGAGTCTTTAGTGAAAAAAGTCAGCATTTTTTGCTTACTATGAGCAAAAGTATGAGCATTTATCTTCATGATATCCTCCCTTTTATGATCTAGGACAGGAAGATCTACAAAAAAAACAACCATCTTTGGTTGCTCTTTTTGTAAATTATCAAATTATCTTACTGCTACTGCAGATTTTTCAGCAATTAAATCTTCTAATCTTTCTTTTTGGCTTACAAGTTCCTCCATTGTTAGTTCTGCTCTTGGCGCTTGAAAACTCAATGCAGGTACATTATTTTGAATTAAACTCTTTAATTGTCCATTATTTTGCTCGTACAAGCGATAGCCTACCGCTCCTACCACTGTTCCTGAAACAAATCCCATTAAGAAATCTCTGTTAAAAGCCATTAAAATCTCTCCCTCTACTTTAAATATTATATTTAAAGAAGTCTTCGACTTCTTCTCATATCATGGAAAATTTCTAGAGCATTTACTGCCCAAGTAAACATTGCAACTTGTAAAATATTATTTGTTCCTAGGGAGTACATACTGATCATCCCTGTTAATACATCTGGATGCCTTAACTTATTTTCGCCATGTGAGAGAACCGTATAGGCAGTAGAAATGACAGCAGCATATTCAAAAATATTGGGACTTGGTCCAACCCCTTTTCGCAAATAAGCAATCAGTAAGAGAAATCCAGTACATAAGGAGCGGAGGAAATCCTTTCTACTATTTGGCTTAACCTGGACCATAAACCGGTCAAGCGGATCAAATTGAGTCTGCTTAAAAAACAGGGATATGTAACGGAGGATTACACTCCTGTTAACAATCTTCGGTTCGTACTCAATCACCATGGACTGAATAATTGGTTCTATTCTCACTTTTTTAACGCCTTTTAATGCGGAAAACATTTTTTCAATATTTATATAATCAGTTTTATCCGATAATGCTTGAATAATGAGACGTACCCTTCCGGGAATACTGTGGGCGATTCGATAATTAGCTTCCACTCAGATTTCCCCCTAATAAAATAGTCTTCCCACTATTGATTACAACGGCAATGGTCGCTGCATTATGAATAGCGGCTCCCATAACAGGTGATATAAAACCTAGTGTCCCTAGTAGAATGGCACCGCTATTAACAAGTACAGTGACAATGATATTTTGGTATATTAACTTCATCGTTCTTTGAGATAATTTAACTACCTCTGCTAGAGCCAAGGGGTCATCTGCTGTAACAATTACATCTGCAGTTTCTACTGCGATATCTGTACGTTTTGTGCCTAGTGTAACCCCTACATTAGCATATGCAAGAGCAGGTGCATCATTTATTCCATCTCCCACCATCATTAAGTGGTCCGTTTTATTTTTATAATTCATAACAAACTTTGCTTTATCTTCAGGGAGAGCTTCTGCAACAAACGAATCCATCCCAAGCTGATTGGCTATCTTTTTCGCTGGATGATAAAGATCTCCAGTTAACATAATAATTTCATCTACACCGGATCTTCTTAACTGATTAATGCTCTTTTTCATTCCGTCTCTAACCTTATCTTCTAAAACAATGATACCGATAAGTTTCTGATTATATGCAACATAAACCATATTTTCATCTGGATTAACCTGACTGCTACTATCTCCAAGTCGATCTAGAGGAATTCTCCAATCAGATAAGAATCTCTTGCTACCGACGAGTACGGTTTTTTGACCAACTGAGACCTTAATACCCTTTCCAACTACCATTTCAAGTTCATCATGGTAAGGAATAGGAAGATTTAACTCATTTGCTTTGTTACAAATGGCTTCTGCAATCGGGTGTGAGGAATGTACTTCAGCAGAAGCTGCGAGGCTTAACACATCATCCTCTAGCATTTCAGCAAGTGGAATAATCTTGGTTACTATGGCTCTTCCTTCGGTAATAGTCCCTGTTTTATCTAAAATAACCGTATCGATTTGCGCCAACTTCTCGATTATTTGACCACCTTTTAACAGAATTCCATTCTTTGCAGCTAATCCGATAGATGACGAAATAGCTGTAGCTGTAGACAGTTTTAAACCACAAACATAATCAATAACCAGCATATTTAATACTTTATTCCAATCTCTTGTAACAAGATAAACTAACCCTGCTAAGGCAAATGAAAGTGGTACAAGTTTTTCGGTTAAGCGATTAGTAATAGATTGGATGGGCGCTTGTTTTGTTTGGGCATCTTCAATTAAATGAATCATTCTCGCAATGGCTGTGTCGTCTCCAGCCTTTTCTACTAAAATCTTGAAGTTTCCTTCAACGATAACGCATCCAGCGAAAACCAGGTCACCCTTTGAAAGCTCTTTGGGAAGATACTCGCCTGTAATCGATGATTCATCTACAACTCCTGTTCCATCAATGATTTTCCCGTCTACTACAACCTTTTCACCTTGGAAAACAACAACCTGGTCGCCTGCTTTTACTTGATCGACTGAGACCTTTACTTCATGGCCTAATTCATCTACTCTCCAGACAGAATCTGCTTTGACACTCAACATGTCTCTCACATAATTTCTTGTTTTATATGCCGTGAAATCGGTTAACCACTCACTAATGGTTGACATTAAATAGATAATGAGAGCTGATTTTGGATTTCCTTTTATGATAGATGCAAGTAAAGCTGCTGTCGTTAGTGTGTCTGCACTAGGTTTTCCAGTGGTTAATAACGATAAAAATCCTTTTTTGATAATCCTGTACGATGAAAACAATACCGATATGGAAGTTGGTCTAACTAGCTGAATCATTCCTTGAGCTGGAACAGGAGAGGATTTGACTACTTCAAGGACAAACGCACTAAAACATGTAAGTAGTTCAATAATCGGAAACCTTGCTTTGGCTGGTGTGGGTGTAGTAGCCGTCGTGGGTTTCGTATTTTTCCGAAAAAGATCAGTCCATGACAGCTGTGAATCATGATAGAGAAGCACTGACCCTGTTTCTTTGGTATAGGAGGCGGAATAAATAGATCGATTGGAACGGAAAAACGCTTCAATCTCCTTTTCATTTCCGTTTTTTAATCCTAACTTTAATCTTGTCCTTCCTGGTAAGGAATGGATTAAAGAAAGCTCGAATTCCATAGTCCTATCCTTTCTCTTTCGTAATGATAGTATATGACCAATAGAGCAAACTACTTGAAAAAGCCGGATTTGCAGAAAAACCTAATGTTCCGTAGATAAGGAGAAATAATGATAGCAATGAATCGATGTCTGCCTTGCCAGATGTTCTTTTCTTTATCAGACCATCTACGGAGGAAACGGTATTTTTCATTGTTTTCATAAGTTGCGCCTCTACATGTGGAAAGGCATTTACTGAGGTGTTAACAGCAAGCTTAACTAACTCGTCAAATTGCTCGGTGGTAAGACTAGGAACAAAAAACTCAATTAATAGACTCCCGGTAATAGGAGATGCACTTACATGTTTAACAATTCCAAGGTGTGAAAAGGTCTGTTCGAGATGCGCTGCCACGACCGGGTCTTTCCAGCGATCGCATTTAAGCCTTACTCTGCCAGGCATGGCATGAACAACTTCTACCTTTTGATCATTAATTTGGGATAAAATTTTAGGAGCTAATAGGGAAGCACCTAAACCTACTAGTGAAGAAATCATACTTTCTCTCCTTCTACTGGATAACGCTTACAGATATCCTTTCAATTTGTTCCACCCATTGTTCAAGCTGCTTGACATTGTCAACCGGACTACTATCATAGGAAATTAATAAACTACCTGTTTCAGGTGTGTATTGAATAGAATGAATTCTAGACTCCCCTTTAAAGTGACTAATTAATTGACCAACGGTATTGGGGTTATGCTTCCATAAAGTAGACTTTAGCCGAATTCTTCCGGGAATATAATGGGCAATTTCAATTGAGTGTCGATTCAGGATTTTATTTACCCTCGTAGCCAGCATAAGCTCTTTTACTTTATTCAACATACACTCAAACTCCTGAAAAATAATTTAATAAAATATATATGAGCGAACGTGATCCTTAATGTTTACTGTTTAATATAGTGTTGCCCTGAGGCAAGTTTAAATCAATGATAATAGGAAATGGCATTAATGTAAACAAATATATGGATTTTATGGTAATTTTTTACTACAAAAAAGAATAGACTAGGTATTTATTACCTAATCTCAGCATTTTTTATTATGCCACTCATATAAGTTCTAATTTTTGCTATGGCATTTCCACTTAGATGGTATTTAATACATGAAATTTCGTGCGGAATATGTTTCTGATCCATTCCTATAAGCTGAAAAAAGGCTTATAAAACTTGATAGTCGTATGCTAACTTTTCCCCTTTGATCATACCTATTTCTGTCATTCGAATCTTTCCATACCGTTTGTATTCCAGATATTCTTCAACACTTAGCTTTCGGACCATTTTGGTTACGGAAGATACAGATACATTTAAAGAAATGGCACTATCCGTAACACTACTATACCCTTGCTTTACGACATCGTAATAAATCTTCTCTAGATATTTCTCTTTACATGGTGATGCCATCTCAACATCCCCTTAATAAAAGAATCAACATTAATATTGATGAGTAAATTTATTTCTCCTCCACTTTTTAACCAAAATCCCGTGTATGGGTGAAAATAAGAAGGCAAGTACAAATAGGAATCCCGCAACCGAAACCATTGTTGCACCGATGGATGCATCTAGTAGAAAAGCAACGTAATAGCCTATGATAGAACTTATAATACTTACCACAACACTGATAACAATCATCATACTCAATCTGTCCGTTAAAAGATAAGCTGTTGCTACAGGGACAATAATCATGCCCACTACTAAGATGGCGCCAACACTTTCAAAGGAAGCAACCGTTGAAACAGACACCAAGCCCATTTATAAATAGTGAAAAATTACCACCGGAAAACCTAATGAAGCGGCCATTGCAGGATCGAAGGCGCTTATTTTAAACTGTTTATAAAAGATTCCAATACACAATACATTTAACAGAAAGCTAGCGCCGATTCCCCAAACGGCCTTTGGCCCGATGCTATGTCCGCCAACTCCGAGAGTGTCCCATGGTGCATAAGCAATCTCCCCATATAAAACACAATCTAAATCCAAATCTACCTGTCTAGTAAACAGACTAACTAAAATAACACCTACAGCGAATAATGCGGTGAATACGACTCCAATGGCCGCATCAGACTGCACTCCGCTATTCTGAAACATTTGGATGAGAAAAACAGTGACCAAACCAATAGCAGCAGCCCCAAACATCATAATGACTTTTTCGTTCTTTTTATCTAAAAATGTCTGTTATAAGAATCATCGTAAGTAGACCAATGACAAAAGAAAAGGTAGCAGACCTCTCATTCCCATCACCATGGCTTTCGGGAATGAGCTCCTTATAGACAACAAACAGCATGGCCCCTGCAGCAAACGCTAATCCATACGGAACAACACCAAGATATTGATCCGTCAACTGTAACCCCAGATACGAAGCTGCTAATTCAATACCTCCTGTAAAGACTGTATACATAAAGGCCGATAACTTTGGGATTCCATTCGCCACTAAAAACAAACAAACCAGAAAGCCTTCCGGGATATTTTGTAAGCCAATCGAAAAGGCAACAAGTGAGCCTAAATCCTCGTATTGACTTGCAAAACTAACACCGACTGAAATTCCTTCCGGTATATTATGTATAGCCATGGCCGCGATTAAAAGCATTGGTCTTGCTTGGTGAGCAGCTGGAGAAGTATGCTCCAGTTCTATATGTGGCAAGCTCATTTCTAGGGCGGTAAGAGTGGCCGTTCCTACTAGAATTCCAATCGTCAATACAAACATATTGGAAAGCTTCAACGTAGAAGGAATCAGGGCATATGTTGAGGCTGCCACCATAATCCCCGCACTGTAGGCCAATAAATTATCCTTAAACCGGTGCGAAAGATTACCTAAGAACAAAGCGGGAACGGCTCCTAAAGCAGTACACAACGCACTAATGAAGATTCCTAAGTTAATTCCCACAAAACCCCTCCTTTATAAGAGATCATTAGTCATTATATGTACAACCCCTTTGAAAAAGACATCACTATAACTAGTAAAAGGCCAGGCTTTAAGCCTGGCTTAGGTAACTTTATACTTCCTGCGTTCCTTTTACTCCATTGATGGAGTAGCTAGCGGTGATTTCCGCATTTAAGGAGTGGGATACGGAACAATATTTTTCCGTTGATAATTTGACCGCGCGAACTACTTTATCCTGAAGTAGTTCCCCTTCTAAGGCATAGTGAATATGGATGGTAGTGAATTGTTTTGGGTGGTCGTCCGCGCGTTCCCCTTTCACATCCATATGGAAAGAAGTTGGTTCAAAGCGCATTTTTTGTAAAATCGAAATGAATTCAATTTCCGCACCAAAAGGGAGAAACGCAAGAAGGTGAAATTGAAGAGAATTTATTAATCGTAAAAGAACCAATAAGAGGAAGTTGCCAAATTTTGTGGGGAGATATAATTCGTGCCTGTCACTCCCCGAATAATCTTGTTTCACACAAGTTCCCTAGATTATGAAGACATGCTTTAATTTTGCCAAAAAAAGAAGCTCCTCGTATGTTCAATAAACTTATGAGAAGCTTCTTAATTATTTAGGATTTATAACATCATGCCACCCGTAGCGCATCTCCCCAGTTCAGCAGCATCATTGGGGAGGAGACTTCCTAATTTTGATTCTCTATAAGTTCCTCAACTTCCTTCTTTGTCGGCAGAGCAGAGATCGCTCCTTTTCCTGTTGTAGTGAGAGCGCCGCTTGCATTGGCAAATTGGAGGATACCGGCCTGTTGGTCTCGTAGTACTTCTTCAATATTTTCCGGACTTGCATGCAATTCTAATAATTGATATAAAAATCCGCCAATGAATGCATCACCTGCACCGGTTGTGTCCACCGTTTTAACAGTGTATCCGCTCGAATCAAACTTTTGATCTTTTAAAATCAAATCTGCTCCGGCAGCTCCCTTTGTGTAGACAACTGCCTTCACGTTTCCAACGAACAAAGATTGTATCGAATCCGACTCCTCTTTTATTCCCGTAATAAAATTAAGCTCTTCATCGGAAACCTTTACGATATCTGCAGTCGGTAAAAATTCAAGAATTGCCCTGCGGCAGTCCTCCGGATCTTCCCAAAGCGGAAGCCGCACATTTGGGTCAAAGCTAACTAAGCCATCCGCAGCTGAAACAGCGGCAATTGCTTTTTTATGAGCCTGTTTCATCGGGCTTTCCACAAGATCAACTGAGCAAAAGTGGAGAATATCTCCTGCTTCGAACCAGCCTGTCTCAACCTCCTCCTCGCTTAACAGCAAATCAGCGGAAGGATTACGGTAAAATGAAAAGTCACGTTCCCCGTTTTCTTTTAACGAAACAAAAGCTAAACCCGTATTCGCCTCCCCAGTTCGATATACCTTGTCCGTCTCAACTCCCGCCTCGACTAGCCTTTCAACTAAAAAGTCGCCAAACGCATCCTTCCCTAATTTAGAAATCAACGCTGCTTTCTGCCCATATTTAGCAACGGCAGCTGCCACATTTGCCGGTGCTCCCCCAGGAGCTCTCTCAAAAGAGACAACATCCTTTAAAGCCACACCTTTTTGAAAAGGGATAAAATCAATTAACACTTCACCAATCGTAAAAAGCTTCCCCATTTTTCCACCTCTAATACTCTATAAATTTATTTGATTTCCCATTTTACAGCCTTCACTTTAGTTTGCCCCCCACGAGCAAACACTCGAATTCCATTACTATTTTCACCAGGAAAAATCCTACCTGTAAATACTTCAACCCCATTATTAACAAACACCTCAACAGAGGAAACATCAACAAAGATTCGGAATGAAATCTTTTCAGCGTCCAACGTACATTTCCGAATCGTACCAAACTCCTCAGCAAAGGATTCTCCCGACTCAGTTCGATCAAACACAACCTTCTTCGCAACACCATCATACTTAATCACAGTTTTCTCCATTTCTCCAACACGAAGTTCCAAACCGAACTCCTCAGCCGTACTATCAGAGAACTCTGCAAAAAGCTCATATGCGTTTCCCTCAAAGTCATCCAAACCAACACTTTCATTCTCAACCGTCCAGCTGATTTCCGCCTTTTTCCCGCGAAGCAATATCAGCTCAGAAACTGGCTGCTGAACCAGTTTCCCGTCTTTAATCGATAACTCACGAGGGAGTGTTAAACAGTGAGCCCATCCATTTTTATCTGTAGGATAGTTAATTTCCGGTAACCCCATCCAACCGACTAGAATCCGCCTTCCCTGGTGATCCACCGTTGTTTGCGGCGCGTAAAAATCAAAGCCCCGATCTAACTCATGAAATGCACCATGCTTTAATTCAATATTCTCTAAATCTATTGGACTTCCAACTACATACCCTGATTGATAAATATTTTGATAGCTGTCGCCTTCCGCTTTTAACCCTTGTGGGGAGAAAAGGAATACCCCTTGTCCATCCAGCTCAAAGTAATCCGGACATTCCCACATATAACCGAACGCTTCACCTAACCCTGTCTTCACTTCGCCCGCAAACTGCCAATCTTTTAAATCCTTGGATCGATATAAAACTACACTTCCAGTCTTATTTTCTCTTTGAGTACCAATCACCGCGTAGAAGTAATCCCCATTTTTCCAAACCTTTGGATCACGAAAATGATCGGTATAGCCGCTTGGAACTTCTGCAATCACTGGTTCATCCATTTTGACAATGCTTCCATCCGGACTCATCACAGCCAAACATTGATAGGGGTGTCGATTCCAATATTCATCGCGCGTATTGCCCGTGTACATGATATATAATTTCCCATCATGCTCAATTCCGCTTCCGGAATACGCCCCATGGCAATCAAACTCATTCGAAGGCTCAATGGCCATTCCAACATTATCCCAGTGAACCAGGTCTTTCGATTTCGTATGATACCAATGCTTCAACCCATGAACCGGCCCGAGCGGGAACCATTGATAGAATAAATGATATTCACCATTAAAATAACTAAATCCATTCGGGTCGTTTAACAATCCTGTTACCGGCTGAATATGAAAAGACTGGCGCCATGGGCATTGATTCACAAGATTGGCTAACCCTTGGATTTCATCTACAGATACCTCGTCCATGGTTCTGTATCGTCGCTCTTTTGTCCATTCCATGCTGATTCACTCCTAATACAGAAAGGAGAATCACAGGATTCTCCTTTTCACTTTTTATTATGCTGCTGCTTGGTCAGATGTTTGTTTAACAGCTTTTTTTTCGTCTCTTTTTGCTAAAACAAGCGTGACGATAAATGCGACGGCAAATGCGATGGCCATACCGACAATATAAGAAATAATCGTATCTGGGCGAATCGAGATAATTCCTGGTATACCTGCAGCCCCTAGTGCTGTCGCCTTAACCTTGAACATCGTAACAAAGCCTGATCCAACGGCAGAACCAATAATGGCACCAATAAATGGATAGCGTAATTTCAAATTAACCCCAAACATCGCTGGTTCGGTAATCCCTAGTAAGGCAGAGATCCCGGCTGCTGAAGCAGTTCCTTTGATCTTGGTATTTTTCGTTGTTTTTAGCACCGCAAGAGTCGCTCCTCCCTGTGCAATGTTTGACATCGCCGCAATGACGAAGATAAACGATCCACCCGTTTTCACAATATCGGCAAGTAATTGTGTTTCTACCGCAATAAAGCTATGGTGCATACCTGTAATAACTATTGGTGCATAAAGTAAACCGAAAAGGATCCCGCCAATTACACCTGTTGAATCATATAACCAAACGATTCCATCTGTTAATAGATTACCAGCTGAGCGTGTCAGCGGCCCTACCAAAGTAAACGTTAAAACCCCTGTAACAAAGATAGACAATAACGGTGTTACTAGATTGTCTAAAGCGGATGGAACAACCTTCCGTAAGGATGTTTCTATTTTTGCTAGAATAAAAGATGCGGCAAGAACAGGAAGTACGGTTCCCTGGTAGCCTACCTTTTCTATTTCTAGGCCAAAGAGATTCCAAACTGGGACCTCATTGTTCAGTAATGCGGCACCATAACCGTACCCATTTAATAAGTCTGGATGAACCATTAGCATTCCGAGAGTGGCTCCAAGGAAAGGATTCCCTCCAAACCGCTTCGTTGCTGAAAAGCCGATTAATATCGGTAAGAAAACAAAGGCTGCATTTGCAAATGTATTAATAAGTGCCGCTAAATCCGCCATTTCTGGATTTGCATCCACTAATGATTTTCCCTCAAGAAATAAATCTGGAGCTGTTAAAATATTGTTTATCCCCATTAATAAACCACCAGCTACAATCGCTGGAATAATTGGAACAAAAATGTCTGATAGCATTTTGACGAACTGCTGAATCGGATTTAGTTTCTTCGTCGCTGCGTCTTTTACATCACTCGTTGACATTTCTGTTTGACCTGACATCTTCGCCAAGTGTTTATAGACCTCGTTTACTGTTCCAGATCCTAAGATAATTTGAAACTGACCTCCTGTTGAAAAGGTTCCTTTTACAACATCCATGTTGTCCAACGCTGCTTGATCAACAACTGTTTCATCATGTAAAACAAGACGTAAGCGAGTGGCGCAATGCGCTGCAGCTGATACATTTTCCTGACCACCAATGGCATCTAGTACTTCCCGAGCAATTTTTTTATGATCCATCCTAATCCCTCTCTTTTCATCTGACTTCGGAACCGGTTCCATTCAAGAGCAAAAAAATAAAAGCTCTCCACGATAGGAACCGGTTCCAATTTTAACTAAAAAAATTTGTTTAAGAGAAACCAAATCCATTTGTCGCCAATTGAATAGGTCCCTCTTAATTGGAACCGGTTTCGTTGTCTTTATTATAGGGGAGTGTTAAAGAGATTGTCAACGCTTTCCCGCTCAATAATTTCAAATTTAGAGACGGTTACTTTTTCCACAGGGCGTTCATTGACTAACTCAACAATGTGTCTTGCAGCCGTTTCCCCCGCTTCTTTGTAAAAGAACTTAGCTGTCGTTATGCCCGGATGAATGATTCCTGTCACATCATAGCCGCCAAAGCCCGTTACTGCTAAGTCCTGTGGAATCGTAATTCCCTCTGAATACGATGCCTTCAGAACCCCAAGAGCAATATTATCGGTTGCACATACAAAAATGGAAGGCTGAAATTCATGGATAATTTCCTTTGCACTAGCTTGTGCGGCTGGAATATTGAATAATGTCTCATAGAAGCGAACATCGCAATCGTCTACTTCTTGTATCACCTTTTTAAAACCTTGCTTTCGGTTCACGCCTACTGAAATATCCCTTTCCGTTACGCCAAGATAAGCAATTTTCCGATATCCTTTTTCAAGGACATACCTCCCCATCGCATAACCAGCATTAAAATCATCATGAATCAGACTATGAAAGTTCTCATGCTCTTGTCCAATTAACAGTACAGGAACCTTAACACTTTCAAATGCCTGAATATGCTGATCTGTAATTTCAGTGGCAAGCAAAATAATCCCCGCCATCTTTTGATTGGCGAAGCTATAAATACTTTCAATCTCTCGCTCCAGACTTTGACTTGTATTGGAGATAAGCATCTGATAGTTCATTTTCTTTAATTGTTCATCGATGCCAATTAACGTTTGTGAAGCAGCAAAAGAATCAAGCCGCGGGACAATCGTGCCAATAATATTCGTTTTCTTCGCTTTCAAACTCTGCGCAAATGGATTCGGAGAATACCCAGTTTCCTTGATTGCCCGTTCAATTTTCTTCTTCGTTGCTTCCCCAACTGAGCCGCCATTTAAAAACCGAGAAACCGTACTTTTCGCAACACCTGCAAGCTTGGCAATATCTAGTATTGTACTACTCATATTCCTCAACCTCGTAACATTTTATATTCATACCATTATAGTATCACAAAAAGGAATCCATAATGGAGCAAACCCCGAACATTAAAAAACATCCCAAAAACTGAGGAAAAATATTATTTAAAAGTAATGCTTTGTTAAATTTCTTTGTTAATTTTTAGTTTATCAGTATAAAAGATTAATGAAGGACTAATCAGGTGAGTTCTTAATGAGATTAGTCCTTCATAAGGATTTTTATGTGTAAAATCAACATCAAACTTTAACAAAGCTAAAAGCAAAAGAACCGTTCCCATATGGTTTGGGACGGTTCTTTTATCATTATTCTAGCTATTTACCACTCACTGTATATGGATAGCCTAGTATAATTTTTCATTGTTCGTGAGATAAATGCATTATTTTTATCTTGAAATAAGCCAGTTTACACAGCTTTTTATAATTTTTAAAAGTTCATGGTTCATCAATCCCTCTTTCGTATGGGCAGGTGTTACACAACATACCCTGCCAAATCCAAAACTGTGGGACCACCCTGCTGGAGCTTGTCCATCAATAGATTCAGATAAAAGGAATATATTTGTATTCTCTGTATCACAATGAACAAAATAATGCTCATCGATTAGTTCAAATGAAGTAGGTATTGGAAGTACTGAGTTCCCTTCAGATGAGTAGTAATGGACCATCTGATGCTTTTCGGGATGATACAAAAAATGTCCTTTTAACATTTTTATGTAAGAACCGTCGACCGGGAATGATGCTAAGCCTGAATGCCATGCAAGCCAGCCTCCGCCATTTTGTACATACTTTGTGATTTCTAATGCAATATCTTCCGTCATCCATTTTTCTATGTTTTCTTCAGCAGGATTGACTCTATTTTCTTTAAAATGGATCACAGCATCCGGCTTCTTCTCTAGTACCTCTTTTAATTGTTCAGGGGAGCAATATTCAATTTGAAGGTCTTCCTTATTACAGTTCAGTGCAGTTTCAAGTGATTGTTTCGCCCATTCACTCTGATGATAATAATCGCCAAGCACCGCTGCAAATTTAATCATTTTGTTCACCACCTTTTATTTATAATGGCATTGAATGTCCTTCATAGGTGATGAAAACATTCCTACTGTCAATCACTCGTTTTCTTTCTATAATATCGAATATTCCTTTGGCCGTGTCAAAAGGGTTCCCTGGTGCACTCTCGCCGCCCATGTCTGTCTTAATCCACCCCGGATGTATAGAGAAAACGTGGACATTATTACTCTGTACATACTGACTCAATTGCTGACTGAACATGTTCAATGCGGTTTTTGATGATGCATATGCATAATCACCGCCATATGCTTGGTTTATACTTCCTGCATCAGAGGAAATGTTGATGATGGATGATCGATCACCCATCAGTAAAAGAGGAAGGAAGTGTTTCACCACTCTAATTGGACCAAAGAAATTAACATCGAACGTAACTTTCACTTGGTCAAGATCCAAGTCCTCAATTTGTTTTTCACGTTCCAACAATACACCCGCATTATTAATGATCACATCAATAGTTCCAAAGTTTTCTTTTACTGTATTCGCTGCTGCAGAAACTGACTCTTCATCTGTTACATCTAAGGGTAGCAGTGAAATTGATTTATATATTTCAGATTGAGTTAAACCTTCTGTGCTTTTTTTTAGATCTCTTACTCCAGCAATAATTTGATGGCCTCTTTCTGGCCCGACCTTTGATAAAGCTAACCCTAGACCTCTATTTGCACCCGTTATCAAAATCCGCATTCTTTTATCCCACCTTATTATGGCAGAGGAGAACCAATTAAGAATCTCCTCCTGTTTCTATTTATCTATCATTTTCCAATAACTCCATGACAATTTTAAGATCTTTGAATGTGTCCATGTATGCGTATCTTCCACCGGTGTATTCACCTTTTTGAAGTAACGGCATTTGCTTTCTTTCCATTATTTCAATTTTCCCTTGCATTCCTTCTATGAAAAACGCAATATGGTGAGGACCTTCACCGTGCTCATCCAAATGCTTCCGCCAAGTACTTGGATGATGATCCGGTTCAATTAATTCTAATTGTAAAGAGCCCATATCAATGAATGCTAGTTTTGCCCGAGCCTCAGTTGGGTTGCCCTCAAACTCTGTTTGTGCACGGTCCAATGTATCTGTTAAACTCCATTCAGGTTTTTCTATACCAAAGAAATCAGCATAGTTCTGGCTGGTTTTTTCGATATCATTAACAAGAATACCTATTTGCGCAATCACGTTGGTTCCTAGTACATTTTTTTGTGTCATTTGAATGAGGCCTCCTCTTATTTACGTTCACGATAGGTAAAATAATCAAAATTATTTTTATAAATGTGTGATCTTCCCTATTAAACAGATATATTAATAGATCTTTCTATTTAGCTCATCCTTGATTCCTGATTTTCGATAAAAATAGGTATTGATAATATCCCGCCATTCTTTAGAATGGTTTGCTTGTTCTTGTAATCTGGTTAGGATATCATCAAATCGCTTTTGATCAATCCTATCCTTAAGCTGTAACCAAGTTTCAACTAATTCCTCAGCCTCTTCTACCCCTTCAAAGTGAGTATTGTAAATATGTTGAATCACGGTTTTACCTGATTTTAGCTTATGTGTATATGGGACATGATGGAAAAATAACAGCAATTCATCGGGGCATGTTTCAAGCCTTTCATACATATCGGCATTTTCTTTAAAATACTGAGAGGTGTAACCTGTTCCTGATTTTACAGTCCTGTCCACTCCCATTCCTTCACAATCGGCAAAGTGGTATGTACCCCAAACGGAATATTCATAACCATCCACATTTGGACCATAATGATGATTTGGATTTACCATCCAGCCAACACCAAGTGGTGATGTATATTTTTCATAGATATTCCATGATTTTAATAGCATCCTGCTTACCAACTCTTTAACCAGTGGATCATCACCAAAGGTTTGTCCGATCCATTCATCTGTAATTTTTTCAGCTGAAAGATCTGGGTTCCATGTCAAGCGTCCAAAGCCGTACAAATTAGCTTGTGCGAGCGTATGCCCGGTCCAATTATAATCATTTCCAATATTGGAAACAGCGGTAATTCCGCTAAACCTGTTCCGGAACAGGGAACCATCTACTACCTTTTTGACCTCTGAACCTTCCCCTTTTGCATATGTGTCAAAATCAAGGACTTCTTTCCACTGCGGAACGAGATAACAAAGATGTCTTTGTTGGCCTGTATACTCTTGAGTGATTTGGAATTCCAACATTTGATTCGTTTTTTTCATTGCTCCAAATAACGGTGAAACACCTTCTCGTACTTGGAAATCCATTGGACCATTCTTGATCTGTAAAATAACATTGGAATGGAATTGGCCGTCTAACGGTTTAAAATGGTCGTATGCAGCTCTTGCTCGATCAGTAGAGCGGTCACGCCAATCTTGAAGGCAGTTATAGACGAAACATCTCCATAGAACCATTCCATTAAAAGGCTGCAGAGCTTCTGCGAGCATGTTTGCTCCATCCGCATGATTTCGGCCATATGTAAACGGTCCAGGGCGGTGTTCTGAATCGGCTTTTACTAGGAATCCACCGAAGTCAGGAATATAGCTGTATATCTCTACTGCTTTATCCTTCCACCATTCTCGAACCTCAGAATCCAGCGGGTCTGCTGTTGGTAAATTTCCAATTTGGATCGTACTGGCATAATTCACGCTAAGGAATGTGGTGATCCCATAAGCCCTAAAAATACCGGCAACATCAGCCACTTTAGGCAGCAAGGAGCCTGTAATTAAATGGGACTCTGCCTGGTGAACGTTAACGTTATTAATTGCAATTCCATTAATACCAACTGAAGCAAGCAGTCTTGCATAATCTTCAATTCTATTAAGTTCATCTGAGAATTGATGATTTTTATAGAAAATGGATTTTCCTGCATAACCACGTTCAATACTGCCATCCATATTGTCCCACTGATTCAGCATTCGTAATTGATTTTTTGGGTTTTCAACGATATCCAGCTGTTGTAAATTTCCCCTGTTTTGCATGAGGCGTAATAAGTGAAAGGTACCATATAAGACACCTTTATCTTTTTTTCCCACAAGGAAAATCGTAGTTCTTTGACCAAAAGTAACGGTTTTAATTACGTATCCATCATCATTAAGTTGATTAAAATCGACATCTACTAAATTTCCAATAGAATCCCTATCAGCTAACACAAGACCAGATTGCTGCGGTTCTGAACTGATACTAGGTTGAATCCCTAACATAGAAGAAATACCGAGGATCAGTTCTCTCTTAGCAGATTCAATGACCACCGATTCTCCTAAAACAGTAAATCCTCCGCACCATTGGGTATATTCTTCTGACCATGCTTGATTTTCAATTTTTTTATATTGCAGCCAAGCAGAATAGCTTTCTTTATGTTCTGCCTTGTATAAATCTGTACGATTCTTTGATATATTTTCAAAAGCACTTTTCAATATTTATCCTCCTCAATGGATGATTGAGTCCTAAGCTAAAGGCAGCTACCTAATTAATGAATCCCAAATACCTAAAAGGTACATAATCCCAAGGGCCCGATCATATAAGCCATATCCTGGCCTGCATTTTTCGTCCCAAATATGTCTTCCGTGATCTGGTCTTATATAGCCATTAAATCCATTTTCATGATAAGCTTTCATGATCCCAACTATATCAACTGTCCCATCCTGGCCCCGATGGGAGGTCTCGATAAAATCACCATTTTCATAGACTTTAATGTTACGAACATGGGCGAATGGAATGCGGTCAGCAAATTCTCTGACCATATCGACAATATTATTACTAGGATTGGAACCTAATGAACCACTGCAAAGAGTTACCCCATTATAAGGACTGTCAACAACCTTTAACACTCGTCTAATATTTTCCTGATTTGTCATAATACGAGGTAATCCGAATATTGCCCATGGCGGATCGTCAGGATGGATAGCCATTTTAATGTCGTTCTCTTCACATACCGGAATTATCGCTTCTAGAAAATAGCTCAAATGTTGAAATAAATCTTCTTCTGTAACATTCTTATAGGCATCGTAGAACTTTGTCAGATTTTCTAACCGCTCAGGTTCCCAGCCAGGCATGGTATAGTCGGGATTGTTCGCAATCTTATTGACCAACTCAATTGGATCGATATTCTCGACCTTAGACTTTTCATAAAATAAGGCAGTGGAACCATCTTCAAGCTCTTTGTATAAATCAGTCCTGATCCAGTCAAATACAGGCATAAAGTTATAACAGATAACCTTTACACCTGCTTTAGCCAATTTTTCAATGGTTCTTTTATAGTTTTCTATATATTGATCTCTTGAAGGAAGCCCCAGTTTAATATCTTCATGTACATTTACACTTTCAACCACATCAATAGTAAAACCATATTGTTCAGCTTGCTGTTTTACTTCAAGGATTTTCTCCATCGGCCATTCTTCTCCAGCCTGCCTATCATGAAGGGCCCAAACAATCGTTTCCACACCTGGAATTTGTTTAATTTGCTTTAAGCTTACGGAATCATTTCCTTCCCCATACCATCGAAATCCCATTTTCAACCTTTATCACCGCCTGTCAATTTGATTAAGGTAGTACCAGCTATATAACTTGTAAGGCATGATCGACCGGAATAAAATAGGTTGGAATACTTGGAAACATGGTTTGAATACATTGTGCTAAATAACTCATTCCAGGTTCTTCACTTTCCGCATGCCCAAGAACAATCAGATTCCTTTGCTTTCCTTGATCATTCGTATCTCTCACATATTCCGGAGTTTCCCATTCTGGACCTTCTCCATAAATAATAAGATCTAAATTTTCCTGTTCATATAGCGGGATACATAAACTTCCCCCGCCACGATAACCAGCTAATAGCCCAATGCGGGTACATTTCATCGACAAATCTCCTGCAAATCGTAAAAACTGAATCCCTAACCGCCCCTTAATATGCTCGGAAATCTCAGCTAATGTCATGGAAGGAATACTTAGAATCGTTGCAGCAGGCTGATTTTCTACGATATAAGATTGCCAGCCGAGCGCCTTAATTAAGCCAGCCATAATCCCATCCGGTTTATACCGGTGCCAATAATCATGGAAACGATAGATTGCAAGTCCTGACTCCGTAATTAACCTGAGTTTTTCATTATATACAGGATCTTTTTCCAAGAATTCGGTATGGTCATGATGGCTGAAGTATATCCCTTCATGGGTAATCAATAAGTTTGCACCCAACGCGATTGTTTGTTCAATTACCTTGTGTGTAGCCATAAAGGCTGTGGCAATCCCCTTTACTTGAGTAGTTGGGTGACCCGACTTAAGGGTATCCACAGTATTTTGCAAGTGTTCTACAGGTTCCATTAATTTATCAAGTACATTTTGTACAGTAATTGGCATTGTTTTCACCCTTTCACAGGAATTACAAAGGTATCACAACGCCATTTATTTAGCTGATACCTAGTTTATAGCGAATGACTGATCAGCCATTGCTAATATTGGACAACCTTCCAAAAGGATTCTTTTGGCTGATGATTTTCGTCAAAAAGAAATGGCCAGTTTTTTCTGCCTTTAACAGGAAAATCGCTTAACCATGTATAATCATCGGCTGCGCCCCAGAAGGTTACTGAAGTAATGTGATTTTGATATTGTCGAAGCAATTGAAATACTCGCTGGTATCTTTCAGCCTGCAACTCTAACATTTCATGGGTTGGCTGCTTAAGGTCAGTCCGCTTATCTTCAAAGTTGAAAACAGATATATCCAATTCTGTCAGGTGCAGCTTCAACCCCAGGGATGCGTATCGTTCAATCGCTGTACGAATATCTTCAAGACTAGGATTGACTAAATTCCAATGTGCTTGGAGTCCGACTCCGTGAATGGGAACACCCTTAACTATTAAAGATTTAACAAGCTTATAGATTTTTTCACGTTTCTCCGGATTGGATTCATTATAGTCATTGTAAAAAAGCAGGGCGTCCGGGTCTGCCTCGTGTGCAAATTCGAATGCTTTTTCAATATAATCCTCTCCGATTATTTCTAACCATTTTGTAGGTCTATACAATTCTGGTCCCTCATCGGTTACCGCTTCGTTTACCACATCCCAACAGAAAATCGTTCCTTTATATCTTTTCATTACTGAAGTGATGTGGTCCTTCATTCGTTGTAAAAGCGTTTCTCTATCCGCATCTTGAAATACCCAGTCAGGAGTCTGATTATGCCAAACTAATGTATGTCCACGCATTTTCATTCCATTTTCCTTTGCAAAAGCAGCTAATTGATCGGCCTTTTCAAACGTAAACTGTCCCTCAGAAGGCTGAATCTCGATGAATTTCATTTCATTTTCAGCTGTAATACTATTAAAATGTTTTCTTAATAAATCCTTTTGTGACTCTATGGTATTTAAATTAACTGCGGCACCAATGTTAAAGTATTCTTCATACACTTTTGATAAAGAAGGAACTTCTACTGTCGTTTTCACCATTATTTATCTCTCCTTAAACCTATGATTTTATTAAAAAAATCAGATGAGTGATCTCATCTGATTCTTTTTTCAACCCTTTACTCCGCCTAATGTTAACCCCTTAACAAAATATTTTTGCAGGAATGGATAGACCATGATAATGGGCAGACTCGCTACAATGGTCATTGTAGCTCTGATGGATGTTGGCGAAACCATGTTGGCACTTGCATTGGCATTGGCAAAAGCGTCTGCTGCGGTTTTACCAGACATCGATGCGTTGGAATTTTGCAAGATCTTCATTAACTCATATTGAAGGGTAGATAAGTTTGCACTTGATGAATTGTATAAGAACACATCAAACCATGAATTCCATTGGTAAACCGCGACAAACAATGATACAGTCGCTAATACCGGCATGGACAGTGGCAGAACAATCTTTATGAAAATAGTAAAATCCCCTGCTCCATCAATTTTTGCAGATTCAAATAAACTTTCTGGGATTCCTTCAATAAAGGAACGAATTACGATTAAATTAAATACTCCAATAATTCCTGGAACAATATAAACCCAAAAACTATCTAATAAATTTAATTCTTTTACTAGTAAATAGTTCGGAATCAATCCACCGTTAAAATACATCGTCAAAACGAATGCGATCGTCACAAATTTCTTCAGAACGAAATCTTTCCGGCTAATGGTATAAGCCACCATTGCCGTACCCAACACGGATGTTAATGTTCCGATGATGGTTCTAAGAACAGAAATGAAGAAGGAATTTACGATACTTGCTTCACCAAAAACATGTTGATAATTTGCCCAAGTAAATTCTCGCGGCCAGAGATAAATACCTCCCCTTAAAGAGTCACTGGCTTCATTGAGTGAAACAGCTAATTGATTTAGAAATGGATATAACATGACCACGCAAAGGAAAACTAAAAAAGTATAATTGAAGATATCAAATAAATAATCGCCTACACCGGAGTGATGTCGAGTAGCCTTGAAAAATCGTTTCTGTGCCATATAGTTCCCCCCCTAGAAAAGCCTTGGCTGACCAAATCGTTTGGCAATATGGTTTGCCGTAAATAAAAAGATGAAACTCACTACTGTTTTAAAGATACCGGCAGCGGTTGCAAGTGAGAAGTTCCCCATTGACATACCGTATTTTAATACATAAATATCAAGGTTTTCTGAGTAAGCTAGGTTCATAGGATTTCCTAATAAATACTGTGCTTCAAAGCCTGACTCTAAAATGTAGCCTAAGTTCATGATAAGCAGGATGATAATCGTTGGCTTTAAAGATGGGAGTGTAATATGTCTAATCCGTTGGAATCTAGATGCTCCATCAATATCAGCAGCCTCATATTGTTCTGGATCAATCATGGTAATAGCTGCTAAATAAATTATCGTATTCCAGCCGACATTCTTCCAAACCTCTGTTAGTCCGTTGATGACCCAGAACCATTTTTCCTTACCCAGCCATAGAATCGGTTCATCAATAATACCCAAGTTTACTAATACGATATTAACGATTCCGTTTTCTAGTGAAAGGCTGTAGGAGACAATACTAGCTGCTACTACCCATGATATAAAGTGCGGCAGATAACTGATGGTTTGTACTGACTTCTTGAATCTTATATGCCTAATTTCATTAATCAGAAGGGCAAGACAAATCGCTGTAACGAAACCTAATACTAGGTTAATCGTGCTCATGCCGAGTGTATTCCGAAGCACGCGCCAAAAATTATCGTCGGTAAATAAAAACTTGAAATGTTCTAACCCAATCCATTCCTGGTCAGTTAAGCTTCTTGCTGGCTTAAAATCCTGAAAGGCAATCGACCAACCCCACAATGGAATATACTTAAAAACAAATAACCAAATCAAGAATGGCAGACTCATGGCCAATAGTGCTTTTTGTGACATCATCCTCTGAAAGAATGATTTTTTTTTGTGTGCAGCGATGGAAACTGAAGGATTTATTACCTCTTTTATCGCTTTGGAACCAATCTGCATCCTTACCCCTCCTCTTTCTCGAAAAATCTATATCCTAAAATCATAAGCTGCCCCCTTAGATGCTCCCGAATGAAGGGGGCGGCTTATGATTTCAAGATAACGAACGTAAAGCAAAAGGCCGATAAAGCCAATTGGGCGATATCGGCCTGCTTTTCTTCATTCTGGTAAACTATTATTTTGCAGCGGCTTTAATACGGTCCTCTACGACCTTATCCATAAATTTTTCTAAAGCTTTAACATCTAAAGTATTAAATTCTTTGATATATTCATCCCAAACTTTATCAAATTCACCCGGCTTAGCTAGGACTAACTTAGGGAAGTAAACTTTTGTTAAGTCCGTTTTCCTTTGACCAAAGATTTGTTCGTCAGAGCCTTGTTCAATAACGGCACTCCATGTTGGATACCATGGACGATCGTCTGGATCTGCAAATAAATCAGAGAATACCTCTGCGTCATAAGCTTCTAGAATCGCCTTATCACCATCAGTGTAGGATACTTGAGCAACTTCAGGCTGTTTTCCTGGAACCCATGCGTTTCCGTCGCTATAAAGCATGTCTCCCATTGGCCAGTAATACTCAAATGTATTTAATCCAGACTTATCGCGATAATCCTCATCACTAGTTTTTGTATATTGCTCTTCGGTTTGATAGAATTTACCCTTTTCATCTGCACTATAAGTCTCGTCTTTAATACCCCAGAACATTAACTTTTGGTTCTCTTCTTTAGCCATGTTATCGAAGTACTTAATAATGCGTACTGGATCTTTCGCACTTACTGTAATACCAACACCACGGTTATTAATGAATGCCGGCGGATCAATATATTGATCTTTTTCTCCATCAAATGTAATTGGAAGAGGCATATAACGTAAATCGTCATTTCCAGCTGCTTTTAGATTATCTAGAGCTTGTTGAACCTGCCAGCCGTAATCAAAGAATCCTAATACTCGGCCAGATGCTATTTTTGCAAGATATTCATCGTAGTTAGCAACGAATGACTCTTTATCAAATAAGCCTTTGCTGTTTAGTTCATTTAGCTCTTTCATATAACGTTTTGTAATATCGTTATCAGCGTATACATCCGTTTTATGTGTCTTCATATCTACAATTACTTCACCATCATTTGGGTAGCCTGCTAAATGGTTAGGAACATTAGATAGTGCAAAGAAGCGCCAGTCATACGTTAAAGTTGTGAATCCAATAGTAGAAGATCCATTGATTTCAGGATGTTTCTTTTGATAATCTTCAATTAAAGCAAGATATTCATCTAGTGTTTTAATTTTTGGATAGCCGGCTTCTTTTAAAATGCCGCGTTGAATCCAGAATGCACCTTGAGTGATATTTGGGTCTTTAATATAGCCATGCTTAGCTGCGAATGGAAGGAAGTTAATCTTTCCATCCTTATCTTTCATTTGCTCCCAATGCGGTGCGTATAATTTTTTAAGATTAGGACCATGCTCTTCAATCAATTCAGTAAGGTCAATAAATGCACCTGCGTCTAGTACTTTATCAATTGCAATATCCGGTACAAGAACATCTGGGTACTTTCCACTTGCAATCATTGTCCCGATTTTGGTGTTAATGTCACCGACTAGATATTCTGTTTTAAAGTTAACTCCCGTTTGGTCTTCAAATATTTTCCCTATAGTTGTCTCATTCGTGTTTCCGTCTTTACCTGGGGAAGCTGCGTTAAAATAAGTAAAGGTTACTTTTTCTTTCGAATTACCAGATCCGTCTGCATTGCCGCTTGTTTCTTTATCCTTTTCACAGCCCGCAACTGCGATTAGCAGGATAAGCATTAAGAGTACAGGAAGAAACTTTTTTGCCATTTTCGAACCCCCTTTTATTTTTGAAAGCACTTTCATTTTATAATTTAAGGGTTTTCTGCACCATTTAAAAAGTATAGGTGTTACTTAATAAAGTAAAGATACTTTCTGAATTATTAATAACTTATCTTTCGTTATGAGAAGGCAATTGAATCGTAATGGTTGTACCGTAATCTAGTTGGCTATCAATATTAAAGTAAAACTGATCAGGATAGTAGAGTTTTAATCGATAATAAACATTTTTAATGCCGACATTCTCTCCAATATCTTCTTCATTTTCTAAAGATGATAGTAATTGCGTTCTCTTTCCTACTGAAATTCCAGCCCCATTATCCTTCACAATACAGGTTACAATACTAGCATGTTGGGAGATGGATACGGTAATTTCCCCATTTTCCTTTAATGGTTCAATACCATGAATGCTGGCATTTTCAATAAACGGTAAGAGTGTCATGTTTGGAATCAAACATTCTTTTGCATCTTCACCCACTGTAATCTCGTAATCTAATTTATCTCCAAATCGATATTTTTGAATTTCCAAAAAGCTAGTTATAAGATTAATTTCATCTCTAATAGGAACGATGTCCTTGCCCCATGTAAGCGAGTTACGAAATATTTTAGCCATGTTATGAATGATTTTCGCTGTTTCTATCTCATCCTTCATCAAGCTTCTCATTCGAATCGTTTCTAACGCATTGAATAAGAAATGGGGGTTGATTTGGCTTTGCAGTGCACTCAACTGTGCGCGGTTACGTTTTATTTCTAGATCCTTGTTTTGGATAGTAACTAATAAGACATCATTAATTAAATCCTTAATTTTTTTGGTCATCCGATTAAATTCACTTGTTAGTTGACCGATTTCATCTTGATACTCCTGATCATGGATTAACTCAAAATCCTGGTTCTTCATCCGCTTTACATGGCGTAACACCCTTTGTAAACGAGTCAAAAAAGATCGAGAAATAATAACAATAATGATGGTGGGAGCTAAAAAATTTATCAGGGCCAGCAAGATAATAAAGAGTGTAGATTTATTAACAGTTTTAAGCATGGTTCCCTCAGATATGGTTCCAACAACGGACCAGTCACTTAAATATGATCCATTATTAAGATTGGCAGAGATGGTAACTAGATTGTTCTCTTTTTCTATTTGATTAAAATTAATTGTCTTATCCAACTGTTTAATCGAAGGATTGGTCGTGTATTCAATCCCCCCTTTTTCATTAATTAGATATACATCTCCTTTAAATGTTACATTGTTAAAAATATCTTCTATGGCTGAAGGATTAATTTCAACCTTTACAAACTTTTGTTTACCGGTATAAAAATAATCTAAATTCCGGATAATACTAAAGGTTTCGAAATTCTGATTAGAAGGTGTATCGATGAGAATTTGCGAACCATTACTATTCTTTAATGCATTCTTGAAGTGTTTTAATTCCTGTTGAAGGCTGTCAATCGAATACACCCCGCCTGAATAAATGATGGATGTATTATCGGTATAAAAGCGAATGGAGTTAATAGATGGGTTTATTGGTCTGGACTGATTAAAACTTCTTAAAAGACTATTATGATTTTCGATGTATTCAATATCAGAGACATAATCCTTCTCTAACAATAGGTTTAGGTTTAAATTGGTATATAACGAGGAGGATATCCCTACGGCTTCGTTGATAATCGTTTTAAATTCCCTATTAATCTGTTGTAACGCTAAAGTGGAATCTTGCATTTGCTGTTTTTTTACATTTTCAATGGTTACGATGTAAAAGATTACATTTGTTAAAACGATTGGAATAAATACTGCAAAAAAGTACATGATCAGCATTTTGTTTTTTAAGCGAATATTATGAAAACTAAAACTACTGCTTGTCCTCATTTTCCTATCACTTTGCTCTCGTTGATTAATTTATTCCGATACTCAGAAGGCTTCATATTTTCTAACTTGCCAAATATCGTGACAAAATAATCCGTATTATTAAATCCTACGCTTTCTGCAATTTCATAAATTCTTTTTTCAGACTGGCGAAGCTGCTTTTTAGCTTCATTAATTCTTACTTGAAGTAAATAGTCCTTAAAGTAGATTCCATAGGTTTTCTTAAACAATTGCCCTAAATACACTGGGTTCATAAAAAACTTAGCAGCAATCGTTTTTAAACTAATATTCTTATGGTAATACAGGTCAATATATTGTTTAATCTTGTAGGCTTCGCCGTTAGCAGCCTGCTTTCTTAAATTGCATATTTCATCTTTACACTCTACTACAAAACTTATAATAAGTTCCTTTAATTGATCGATAGTCACGTTGTAATTATGTAAGATATTAATTATCTTATAGGTTTGTAAACTTGAAGGGTCTCCTCCCATTTTCTTGATAATTTTCAGAAGGGAATGTACAAAACTAGTCAGAGAAGAATGAACAGTATCTTTAGATAGTTTATTTGTGACCAGAGATATAAACAGTACCTCTAAAGTATTGACAATCGACACAGTTGTATCTTCTTCGATTTTTTCAATTAATAATTGAAAAACTGATTCATCCAACTCATCAGAAGTAATGGGTTTATTGACAATGTCTACAAAGAAAATGATTTCATTTTCGTTATTTGCATATTTATGTTGTTGTGCCCATTCCACGGAGGTATAGGATTCTTTAAACGAAGTTAGACTTGGAACCGCTTTGCCGACATACATCGTAATATCATCAGAAATCCTCTTAGTAAGTTCTTTATTTACCCAATTGATAAACCTCCTTAGATTCATTTGAAACCTCGCTAAGTGATTAGAGGTGACCAAACCACCAATCGTACTAGGTGATATTTCTTGTAACCATATTCTTTCTTCTTTGTTACAGATTTCGTTCATAACATCTTCTAATGTAAATTTGATCTGTCTTATCCTTTTCTCATTATTTAAGTTAGACTCATCAGGTATTCCATTTACTTCAATTAATATGTAAAAGTACTCTTGAGGGTTACCAAGGGAAAGGAGATTTAAAAGATCTATGGAATCATCATTCTCTTCTACCATTCCTAATAGCAGATGATTAAACACTATTTTGGCTTGTTCTTCTAGCATTTGTTCTTGAAGCTGTTTTTGTTCAGCTAGTGTCTTAGAAAGTAATTTAAGTGTTTGTTCAATTTCATCCTGGTCGATTGGCTTTAAAACAAAATCATGAACACCATACCTTAAAGCTTGTTGTGCATATTTAAAATCACTATGTCCGCTAATGATAATAAATTTAGATTGAACTGCCTCTATTTCTATCGCTTCTCTAATGAGTCCAATTCCATCAAGCACAGGCATACGGATATCAGTAATGATAAGATCAGGTTTTACATCATGGATCATCTTTAATGCGTCTTCTCCATTAGCAGCTTCTCCTACTACCTTAAAGCCGCAATCTTCCCAATTTATTAGGTTTCTTAATCCTTTGCGGAAATACATTTCATCATCGACTAATATTACTTTGTTCATTTCCGGCCCACTCCTGTTCCCAATAGTTAGCATCGATCAATAAAACATTTCAATAAACAATTCCATTATAGATAAGGCCCACAAATCATATCCTTGCGGGCCCTGCTTACTATATAGCTGCTCTTTAGGTATCCAGATTGCTGTTAAATAGGTTAAATATGCTGGTAAAAAAATTTCCAGCACGTTTATATTTTTTGGTAACGCTTACATATAGTAAGAAAGCTACTATTCGAAGGACTGCTTTAATTTATTATAACAAGAGGAACTTTGTTCGTCTACAAGACAAACAAAGTTCCTCTTATCTTTTACCCTTTCACTGATCCTGCTGCAATACCTTCGACAATGCGATCACTTAAAATAAAGTAAGCTATCAATACCGGGATAATACTAATCATCAAGGTGGCACCAATTGCTCCCCAATCAGTCAAATACTGTCCAACGAAGTTGTTTACCCCAACCGTAATCGTTTTCCACTTGTCAGAGCTCAGGAATGTGTTTACGAATACAAATTCATTCCAGTTATAAATCATGTTAATAATGACTGTTGTTGACAGTACAGGTACCGTCATTGGAAGCGTAATTTGGAAGAAGATCCGATGGACGGAACAGCCATCCACAACAGCTGCTTCTTCAATCTCTCGCGGGATTGTTCGATAAAATCCTGATAGAATCATAATCGTAATCGGCAGGTTAAACGCTACGTACGATAAGATAACGGATAATGGATTATCTATCATATTTGCCGTTTTAAAGAAATTGAACAATGGAATTAATGTTGAATGAAGCGGGATCATATATCCGGCCATAAACAAACCAAGAACTAACCCACTTAACTTCCATTCCATTCTGGTAATCGCAAACGTTACAAAGCTTGCAAGGATAACGGTAAGTACAACCGCCGCGACCGTGTACAAAACACTGTTAAAGAAATAAACATCGATGTGACCTGCTGTCCAAGCCTTCGCATAGTTGCCCCACTGGGGATCTTGCGGAAGCGCAAACGGGGACATTCCGAAAACTTCCTGATTTGTTTTTAAGGAGAACAGGAATAACCAAACGAGCGGGTAAACCTGTACGATTGCAATAACTCCCAGGATAAAATAAAGCATTCCATATCCAATTTTGTTTCCAAGTGTTTTACTAGTTTTATAAGAAGCTGATAGGGTCGTTTTGTGTGTTTCTAATGCAATCTTACTCATATTTTTCACTCCCCTTTATTAATAGTCAACATCTTTAGTATTAAGTAATTTTTGAATGACCCATGTTGCTACAATACAGATAATCAATAAGCCAAATCCAATGGCACTTCCGTATCCGAAGTTATATTTGCTGAACGCTTCTTTATACATGTAAGAGGCCATAACCTCGGATGCACCGTTAGGTCCGCCGCCTGTTAGGACGAAAATCAAATCAAAGTATTTTAGTGAACCAACAATCGCCAGGATGACCATGACTTTGATTACACCCGCGATTAGAGGAACCTTAATTTTATAAGCAATTTGAATAGGAGTCGCTCCATCAATTTTTGCAGCCTCGATCAGTTCTTCAGGAACATTTTTTAATGCTGCATAGAAAATAATGATATAGAAACCTGCATATTGCCAAACGATTGGAAAGAAGAGTGCGTATAATACGATATTAGAATCCGCTAACCATAGCGGAGGATTGTCAACGCCAATCAACACTAGCAATCTGTTAAGCATACCGTTCGTAGGGTCAAAAATTTTCGCCCAAAGCTGTCCGATTGCTACAGAAGATAATAACATTGGAATTAAGTAAATTTTTCTTAAAAAGTTAGCACCTTTAATCTTACTTGCAAGGATTAGCGATAAAATTAAATAACCAACCAAGCTTAAAGTGGAAAAGAGACCTAGTAATAGGGAATGCCATGCACTTTGCCAAAACTTTGTGTCCTTTGCTAATTCAATGTAATTCTCTAAACCGATGAACTTCATCTTGCCGATGCCGTTCCAGTCCATTAGACCGTAATATCCAGTTAAGACAATTGGGATATAGATTAATAGCAGAATAAGAAGTAACGATGGAAGTACGTAAAGGCTGATTACCCATTTGTTTGACATTACACTTTTCATGTTTATACTCCCTTCTTATTTGAAAAAGCGGGCTAAAAGGATAGAGGGCATAACCTGTATGCCCCCTACACTGAGATTTTGATTAGGCCATTTTACTTTTTCTCTTCAGCAAGTTCATCTTTATGCTGTTTCACAAAATCTTCCGGTGTCACTTGTTTTCCAAAGAGAGCAGTTACTAAATCATGATGTAATTCAGATACAGCCGGGCTGGATTGAGTATCAAAATAAGTTGTTACGTTTGATGCTTCACTCAAATCTTTTAAGATTTCAATATACATTGGAGCAAGATCAAGGCTTGCTGTGTCTACTTTCGTTGCAGGAATAACACCAGCATCGATTACTGACTTTTCTCCCCATCTCTTCACAAGGAATCCAACGAAGTCTTTTGCTTCTTCTTGAACTTTAGAACCTTTTGCTACGAATAAACCAACACCAGGACCGCCTACGTAGCTGTCGATACTATCCCCTTTTCCGCCTTCATAAGTTGGGAACTTGAAATAGCCAATCTTATCTTTGAATTCTTTTGTAACATCAGGGCTTGTTGTGTAGTTTGGTAATTCCCAAGTAGCTGTTAAGAACATTGCTGCTTGTTCGTTCATGAAGTAACCTTTTGCATCGTCGTTTGATAATGCACTTGCACCTTTCACGAAACCGCCCATATCAACTAGGTTTTGTACTTCCTCAGCTGCTTTTACAATCGCTGGGTCGTCCATTTTCGCTTTACCTTTAATAACGTCTGTTAGAATCGTAGACCCGCCAATACGATCTGCTAGATACATGAACCAGAATGACGCCGGCCAGCCGTCTTTCGCACCAACAGTTGCAGGAACAACACCATTGTCAGCTAACGTTTTTACTACTTTTTTATACTCTTCAAAAGTCTTTGGAACTTCTAGATTATATTTCTCAAAAATTTCTTTGTTGTAGAATACGTAAGAGATGTTTAACTCTAGTGGAAGACCATATGTTTTTCCATCTACTGCATATGATTCTTTTACACCAGGAATGAATGCATCATTAAGGTCTGCATCGTTTTCAACGATATCATCTAGTGGAGCTAACATGTCACCTTCAACGTAAGGCTGGATGAAACCATCTGACCAAGTCATACCGATATCAGGCAGTTCATTAGATGAAGCTAATACTTTCAGCTTTTCACGGTATTGATCTGGGTTTAAGATTTCAGTTTCAATTTTAATATCCTTATGCTCTTTTTCATACTCTGTAATCACATCTTTAACAATGGAGAACTGAGCATTCGAGCTGCCTTCCGGCCATAAATGCATAAATTTAATAACCTTTTTACCATCTGCACTGCTTTCTTCTGAAGAACTTGATGAAGAACATCCTGCAAGTGCTAGAGAAAGGAGCATGATAAATGACATGAAGATTGCAACCGTTTTTTTATTGAACAAGTGTGATTCCCCCTATGACCTTTTCTATGATTTCGCCTACATTTATATCTTACATTCAGATAGTTCTGAAAAATAGGTCACAACCATTAGGAAAAATGCCACTATTTTTAGAAAGCCCTTTCATTATTAGTTTTTCGGTAGGCGCTCGGTGTCACACCTTCTAATTCCCTGAAAATCTTTATAAAGTATTTCGCTGTTTTATAGCCGGATTCTTCGGCAATATCGTTAATGGGAAGATTCGTCGTCATCAATAATTCCTTTGCCCGCTGGATTCTTTTGCGGGTTACATATTCACTGAAGGTTAATTTCACATGTTCTTTAAAAAGTGAACTTAAATAGCTGGGGTTTAAATGAACATGGTCTGCCACTTCTTTCTGGGTCAACTCATTTTGAAGATTATGGTTGATATAGTCAATAGCTTCTCTAATTGGTTCACGATTCGAGGGATTTTGAGTATTTGCTTCCACAAGCTTCGTATCCACTACTTTTTCAATTAAGCCCGCACGTTCTTTTTTCTCAACCTCATTAAGCGCTTCTTCTACAGCCTCAATCAAAGCCTTTTTGCTGATGGGTTTTAAGAGGTAATTTATCACCCCTAAACGCAGGGCTTCCTGGGCATACTCAAACTCGGAGTATGCCGATATTACTAAAATGACAGGAAAAATACGAAGTTCTTTTGCCATTTTTAATAGTTCTAATCCGGTTATTTCCGGCATCCGGATGTCTGTGATGAGAATGTGGACTTTATACTGCTTCAATAGTTGGATGGCTTCTTCTCCATTAGAAGCGGTGATAATTTGATAATTCCCATTCGCCCATGTATCTAAGTTTTTTTTCAGTCCTTGGCGGGTTCTTGGTTCATCATCCACGATCAAAATCGTCTTTGTATTCAACATGGTTTTCCTCCCCCTTCACAGGTATGACAAACGAAACCTTTGTCCCTCTATTTTCTTCACTTTTAATAGTCAAACCACTTTTTTGATAGTATAATTCCAAGCGTTTGTGTACATTTGAGATTGCCATTCCATTTCCCTTTTTTGAGATGACCCTGCCTGACTGTATTGCTTGTTTAATAGAATCTAATTTTTGTTGATTCATCCCCGGTCCATCATCTTCAACGACTATTTCAAGGTATTCCTGATCTTCCGCAGGTTGTATCGAAACCGTTATGGTACATGGCTGTAATGTATTCCCAGCCCCATGCAGAACGGCATTTTCAACTAACGGCTGAATCAACAGTTTAGGGATCCTGACATGCCCTAGTTCACATGGCAGGTCTAGATTCCACGTTAAGTGACCGCCAAAGCGCATTTTCATAATTTCCATATAGTCTTCAATGTGTTTAATTTCAGCCTTGATCGCAACCCAATCCCCATCACTTCGCTTAGTGATCGTATAACGGAATAAGTTGGACATTGCTACCACAAGCTCCGCTAGTTCATCCTCATCTTTATCTTCCAGCGACCATTTAAGCGCATCCAATGTATTAAAAAGAAAATGAGGGTTAATTTGTGCTTGTAAGGCTTTTAATTCACTCCGGCTGCGGGTTATTTCCTTTTGATAGACCATCTGAATCAGATGATTTGTTTCTTTTACTAGTTGGTTATAGGTACTATTTAACTCATTAATTTCATTAACAGCGGTAACACTAGGGTTCAAGGTTAAGGAACCTGCGCTTGCCTGCTGCATCGTTTCTGTTAACTTGATAATCGGTCTTGTAATAAAGGTCGATAGACCCAGCGTACTAATTAAAAAGATAATAAACCCAATAATCCCAGCGATAATAATCCCTGATCGTAAGACATTAATCCCTTCCGTAAGCGCTTTAATCGGAGTTAAGATGATCAGTGTCCACCCGGTTTCATTCGATGTTTGTCTTGTCATCATATACTCCTGGCTGCCCAATGTTAACATAGGATCATTATTTAAAATGATGGGTTCAAGGGGTTTATGATAGTTTGATTGAATAGGCTCCGAATATTGGTCAAGTAAAATCGAATATTGATTTTTAATTTTTGTTTTATCTAGATCCATAAACTCAAGATAATTTCGATAAATACTAATGAGCAGGTAACCGCCATCCTCAAAACCGCGGTTTAATAGATTGACGCGCCTGAGCGCGAGGATGTTATCTGAGTTCCGCGGGTCGTCCCCGATCCATACAAGGCTTCCATTTGCATAATCTGCCTGTTGAATCCACTTCCCGTCAATTCTCGTAAGTAAATTCGTATCATCCAGGGGGAGTAAACGATCCATCGTGTCTGTATAGAGTTCAAACGAAAAAATGCCATCTGTATTTGCTTGTATCGTGGTCACAATGCCGTCTAATTGCTGCCGCTCAGCAAAACTTATCGTATGTCCTTGATATGCTTTTGTTAGGGTTCTTTGAATCGCATCATTTGTCATGACTAGTTTAGAGGAGGTGCTAATTTGTTTATATAAAGATTCTAATCTACCATTTGCCTCTACCGCCGTCTGGTGAATTTGTTTTTCAGCATTATTTTTCAAGAGGGTTGACACTCTGTTAAAAGTGATTAGGCTGACAATAAATAAAACAATCAGCATCACTACTAAAAATACGACAAGAATTTGATTTCGTAATGTGTTCCATTTGTGTAATCTCGCGAACATAATATCGCCCTTCTAAGATAGTTTTTTCTACTATAACGCATTTTGTCGAATTAGGTAATATTATTTCTAAATATTAAAAAACTGTCAATTTTAAAAATTGCCTGTGTTATTATTTTAATGTTGATTTTCGTGTAGGGCTGATCATTCATAGGCGGAGAATTTCCGCCTATTGTATATAAAGGAACCATATGAAGCCAATATAAGCGGAAATATTCCGGTTAACTGCTTTAAATAAGACAAAATCCAATGATTTGGATACCATAAGCGGAAAAACTCCGCTTATTATGAAGGTAAAAGTGGCTATTTCCCAATTTAAACGGAAATTCTCCGCTTATTTTCCAAACACAGTAAAATCAACATTCAGCTTTAACACAGCCTAAAAATTAACCATGTTCAATATGTACACAATGGTCTATAATGTGTTTAAAAAAGAAAGTACCATAATAAGGGGATTGATTATGAATAAGCTATCAATGAATGGCCTATATACTCTTACTGAGTGGATTACTAGGTTTGCCTATGTAAATATCTTATGGATTGGCTTTTCGCTTCTTGGTCTTGTGGTCTTTGGAATCAGCCCTGCAACTGTGGCGATGTTTACGATTATACGTAAATGGCTCATGGGTGAAAGTGATATTCCCGTATTTCAAACTTTCTGGAATTCCTATAAAAAAGAGTTTCTTAAGGGTAATGGATTAGGAATCATCATAGCTTTATTGGCCTATATTATTTATATTGATTTGAACTATTTAAAACTCGATTCCGTTATTCAAATTCCTTTATACCTCATTATTTTTGCAATTGTTATGACAATTTTGTATATATTTCCTGTTTACGTTCACTATAACGTAACCTTGTTTCAGCTGTTTAAAAACTCATTCTTTATTATGATGGTGAATCCAGTTTCAAGTATCATGATGCTGCTAGGGTTTGTGGCTTTATTCTTTGTAATGAAGCTTTTACCAGCACTGTTATTTTTCTTCGGCGGAAGCCTCTCGGCAGGAATTATCATGTCATCGTGTTATCTAGCGTTCCAAAAAATAGAGAAGAAACAAAAGGAAGCACAGGCTGTATAATTGTGCTTCCTTCTTTTTATGCTAAAGCTAATAGTTCGCTGACCGTTACAAGTTGATAGCCTTGTGACGTTAATTCGGAAACAAGCATCCGAACGGCTTCTATGGTTTGTGAGCGGTCGCCATAGCCATCATGGAAAATTAAAATACTGCCATTCTTTACAGCTTCTCTTGATTTTCGTACGATATGCTCAACTCCGGGCTGTTCCCAGTCCTGAGCCTCTAAATTTAAAGCACCAATCATAGGGTATCTCTTATTTTGAAGTAAAGACACCGTGTCCTGATTATAATCAAGGTATGGTGGACGAAAGACAACAGGTTTTCTTCCCGCCATTTTCTCTATTAATTTTTCCGTTTCCTCAATTTCCTTTAAACAATCTTGTATGCTTAACTGTGATAGTTTTGGGTGGGTGAAAGTATGATTCCCAATTTCATGGCCCAGGTCAGCAACCTGCTTTACAACCTCAAGATACTTTCCCATCTGTTCACCGATCATAAAGAAAGTTGCTTTTCCCCTTGCTTCCGAGAAAATTTCTAAAACTTGCGGGGTGTAAACCGGATTTGGCCCGTCATCAAATGTAATAGCAACTGCCCTTTGCGCTGTAGGAACTTCGTTAATCATCGTAACCGCCACCTTAATAAGGACCTCTTACAAAATCCCTTACCTTTTCTTGATAGAAACGTTGAATTTCTATCTGTTCTTCTACTGAGAATGACTTCGTATCCAAAGCAGAGAGATTGTCCTCTACCTGTTTAACATTTTTAAATCCAGGAATAATACACGTTATTTCTTTTTGATCTAGTATCCAGCGTAATGCTGCACTAGCCATTGATTTACGGCCTTCTGCAATCCACTTTAATTCGTCAGCTAATTCGACACCCTTACGGAATCCAAGACCTGCGAAGGTTTCCCCTACATTAAAAGCCTCTCCATTTTCATTAAAGCGGCGATGGTCATCTGCTTCAAATACATGATCAGTGTTAAATTTACCCGTTAACAGCCCGCTCGCCAGCGGCAGCCGAACAAGCAGACCTACCCCTTTTTGATAAGCCTCAGGTATTAAGTGTTCTAATGGCTTCTGACGGAACATATTAAAAATGATTTGCAGACTCTTAACATTTGGATATTCCAAACAAATGAGCCCCTCTTCAACGGTTTCCACACTGACACCGTAATGACGAATTTTCCCTTCCTTCTTCAGCCGGTCAAGTACTTCGAAGACACTGCCATCTCTCAAAACCTCTGTTGCAGGGCAATGAATTTGATACAAATCAATGGCTTCCCTGTTTAGACGGCGCAGACTGTCTTCACAATAAGAGCTTACTTTTTCATAGCTATAATTTTTCGGATCAAAAATATCGCCCTGACGGCAGAATTTGGTTGCAATATGGATCTGGTCTTCCTTTCCTTTCGTGGCTTTGGCCAATAACTCTTCACTATGACCATCACCATATACATCGGCAGTATCAAAAAAGTTAACACCTTGTTCCATCGCATATTCTAACGATTTCAGTGCTTCTGAATCACTCGTCCTGCCCCATGAACCGCCTATTGCCCATGTTCCAAAGCTGACCTCACTAATCATGATTCCTGTATTGCCCAGCTCACGATAATTCATCTTAACAACTCCTTTTTTTATCCAACTCACTAGCTTAAGAGTGGTCCTATTCAGGCAGAGGTTGTAACCTCATTTTGGATCAAGACTTTCTTAAATCCTGGCAATCCATAGATTAAGATGGTTACTATAATTTTATTTTCTAAACTCTCTTAATTGCTCATTCAATTCCTTGGTTTGTGAATAAATTTGCTGGTAGATCTTAAATAGTTTCTGATAGGCTTCAACGTTTTCCTGAATAGGGTAATAGGTCTTTGCAGTTTGTATAAATATCTCTGCACATTCTTTAAGTGATGCGTACCAGCCACAGCCGTATGCCGCTAACATTGCAGCCCCCATTCCTGGACCCTGTTCGCTCGTAAGCTTTTCAATTTTTGCATTAAAAACGTCTGCCTGCATTTGCAGCCATGTGTCATTCTTAGCGCCTCCGCCGATTGAGATAATGGAGTCAATGACCTTTCCACTGCTTCTAAAAATCTCAATGGATTCATTTAATGAAAAGGTTATTCCCTCGAGTACAGCACGTGCGAAGTGCTTACGTTCATGTGCAGCGTCGATACCAATAAAGCTGCCACGAATAGTGGAGTCCGCATGCGGCGTTCTTTCGCCTACTAGATATGGTGTAAATAATAATCCGTTACTTCCTGAAGGTACTTCATCAATACCTGCTAAAAATTGGCCAAAGGCTTCTTTTTCTGCGAACGTATCTTTAAACCAGCTTAAACTATAGCCAGCAGCAAGGGTTACTCCCATTGTATAATAAGCATTTTCTTCACTATGATTGAAATAGTGAACCTTTCCTTCAAAATCCAGGTCATTTCTTTCTTCATAAGAAAGTACGACACCAGAGGTGCCAATGCTGCATAGAGTTCTGCCTTTAGAAAGAATCCCTGAACCAATGGCACCGCAGGCATTGTCTGCTCCGCCTGCAAATACTTTAATGCCTTCCGATAAACCTGTATCTTCTGCAAATTGGGACGCAACTGTACCAACGAAGGCATGAGATTCTACTAATGGTGGACAGAGGTCAGTTGAAAGACCAAATAGTTCTAAAACTTCTTGGCTCCATTCACGCTTCGCTACGTTTAACAATAATGTTCCAGCGGCATCAGAATACTCCATCTGAATATTTCCTGTCATTCGGTAACGAAGATAATCCTTTGGAAGCAGAAATGCACGAGCACGTTCAAAAATTTCCGGTTCATTTTCTTTTACCCAAAGAATTTTTGGCAGCGTAAATCCTTCTAACGCTGGGTTTTTCGTTACTTCTAATAAACGTTTTTTGCCAACAACGTCGTAGATCTCCTGACATTGTTTCGTGGTTCTCGTGTCATTCCACAAAATCGCATTTCTTAATACTTGATGGTTTTCATCTAATAAAACAAGGCCATGCATTTGCCCGGAGAAGCTGATGCCTTCGATGTCGTTTACATCTCCATCGAACTGCTGAACCAGTTCCGCTAAACCAGCTCTTGTTTTTCCCACCCATTCTTCCGGATTTTGTTCACTATAACCGGATTTTTCAATTATTAGAGGATATGATTTTGAAACTTCCTTACAAACTTCCCCATTTTGATTCACAAGTAAGATTTTTACGGCACTAGTTCCAAGATCAACCCCGATTACATACTTCATTCAAATCATCCTTTTCTAAAAAAAGTGCTGGAGTAATAGGCTGCCAGCACTTTTTTTCATGTTTATATTGAGTATAGATTAAACTGTTACACTTGAAAGTGTTTCAAGAAGATATTGATTGATTACTCCTTTTAAGCGTTCTGTTCTGCCTGATGTATTCTTGATTCCTGTTAATTGAAGGGCATACTTTTCAAGCTCGTGGAAGTTTGTTTTTCCTTCTACGATTTTTAAGCCAATTCCCTTTGTATAGCTGCTGTAGCGCTCATCTATAAAGCTATCAAGCACTTTATCTTCGATTAATTTGTTGGCAACCTTTAAGCCGATTGCAAATGCATCCATACCTGCGATATGTGCGTGGAATAGATCTTCTGGTTCGAATGAACCGCGGCGTACTTTTGCGTCGAAGTTCAAGCCGCCTTTGCCTAAGCCGCCATTTTTCAAGATTTCGTACATCGCTAATGTATTTGTGTACAAGTCGGTTGGGAATTCATCTGTATCCCATCCAAGTAAGTTATCACCCTGGTTAGCATCGACAGAACCAAGCATTCCATTGATACGGGCTGTTCTTAACTCATGCTCAAATGTATGGCCGGCTAAAGTAGCGTGGTTCGCTTCGATGTTAAACTTGAAGTAGTCAGTTAGGTCATATTTTTGTAAGAATGCTAGACCAGTAGCTACATCGAAGTCGTATTGGTGTTTAGTTGGCTCTTTTGGTTTTGGCTCGATTAAGAATGGAACGTTTAAGCCGATTTCTTTTGCATAATCTACTGCCATATGGAAGAAGCGGGCTAAGTTATCCTGTTCAAGCTTCATGTCCGTATTGAGAAGTGTTTCGTAACCTTCACGGCCGCCCCAGAATACATAGTTTTCCGCGCCAAGTTCCTTCGCTACTTCTAACGCTTTTTTCACTTTCGCTGCAGAGTAAGCAAACACATCTGCATTAGGTGAAGTTGCAGCGCCATGAACATAACGTGGATTTGTGAACATGTTAGCTGTGTTCCAAAGTAATTTCGTTTTGCTTGTTTTCATGTATTCTTTGATCATGCCGACGATAACATCTTGGTTTTCGTTTGTTTCTTTTAATGTGCTTCCTTCTGGAGCAATGTCAACATCGTGGAAAGCAAAGAAAGGAACATTTAATTTTCCAAATAGTTCAAATGCCGCTTCCACACGTGCTTTTGCTAAATCTAAGCCAGTGAAACGATCCCAAGGACGGATTGCTGTACCAACGCCAAATGGGTCTGAACCATCAGCGGCGAATGTGTGCCAATAAGCAACAGAGAAACGAAGAAGTTCCTCCATTGTTTTACCGTTTATTTTTTCTTCTGGATTATAATACTTAAATGCAAAAGGATTTTTTGATGCTGCACCTTCAAATTGAATTTTGTTAACCGTATCGAAATAAGCCATGAGTGATTCCTCCTGAATAGTTTTATAGTTTAACAACAACTATGTAAATGCTTACAAAAGGTTCCTGGAATCTCTTAACCTTTGTTACTCAAAGTATAGCACCTCCTACTTTGTTTGTCTATTGGATAAACAAAGAATTTTAAAAAATATCTTATAGGCTAAGATGGCAGGTATTACCTGCTTTTGGACTATATCTGCGGTACTTATAACGCCCCAACGGACTTTTCTCAAAAAGATCATTCCTTCCATGATTATTTAAAGTCCTACTTGAGTTCGGCATAGCACTTAGTCCTAACTTTGTATATCCAACAAACAAAGATTATGATAAAATAATGATAATTGAGAATAAGGAGTTTTTATAAAGTGGAACCCATTATATGGAACCAACAAGTCGTCAAAAAAAACAACAAAGCACTGGTATTACAATTAATTATGGAAAAAGAGCCTATTTCTAGAGCGGATATTTCTCAAGTTTCCGGTTTACACAAAACAACTGTTTCTTCTTTAGTAAATGAACTAATAGAAGAAGAACTTATTTATGAATCCGGACCAGGGGAATCCAGCGGCGGCCGTCGCCCCGTTATTCTTCATTTTAATAAAATTGCCGGATATGCGGTTGGCGTTGATATCGGGGTTAACTATGTATTATGTGTCTTGACGGATTTAAAAGGGAATATACTGATTGAAAAAAATGAATCGGTTAACAGGACCCCCTACCCAGCCATCATGAGCAAGGTTCAGACTATGATTAGATCCATCATGGAAGAGATGCCTCAGAGCAGATATGGAATTGTCGGGATTGGAGTAGGTGTCCCAGGTATTGTGAACAAACAAGGTTCTATCCTTCTTGCTCCAAACTTAGGCTGGACCAACATTCAGTTAAAAAAGGACCTGGAGGAATTATTCCAAATTCCAGTCATTATTGAAAACGAAGCAAATGCCGGTGCCTTTGGAGAGCAGCAATTTGGTGCAGGTCAAGAATTTCAAAATATGATATATGTTAGTGCTGGAATTGGAATCGGAGTCGGCATTATTTTAAACAAGGAATTATATCAAGGCAAAAATGGATACTCCGGCGAAATGGGACATATGATCATTGATCTCAATGGTAAGCCATGCAGTTGTGGCAGCAGAGGATGTTGGGAAGCATACGCTTCTGAAAATGCACTTCTAGAAACAGCTGAAACAGATTCACTTGAGTCATTGATGGATATGGCAGAGAAGCATGATGAAACTGCTCAAAGACTTTTTGGAGAAATTGGAACTTACCTTGGGTTTGGGATTAATAACATTATTAACACCTTTAATCCAGACCAGGTCATCATTGGCAACCGCTTAGCACTTGCAAAAGAATGGATTGAACAGTCAATCGAGAAAACCATTGAAAGCCATACACTTGCGAACCATCAAAAAGACATGCACTTGAATTTTTCAAAACTTGGAAAATACTCAACAGCACTTGGTGTCTCTGCTTTTGTTGTGGAGAGCTTTATAAAAGAAGAAGTTAGAACTTCGTAGAAACTGAAGTCAATAAATAATCCATGCTTTTTAAGAAAGCTGGGTTATTTATTTTGTATACCATTTGTTATTTAGCAAAACTTAGTTGTATGGATATACAAAGTGCTTTTCTTCAGTTATAATAAATTTGTAATTATCTAAACTATTTAAAGGGAGCTAGTATGATGAAAAATTCAAAGCCTAATGAACCTTTAGTTACGCATATTTTTACTGCAGACCCTTCCGCACATGTTTTTGAAGGGAAGCTTTATATTTATCCATCACATGACCTTGATCATAATGAACCTTCCAATGATAATGGAGACCAATACAAGATGGAAGATTACCATATCTTATCCATGGAAGATGTAACCGCTCCATGTGTGGACCATGGCGAAGCGCTCCATTTAAGAGATATCCCTTGGGCAAGCAAGCAGCTTTGGGCACCCGATGCGGCTTATAAAAACAACACGTACTATTTATTCTTCCCAGCACGTGATAAAGATGGGATTTTCAGAATTGGCGTGGCAACAAGCCCTAATCCAGCAGGACCTTTTATACCAGAAGAAAATTACATACCGGGCAGCTTCAGCATTGACCCAGCTGTTTTAGTAGATGAAGATGAAAAAGCGTATGTTTATTTTGGCGGGCTTTGGGGAGGACAGTTGGAAAAATGGCAGACAGGAACATATATCCCAGATGCCGAAGGTCCAGCAGCTACAGCACCTGCTATAGGTCCGAGGGTAGCGGAATTAAATGACGATATGCTGACTTTTAAAAACGAACCGCAGGAAATCTCCATTGTGGATGAAAACGGCAATCTGATTCTTGCAGGTGACGAAGACCGAAGATATTTCGAGGGTCCATGGGTTCATAAATACAATGGTCTTTACTATCTTTCCTATTCTACCGGTACAACGCATAAAATTGTTTATGCTGTAAGTGAAAATCCACAGGGACCATTTGTGTTCAAAGGGACAATCCTTACCCCAGTAAGCGGCTGGACCACCCACCATTCGATTGTCGAATTTAATGATAAATGGTATCTGTTCTATCATGATTGCTCGTTATCAGATGGGGTGGATCATAAGCGCTCTGTAAAATATACTGAATTAAAATATAACGAAGACGGAACAATTCAAACGATAGACCCTTATGGGGATAAATAATAAAGTTGAAGGCTGGCCTCATGTTGAGGCCAGCCTTTTTGGTAATCCCATCAGGCTGGATTACTCAAGTTGCTGAAGCGGAAACGAACGAAGTTATTCCAGTTCTTCTTTACCCTCGAATAGTTGAAAGTCCCTCCAATGAATGGACGGACACTAGCGTTGAAAAGTTTGACCAGACTTTAAAGTATAAATCCATGGCTTATCCACCAATGATTACTCGAAGGACATTGGGGCGGTCTTTAAAGTCTTTTGTACCTGCGCCATACCCAATTGATTTTACTTCCATTGATGGAATCGTGCAAAATTCTTCTGCCAGCACTGCTATGATCGCTGCGCCTGTTGGTGTTGTAAGTTCAAATCTCACATTGCTTTGTTCAATCGGTACACCTTTTAAAATTTCTAGAGTAGCTGGCGCAGGTACTGGATAAATACCATGATCGATATGTATTTTTCCTGTACCAACAGGAATCGCTGAAGACTTTATTTTCTTTATGTCTAATTGATGGAGTAGAATGGCAGCTCCGACAATATCAATAATCGAATCGACTGCACCCACTTCATGAAAGTGAACTTTTTCTAATGGGACTCCGTGTATATGCCCCTCTGCTTCACCTATTTTTCGAAAGATTTTTAATGAAGTAGCTTTCACTTCGGCTACTAATTCGGATGATTCAATCATTTTTACAATATCACTGTAAGAACGGTGATGGTGATGGTGTTCATGATGATGATCATGCCCATGTTGGTGATCATGCCCATGATGATGATCGTGCTCATGATAATGATCGTGCTCATGATAATGATCATGCTCATGATGATGATCATGCCCATGATGATGATCATGCCCATGATGATGATTATGCTCATGATGGTGATGGTGATCATGCCCATGATGGTGATCATGCCCATGATGATGATTATGCTCATGATGGTGATCATGCCCATGATGATGATCATCAGCTTGAGTCAATAACACATCAAACTTTGTACTTGTGATCCCATTCTTCACGATTTTCTTCCATTTCAATTGATATTCATCTTCGAAATGAAGCTTTTTTAATTCTTCCACTAAAACAGTTGGATTGGCACCTGCATCCAGCAGACTTCCAATGAACATATCACCGCTGATTCCAGAAAAACAATCGATATAAAGTGTTTTCATTGCTGCTTTGCTCCTTTTTTTGCTAGGTTATCAATCAATACTGCGTTGTATGCCCCACCAAATCCATTGTCGATATTCACCACGCTGATACCGGAGGCGCATGAATTTAACATTGTCAGTAATGCTGACAAACCATGGAAATTTGCACCATAACCAACACTTGTAGGAACGGCTATGACCGGATGTGAAACTAGACCGCCAACTACACTTGGAAGAGCACCTTCCATTCCAGCTACTACTACAGAAACAGTCGCTTGTTGTATTTGTTCAATATTATCAAATAAGCGATGAATCCCAGCTACACCTACATCATAAAAGCGGCGAACTTGACTTCCTAATGCTTCAGCTGTAACCGCTGCTTCTTCCGCTACTTTAAGGTCTGAAGTACCTGCACAAACGATTGCAATGTACCCTTGATCAGGTTCATTACTGTATGTGTCCTTTTTCCAAAACAGAATCTGTGCAACATCGTTATAAATTAATTCAGGATTCACCTGAAGGATGTAATCCGCTTTATCCTTTGAAATTCTGGTCACTAATACATTATTTCCCTTTGATTTGATTGCATCTATGATGGAAAGGATTTGTTCTTTTGTTTTACCTTCTCCATAAATCACCTCTGGGAACCCTTGGCGATTCTTGCGGTGATGATCGACTTTGGCAAACCCTAAATTCTCATATGTGGCTAACTTTTCTTTCGCCTCTGAAACGCTTAATTTTCCCTCTTGAACTTGTGACAATATTTCTTCCAACAATGTTTTCACACACCTTAAACGATCTTGTTTCGATTGAATGTAAGGTCATGACCTCTACTCCCATGCTGCCACCATGTAATTGGAACTAGAGGTCCCTCTCTCCATTTTGTTTCTACTTCTCAACCTGTTGCAAAACCTTATTCATGCTGCCGCTTTTGTAGCCAACAAGATCCATTGTAATATAGCTATATCCAAATTCTTGAAGTTTTGCTGTGATTTCTTGATGATGTTCCAATAAGCGCTGCATCTCTTGTGGTTCTACTTCAATTCTAGCAATCTCACCATGCGTACGTACCCTTACTTGCCTAATTCCAATGGCTCGAATCGCTTGTTCCGATTGATCTATCCTTTTCAGTTTTTCTATTGTAATGTGCTCTCCATAAGCGATCCTTGATGAAAGGCATGCAAAGGAAGGCTTATCCCATGTTGGCAGACCCATTTGTTGGGAAAGCTCACGAATCTCACTCTTATAAAGATCAGCTTCCTGAAGCGGTCCCCTTACGTTATATTCTTTCGCCGCCTTTGTACCTGGCCTGTGTTCCCCAAGATCATCTGCGATTAACCCGAAAGCTACATTATTGTAGTTATGCTCCTCCATGATGGGTACAAGATGCTGGAACAAGCTTTTTTTACAAAAATAGCACCGGTTTGATGTGTTTTCAGAATAACCTGGAATATTTAATTCCGATGTCTGAATAACCTCATGTTTTGCTCCTAGCTGTTCAACGAGTTTAATGGCTTCTTGTAATTCCTCAAAAGGGTATGTTTCACTATCCGCTGTTACAGCCAATACATTTTCCCTGCCAAGGGTGTCGAGTGCAGCCTTCAATAAAAATGTACTGTCCACACCACCAGAAAAGGCGATGACGACCGTTTCCATTTCCTTTAATATTTCTTGAAGTTTGTTATATTTTAATTCTAGCATGACAATCTCCTTTATTAACGTTTTGGTGCTAATTCAATTGCGTGTCTAATCGCCTCAACTAAGCTTTCTTCACTTGCGATTCCTTTTCCGGCAACATCAAACAGCAGTACTCTTGATTGACTAATCCCGCTCCATTATCCCTATTACTCTTCCACGTAAGGAATTGTTAGTGGACCTAATGGTAAAACAGCGATAGACATATTTTCTCCGTAGGTTTGCTTTAATTCCTCCAACGTCTGTTCAATATTATGGGTAGGTTTTAACATAGTACTAAGTACTTGTTCATCTGTTAGCTTGGAGTAAACATGGATATCTGCCCATACTTGGGTGACGGCCTGCTTCTGAACCTGCCATTGATCGAACATCTTAAAATTTGAATCATTGATAAGGTCTAATAAAGCTTGAGGGCTATCAGCGAGTTCAAAAATCTTAGAGTAGTTTCCGTGACTTGGAAGTCCATCCGAGCATTCAGAAGCGACAATAATCGTTCCGCCTTCTTTAACAATTTTATGTGCCGCACTCATCCCTTTAACGGCTTGATAAAGATTTTGGTCGAGTGGGTAACCCGAATTGGATGTAATCACGACATCAAATCGATCCTCACACTTGATCATGGCATGTTCTTTTACAAATTCACACCCTTTATCGTGAGCCTCATACAATTCTCCGGCAAATACTGATGTGATTTCCTTTTCTCTATTTAATGTTACGTTAAACATGAAATTAGGCTTACACATCCGATTGATTTCACGAGTCATCTCTTGAACAGGATTATCATCCATATTTCCCCATGTTGAACGAGCATCCCCAATCATTCTTGCATTGTGGAAGGTCATGATGGTTTCAATACCCGCAATTCCTGGCATAATCCCTTTTGGTCCCCCAGAAAATCCAGCAAAAAAATGTGGTTCAATAAAGCCTGTGACAATGCGAAAATCAGCTTCAACGTATTCTTTATTTAAATAGACGTCACAACCAAACTTGCTTTTTCCAACATTCGACAATGTTTCTTTATCATGGCATTGATTGTTGATGATTCTTATATTATCTACAACCCAATCTCCAAGCATTTGAACAAATTCTTCCCTTGTTTGATCACGATGGGTACCTGTTCCGTTAATAATAACAAAATTTTCAAATGGAACATGACCAAGTTCTTCAATTAGTACGGGTACCATCTTGTGATTGGGTGTTGGTCTCGTAATGTCACTGATAACAATGGCCACTTTATCCGTTGCCTTCACCATTTCTTTTAAAGACGCTGTGCCAATTGGATTTCTTAATGCCTCTTTTAGTGCTTCCATATCATTTTCTAAACCTGGTAAATGATTAGGTTCTACAATAAACGCATCATTAGGTAACTGAAGAGTAAGGCCAGTTTTTCCATATAGTAAGGTTGTTTCCATTACAAATCCCCCGCTTTTTTGTTTTTGTTCATTCATGCCGTATTCTGTTTTCTAAAAGGATGAAATAACCACACCCCTGAGAGAGTACTCAGGGGTGTTAATTTAATCATGCAATATTTTGAGCACCTTGCTTCTTATTTACTATTTCACTTTCTAAAGTACCATCAATTCCTTTTCTTTTTTGATACTTATCAACTAAGATAACAGCAATTGGACATAGAACAGCTGTTGTAAGGACGGCAATAGAAATTTGCGCTGTTGCCAGGTTGGCAATTTCAGCATAGCTAGCTGCTTCCGCTTTACTCATCATCCCTGAACTTGCCGCAACGGCAGCTGCCGCTGCTATAGCTGCTGGAGTACCAACTGCATTACCTGCCGTAGAGGCTTCCGCCCATGGTGCAATTTGGCTTTTCTCTCTAAATAATTTAAATACTAACATACCAGTAGTCCCTGTTAGAAGAGTCGTAAGAATTCCGAGTGTTAAACCTGCTGCTACAACAGAAGGATTGAAGAAATTAGCAAAGTTCATGCCAGCACCTAAAGCGAAAGCAAAGAATGGTACCGGTAAAATTTCTCCTGGCTTTAGGAATTCACGGATCTCAGGATCTAAGTTTCCTATTATCATTCCAATACCAATTGGTAATAAAACGGCGATAAAGGCGATAACCGGGAATTTGGAGCCTAATAAACCTAAAGACATTAGTGTAAAGAATGGACCGTCATTTAGCGATAAAACCGCAACTGCTCCTACATCGGAACGGTTTCCATATTGGCCAGTTAAGGCTGCATACATTCCACCATTTCCGTTTGTCATTGCCGCAATAATGGCAATCGTAGAAAGACCAAACAATCCTGCCATAGGGTCAAAAAAGTATCCAAAGAGAACACCAATCCCTAATCCTGTTAAATATTTAGAACTTGTAAGTAAGACACCTTTTTTTAAGGCTGTTCCCCCTACTCTTAAATTCATTTGACTACCTGCACAGAAAAGGAATAATGCAATAAGAACTAATGCACCATTTTTAAAAAGGGCTTCAGAAAATCCGCCTATTCTTAACATTTCATAATTGCCTTCAGCTGTTTGAGCTACACCTAGAGATTTTAAAAAGTCCATAATAACCGGCAAATGTAGTTGATCAATCGTATTTAGTAAAGCTCCTAACATAAGAGGGACAACCATCAGACCTCCAGGGACCTTTTCAATCGCTTGTTTAATTTTCATGTTACCTAACCACCTTTCCAGAATTTAATGTTTGATGGTAAAAAAAGGATCTAACTACTTGTTCTGCACTCTCAGCTAATAATTCTGCCGCATTCTTGATGGCTTCATTTAATGTCATAGGCTTGTTTATAATACTGCTAACGCTTACAATTCCGTGTTGATATAACACATCAATACCTGTACCAATAGAGCCAGCAATAATAACAGTTGGAATATTCTGTATTTTAGCTGCCTGAGCTACCCCCATCGGAGTCTTGCCTGAGGCAGTTTGGAAATCCACTTGACCTTCTCCTGTAATAACAAGGTCAGCTCCTTCAAGAGCCGTATGAAGTCCTGTATGTTCAATAACTACATCAATACCTCGTTTCATTCGGGAAGGAAAAAAGGCTTGAAATGCCCCGCCTATTCCACCAGCTGCTCCGGCTCCTGGTAAATCGTGAAGATGGACACCGGTTACTTTTTCAACTTCATCTGCCCAATGAGCTAGACTAGCATCTAATATTTTAACCATCTGAGGGGTTGCTCCCTTTTGGGGACCAAACACATGGGATGCTCCATGTGGTCCAATTAAAGGATTTTCTACATCCGAGGCAATAAGAAACTTGCAATATGGTATTCTCTCGTCAAACTCGCTTAAATCAATCGAACTGATTTTTGTGAGCTCGGCACCACCAGTGCAAATTTTGTTTCCCTGTTCATTTAATAGTGATAAACCAAGAGCCTGAAGCATTCCGGCCCCGCCATCATTGGTAGCTGAACCTCCCAGTGCTAAGATAAATGACGCAAAGCCATCATCTAAAGCCTGTTTAATAAGTTCCCCTGTTCCAAAGGTAGTCGCTTTTAAGGGATTAAGCTCTTCCCGGGGAATCAGTGGTATTCCAGAGGCCTTTGCCATTTCGATGACACAGGTCTTTCCATCACCCAATATGCCATATTCAGCCGCAACCTTTTGACCTATCGGTCCGGTAACAATAACCGGGACTTTTTTTCCATTGGTGGCAGCAACTAAAGTATCCAACGTCCCTTCTCCACCGTCAGCAACAGGAATACATAGAGTTTTGGCATCTGGAAATGCCTTTTTAATGCCTCCTTCTATTGCTCTAGCTGCCTCAACTGCACTTAAACTCCCCTTAAACGAGTCAGGGGCTATTACAATCTTCATAAATTATCCACCCACTTTTCGAAAGCGCTATCATTATTTCTTTTTCATTATACTAAGCTTGATTAAAGAATACATCGTGTGTACTATATAAAAAAAGATACTATTTTTTCTGATTTTTTGTACGATTTAACTAACTTTCCGGAGGAAAATAATGTTAACAAGGGAAATTGCCCAAACCATTGTAATAGAAACCTCGCTTCGCCTTAATAGAAATATGAACATAATGGATGAAAAGGGGATTATTATTGCCTCCGGCGATCCTTCTAGGATAGACGATATTCATGAGGGGGCACTTGAAGTTTTAAAAAGCGGAGAAACTCTTATTATTCCTTTCAATGAAAAAGGAGTTTGGAGAGGAGCTCATCCCGGCATCAACCTGCCTATTGTTTTTCAGGATAGGATTGTCGGAGTGATTGGGATTACTGGAAATCCCGAAGAATTGCGGGAGCTAGGCGGCATCGTAAAAATGACTACTGAGCTCATGATTCAAGAAAAATTTATCGCTTCTCAATTGGAATGGAAACAGAGAACGAAAGAAATGCTTATCGAAGAACTTTTGAAAAGTTCTCCATCCTATAGCAATATCGAACGCTGGCTAAACCTAGTTGGTCTGAACCTTCGGGAACCATTTATCATAACTGTCATTCAAATGACCGATCGCATCATCGCGAATCAATCGTTAATCAATAAAATAGAAGGATTAATTGGTGAAAAACACTGCCTTGTAGGTTTTATCAATATTAATCGAATGTTTATTGCTTTTTCCGGTTACAGTGAGCAAGAATCAGACAAAAAGCTAAACAGTATTTACGTGGAATTGAAAAAGCTTAAGTTAAAATTCCGACTTGCTTTTAGCACTCCTTTTATATCATTGAGTAAGTTTAATCAATCCTATATTGATTGTGACCTTGCCCTTCAAATCAGTGATGAAAAAGAGGATTTCATTTCATTTGTTAAAGTAGAACCGAAAGCATTAATTTATAAAATAGATCGTGCTTGGGGAGAAAAGTTTACAAATAGAATCATGAATAAAACCTTAGTTAAACATGCTGATACTTTAGATGTTTTTTTCAAAAATAACTTAAATATTCAACAAACTGCTGATGACTTATATCTCCACCGAAACACACTCATTTATCGACTTAGTAAAATAGAAAAAGACACGGGGTATGATCCAAAAAAGTTTAAAGATGCGTTGACACTACAGCTCGCTCTTTGGTCTGATAAGAGACTAAAATCCGGTGAACTGTGAGGACAAAAGTGTCAGGCCGCGAAAAACTAACCCAAGATTAAAAAAAGAAGCTTCCCCAAGTTTACTCAACTTATGAGAAGCCTCGATTAGGTCTCCCGTATTGCTATGGGAGACAGGTATTTAAAATTCAATTTTAATCTTTTGTGAATCGCTGATTTTTTTCTTTTCCTTATCGAATACATCACTAGTGGTTATTTCAATCAAGCCGATGTCTTTTGCTCCATTTGAATGATCATCTTTATGACCCTCTTCTTCTTCACTGTGCTCATCTTAAAGTATTTATCTGGGGACTCCCCCACTAATTGGGACGATTCACATGAAAAACTAAGGGAAAGAAGAGTAACAGATTTATTCAGAATAACGTCTAATTGTTATAGATTAGAAACTGCTAGGAAAAGATTTTGAATCCCAAATTTCATAATTCATAAATTGATAGATGATAAAGGGAGGCAAAGAGATGTCAAGAACACAGAGATATAAGAAGAAAAGAATCAGAAGGAATTTTATCATTATTCGTATTGTACTTTGTGCTTTAGCCGTATTCATTTTATATATATCGGCTAGAGGTTTAAAGAATATTGGGACCCATTCACCAGCCAGCAATCAGGTGAAAGATAAAATTGAAGAATCTGTTGAGGAGGATACCTCTGTTAATACAGAGGATCTCAAAAAGGAAAAAGAGCTTGAAGAGAAGGTTAATCTAGTTATTAAACATGCAAAGACTTTAGCATTAGGATTTGACTTTAAGGGAGCTATTAACTTACTACAAGCTTTTACTGAGCAATTTGGAACAAATGATACCATAACTGAGGCACTAGCAAACTATCATCTTGAAAAAGAGCGCATGGTATCATTAGGTTCCTATCATTCCATTGATCAAATTAACCATGTCTTTTTTCATTCATTAATTGCAGACACCTATAAAGCCTTTGATGGAGATAATGATTCAAATGGTTACAATTATTATATGACCACCGTCTCAGAGTTTAAAGATATGATGACAGAAATGTACAATGCGGGCTATGTGCTTGTAAGTATCCATGATGTAGCAAAAAAAGAGACATTAGAGGATGGGTCGACACGATTTGTTCCAGGAGATATTATGCTTCCTCCAGATAAAAAGCCTTTTGTCCTATCTCAAGATGATGTAAATTATTATAAATATATGGATGGGGATGGTTTTGCAGCAAAGATTGTTATTGGCGAGAATGGCAGACCCACTGCTGAAATGATACTTAATGATGGAACCACTTCTTTTGGAGATTATGATTTAGTACCCGTGTTAGAAACATTTATAGCAGAGCACCCTGATTTTTCATATAAAGGCGCAAGAGGAATAATAGCTTTAACCGGGTATGAAGGTGTTCTAGGTTATAGAACACAAGACCCAAACTCACCATCCTACCAACAGGATAAAGAAGCTGTAGTGGAAGTTGTCAAAGCACTAAAGGAATGGGGCTGGGAATTTGCCTCACATAGCTATGGTCATCGTGATATGAACAAATATAATTATTCATTCGTCGTAGACGATACCAATAAGTGGAAAGAGGAAGTTGGGTCTTTAATTGGACCTACGGATATCTATATTTACCCATTTGGAATTGATATTGAAGATCCAGATATTTACGATAGTGAAAAATATCAATACTTAAAAGATAGTGGCTTTGATTATTTTTGTGGTGTATATAAAAGTCCTTGGCTGCAGGTCGGGAAAGAGTATATCAGGATGACTAGAAGGCCGCTGGACGGTCAGGCCATGCTGCAGTTCCCAGATAGACTTGAAGATTTGTTTGAAATCAGTAAGGTGATCGACCAAGCTAGACCTGCGCTTCAATAAGCAAGGCAGTAATCCCATTGCCCAGTAATCCGAAAGCTTTCCACCATTTTTACTAGATACTCTTCACGACAATATTCTCCCCACTCATGGGTATTAAACCCAGGTTTGGCAGTATTTAAAGCGATTTTAATCAAACGTTTGGTTAGTGCTGATTCAACTAATCAATCGTTTGATTAACTAACGCATAAGCCCTTTTATCAAACAATTTTAGGCTGTTTACAAAATAATTAATTGTCGGATAAAAGTTATGGTGTTACCATTCCACTCAAAACTGACCCATTTATCTCATTTTGACCTCCTTTGATCATCTGGTTTTAATTCTTCAAATCGTTTTGATAGTAAATTTAACGGTGCTCTAATAACAGTGTCTAACAATTCTGCATACCGATACGGTGCAAACGGTGATGTATAATATGTCCCAAAGCTCTTTAAACCAACTAAGTGAATATTGATGAAAATGTAGGCAATTAGTATTCCATATAATCCAAACAGAGATGCTGCAATCATTAACGAAAAGCGTAATATTCTTAGTGATATACTGACATTGTATGAAGGAAGGACGAAAGAAGCGATAGCTGTTAGGGCAACAACAATCACCATTACTGGACTAACAATCCCAGCACGAACAGCGGCATCACCAATGACAAGACCACCTACAATTCCTATTGCTTGACCTACCGGACGAGGTAATCTAACACCAGCTTCCCGTAATAGCTCTAAAGTAATTTCCATAAAAAAAGCTTCTATAAATCCAGGAAAAGGCACCCCTTCTCTTGTCCCTGCAATCGATAATGCTAGTGTCGTTGGAATCATCCCTTGTTGATATGAAACCATCGCAATATACAATGATGGTAGAAACATCGCTATAAAAGCTCCTAAATAACGAAGGACTCGAATCAATGACCCAATTTGCCAACGGTCATAATAATCTTCTGGAGATTGAAAAAGCATATGAAATGTAACTGGCGCCATTAAACTAAAAGGACTTCCATCTAATAAGACAACCACTTGGCCGTTCATTAACGCATTTACTGTTCTATCAGGGCGCTCAGTTCGTAAAGTTTGTGGAAAAATGGAAAGTGGATTATCTTCAATTAACTGTTCAAGTGATCCAGTATCAACAACATCATCAAAATCAATACAGGAGATACGGTAACGAACTTTATCAATATACTCTTGATTGGTAATTCCTTTAATATACAAAATGGCAAAATCTTTTTTTGAGCGTCTGCCTATATTTCCATATTGAACAACAAAGTTTTGATCTCGGACCCTTCTTCGCATTAACATGACATTCGTTTGAAGCGATTCAATAAAGCCGTCCCTTGGTCCTCTAACAACCACTTCACTTTCTGGCTCATCAATACTGCGTTCATTATTACTACGAGTTGCAAAAAGCAAAACTTCATCTATCCCATCAATGACTAACAGCGCTTCACCAGATAATAATTGAAAAATGGACTTTTCAAACGACTTTTCCTTTCTGACATCACAATGAAAGACAACTTCATCTAATAATTGCTCGAGTAATATGCTTTTCTGTTTTTCGTTAACTGAATATTTCAGTAGAGGTTCAATTGTATTTTTTTCAATTCGATCTTTATCAGCTAAACCATCTACATAAAACAACGCTGCTTTAATTTTTTTCCCTACTAAAAAATCACGTTGTATAATGTCATCACTTTCACCAACGATATTTGTTACTAATGTAATCGTTTCATCGATATTTTTACTTAATTGCAAGGGATATTCTGTTCTTCCCCTTGTATTATCAGACATTAATTTTGAAAATGGTTTTTTAAGCAAGGGTCATACCTCAATTCACATCAATTTCTTCTTTTGTCATATAATCACGAATTCGCACTTCTGCTTCGACGGTAAAATTTGCTTTTGAAAAATAGCCATTTTCCCCTTCCCACTCTTTTTTAATTTGTTTCCAATGTTTCGGTGTTTTCCTATTCACATATTTACCGAAACCGAGGGCATCTGCATAATATTGATGTTGCAGTTTCTTGATTACTTTTAGTGCCTTATTCTCAATTTCTTTTGCTACTTCTTTTTGTAGTTGTTCATTTGTCTCTTGCTCACTTAACTTAATATTATCTACCCAATTTTCAACAAAAGAACCTTCACTTTTAATTAATAAATGAAAATGATCCACTCCGTCTTTTTGAGTATATTTAATAGATGTATTTAAGTTACTTGTTTCATAAACAAACAATTTACCTTTATAGCTTGCTTCGACAACTGAATTCTCAGTGTCACTCTGTATGATATTAACCCCGTCAATATCCTCCTCCCCTAACCAACCTTTAAATTTATTCCATTGCATAATTGCAGCACCAGCAATCTTGAAATCACCCTGTTTATGAACAATATGTGGAATCAGATAACTTTTTTCCTCAAGGACTTTCTTTGATAGCTCACCAATGTTTAAATCTGCTAGCATACCGTGGTGTGCCCGATAATTTTCTTGTATCATTTTTATGGAAATAGCAGGCATTATTTCAAGAGGGAGTTTTTGATTTAATATTTTCTCTCCATTTCCATTAGAAATAAAAACTAAAGTATCACGGCGCATCTCGTGATCTCTTATAAAATAGTCAATTAAATTTTCAATAAACACATCCTTCACAAGTTGATCATTAATGATTAACACTTTTAAATGCTCATAATTTAACCTTCTACTACGACGAGACACAATATTACGGTTTGACTTAAAATTCGTTCTTCCGGTTGTACTTATATTAAAAAAGGCTTTTTCTTCTAATGGATTTCCTTCACTAAGAACGCGAGGAATAACTACTTGATAGGTCGTTTTGAACATCTGGGTCTCAAGCTTTTTAGATTCATCCTCAAAATGCTCCTTTATTTCTTGATCATCTTGTGGATCAAGGGAAATCGCAAGAACGAAACCCATTTCATCAATCTCTCTTATATCCCAACATCCAGTTAGCAGTGTCAGTATTCCTATTATCAGTACAGGTTTCTTCACACTTAACGGACCTCACTTTGTTCTGTGTCACGTTTTTTATTTTTAACAATATAGAGATAACCGATCATGATCGTAAAAAGTGTTAACCCTAAACCTAAATATCCGATGAAATCTCCAAAAGAAAATGTTTCTTGGAGAGAATTTGGAATGAAAGTGATCACGAAACTAATGGTAGCGAGTATTATTGCTATAGAAGCAGCTCTAATTCCAGGAAAAAACTGCTCTTTTATAATATTTGTGACTATAAAATGAAAGTTTGACATTGTATTAAATATCGTCAAGATCCAAACGATGATAATCAACGGTTCTAATCGTTCAATTAACCCTTGAATAATCTCTATTTCTTTCGTAAGTTCAATAGTCGGATAGGTAACCACTTTCGTGGCTTCAAGTCCTAATATTGAAATGGCTAATAACGTAAAACATAAATATAATATCCCTACGATTGCTAAGCCGATGTTTATATATTTTGAGGAAACTGACTTTTTATCAGAGTACACCATAAAAAAAAATAAAATCTCTATACCTAGAAAGGAAACGATTGTTTCTTTTGAGCCTCTTATAATGGGTACCATTCCTTCTGCGCCTATCGGTAATAAACTTTTATAATCAAACTCTTGTAAATTAAACATAATAATGAATAAAAGCACAAGGAAAACAATTGGAAAAAAGAGTAAATTCAAATGAATAATCCCTTGTAAGCTTTTCGTAACCGCATAAGTGATAGCTAAATACATAAAAATAATTACAACTTCAGAAGGTGTTTGGTTAATTAAATACACACCTACAACTTCTGTAACAATTCGTGCCTCAAATGAGATAATAAAAGTGAAATAACATATAAAACCTAATGTTAGAAATTTAGTTAAAAAGTAGCCCACCTTATTTTTTTCTTGGACATACTGAAGGATACTTTGTCCATGGGTTCGTTGATGCAGCTTAATAATGAGTGTAGCCATTGCCATATTAGCGATTAACCCAATGATAATCGGTATCCAAATATCGGGAGTTCCAACGCTTTTAGCAAGTGAACGTGGCAAAGTAAGTATTCCAACACCTATGATAGTTGATATTACTGTAATCGTCATTTCCAAACTTGATATTCGATAATTATCTTTATTTACCATCAATTCACACCTACTTATCGCTTCCCTGCTGCAAATAGTATTCCTTTTGGTTTCGTTTCTCTTTCCAAGGGGGATTCACTTTATTCTCTACCCAGACATTTAACCTTTGAATCGTTTTCATGATGATAAATAGGAGACCTCCATACAAAAACACACCTGATTGTGGAATAAACCCTAATATACGTTCAAAGATATTTTGAAACATCTTTTTTTCTCCAATCAAAGTTTTCATTTAAAAGTAGTTTTTACCAGCAGATGAAGTTTATACAACTGTTAAAAAATATAAAAACTCTTGTCAGTAATAAATCTTTATTACTGACAAGAGTTTTTTTCATAGTGAGTTAAGCTCGCCATTTTTCAGATTGTCTCCATCAATGACGTATTACTAATAGAATATTTCTATAAATCAAGTTCTTCATCAACATTCACGTATTTCATATATTCCATATTAATATTTTATTATTTATCCTATTGAAAATTTTGACACTTTATCAGCAAAAAGAATAGATCGTCTTCTGACGATCTATTCTAAAGCACCCTAATAACATTCCTGTAGATCGTTAAATATCAGGTTTTAAAAAAATAGAGCCCCTTAGTAAGATATGAGTATAGAGTCCAATCAAACTCTGAATCTTAAGGAGCTACTATGAATTTTAAAATGCAAGACAAACAAAATCAAATAATAGAGAGAATTTCCGATACACATCTAATTTGTAGGTGTTGATATATAATTACCAAACAGTTTGTATTTCAGGTAATTGTTTTATCATGCTATTCCCTTTTATTTTTTTCAAACCAGCCGAACGCAACTTCCGCCTGAATGATTTCATTATTTGGTGAAACTAAAAAAATAATAAATGACCCGCCCGGTGGAAAGATAAACTTCCCATCTTCATCGCTAGCTAAAGTACTATGCGGGGGTACAATCCGCCTAAATGCCATTACCCCTCTTCTTGGAAATCCTTCAACAAATTCAGCATATGCGATTTTTACTTCGGGCTTTGGAAGCGGCGAAAGGGCTGTGTTTGCGGGCGTCACATTAGTCGAAATCATTTGCTTACCAGGAGGAATGGGATTAAACCAAATTTCAGCTTCAATAGGTTGATTGGAATGATTGGTTATGGTAAACGCATTTACAAATAAATTGACATCGGATTTAAACGGGTTCACTAAGCCTCCCCACGCATTTTTTTCTTTTCCAAAACGAATGTGTTCCGTTTGTCCAACAAAATATCTCCCCTGTAAGGATTGATACAAGGGGTTAGGTATGTTAACGGCTTTACTAAATCGGTCATTATTAAACAATGGCATAAGAATACTTCACTCCTTTCTAAAGTTTATGTAAATTGATAGAGAATGCTTGGACAAAAATGTTAAAAGACAAAAAAACGTTAAGCATAATTAATACCGCCAACATTTCTAAAAATTTTGTACGCTAGAGAATTCACCTAAAAAAGCGATTCCCTGAAAGATAAGGAAACCAACCTTTAAACTTGGCTTATCAACTATCCCTTTAACTTAACAAGGTTTTAATTAAATCTTTATTTCTATAATAAAGGCAATAATTCATCTAGAGACTAGTTTTCTAGGAGGAATTATCTTATTACTTTCTAAAGTATATAATCGTTTTATTTAATCCATTCTTCAAATTTTAATAAAAAACGCTCATTACCGTAAATATCAAAGAAATATTTCATCTTGGTCTAACAATAAAAGTGCGGATGGATTATTTCCAGCTAATGTTAGCACTGTATAGATATTAGTGTAAAAATGTCTGATTGCGAGATTAGGGAATATTTAAAGGGATTAGGCATTTCACACAGCAGTAACTTGCAGCGAATGGATAGGGAAGGAAGATACGCAGTATTGGTCGAGTTGAAGGAGTTAAATGGGGTTTCTTTAAGACAGTTATCAAGGATAACGGGAATCTCTAAAAGCGTCATTGACCGTGTTCACTAATAGATAAATGGACAAAATCGTGTTCAGATTGCTCTATTGCGGGGTCGTGTGCAATATTAAGTGAAGGCTGTGAACCCACTAAGCTATCACCATAAGGGCAAAAAGGGACAAGGTTCTGTCCCCTTGTCCCTCACGGATGCTCATTACCTTCCTGCCAAAAATAATCCAATTTGAGCCATCAATGTACTGCCAATATAGGTTCCGCTAAATACGAAGATAGCAACAATGGCAACTTTCCAAGAAGTTTTCTTTAAATCTACCAAACGATTTGCTACAGATATTCCGGCAAAAGTCAGAATGGGTGTTGTGATGGAAAGGAAATCCACCGCTCGAATAGCTTGAACAAAAAAGTCTGAGATCAAGCACATAACAAGTGAAGTAATAGCAACCCAGCCTAATACCGGAAATTCTTTTAGAAAATTAATAGGACATGTTTTGAGCTTTTCCGAAATAAAGATTCCAATCATAGAGAAGACCCATAATGCAATCAGTCCCGCTACCGTCATCCCGGTAACTGCCATAGAGTCTGGATTTTTCAACTGTTTAATAAACTGAGTAAATACGATAAGCAAAAGACTTAATAAAATGATTAAACCATATTTAACATATGAATTACGCAGCGCGTTTTGCATTTTTATCACCTCTGACTAAAAGTCTGTAAATCAATTTCTGTAATGGAGCCGCAAGAAATACCATTGTAAAAGTACCTAGGAAACTAGTAAGCAATTGACTTGCGGACGCATAGGCTAAAATGGTGCTCTCCATTTCTGGAACTTGTGCAACTAAAGAAGCGGAAGCGGCACTCATCATACTCCCTGAACCCATACCTGATGCCATAGCTAAGGCTTCAATACTGAAACCAAGTTTAAGTAATATTGGTGCAAAAATACTGAAAAATATCGTTCCAAATAATGTCCCGATGATATATAAAGATAAAACTCCTCTTCCTTCATCAGAATCCAGCGTATATTTTTCTGAAATATAAGCAAGTTCCCCTTCACGGCCAATTCCTAGTGTAGCTCCAATTGCTTCTCGTCGTAACCCAAGCATAAGTGCAACCGGCAGACCTAAAAGAACGGTTCCTAGGTTTCCAATTTCTTGAGTGAGGAATACCCAGCCAATCTGTAGTATTTCCCCTAATTTCGGGGCAACATCTGCACCATATCTCGCCATTAGAGGCAGCATTAAGAAAATCAAGTACTTCCCAGCAAATTCAACGTTTTCTTTACTATAGACTTTTTTCCAAAATCCTTTGCGGAAAATATTTATTCCTAAAACCATAGTAATGATAATGGCAAATACAAGCGGTAATAGGCCTATTGAAAAAGTGCCAATCTGAACACTTTGGAACCCAATCATTTCAGACACTGTTATGACTGCTAGTGCAAATATAATGAGATAAATAAAATTCTTATTCATTTTTTTCGTTCCCTTTCTGATCCATAATTTCACTGATTAATTTGCTATAGTCTTCATAACTTCTTTTATACAATCGCGAAGAATCAATGTTCCCGTTCATTTTTTCGAAAACCTGTGCTAAAAACCTTGGGAAAATCTCATAAATAAATGGCGGATCGATATCGATAAAGTCATCACCATGAATCGTTCCCGTAAACCCGCTGTAACCAATCTGAATGCAAGGAAGCATATAAGAAAGATCACCAATATCTCCCGCTGCACTGATCGGATCATCATTATATAGCACTTCAATTTCATCATTTCCTTCAAATGCTTTCCATACAAAATCGGATAAATAACGATCTTGTTTAAAAGGTAAATACCCCATCTGTGTTGAAATTTCCACATCTCCTTGCAGTGCTAGAGCACTTCCTTTTGCCGCATCATCTAGTTTAACTGCAACTTCTTTCATATAATCTACGGATAAAGTGCGCAAATCTGTCCCTACTGTAATCGCGTTTGGAATGACATTCGTTGACATATCTGATTCCATCACAATCGGATTAATTCGTACCTTTTCTGTATCGTTTAATTGTTGACGGCTCAAGCCGACAGCTACGTTAAATAAGGTAGACATATTATACGCATTTTTTGAAGAGAAGGGATCAAACCCTGCATGGGTTGCTTTTCCAATAAATTTATACTTTTTATACAGGAATCCAGCTAAATCACAGTTGGTGTTAATCGTTCGTTTCTCAAATTCTCCGCCTATTGCATGAACACAGATGCCCAAATCGATATCATCAAAAACACCAAGCTTCATAGCTTCTGGCTTACCACCATAATGCGTGATCTTGTTTTGTTGCATTAATGTGTCACGATAAGCTAGATCCAAGTATTCCTCTGCTGGGACAAAGATAAAGGACACTTTATAATCAAAATCCTTGTATACATTTGACTTCACCATATAATTGTATAAAGCAAGTGCGATGGCAACCTGTGTGTAATGACCACAGTTATGGGCAGCACCCGTATTTTTATCCGCATACATATGTGAAGGGGCATACACCGCATCTAATTCTGCTATAAATGCAACGTGAAAGTCTTTATTTTGATCTCCTAACGTTGTTTTAAAGCCAGTAGTACTGAATTCTTCAATTTGAATATCCGGATTCATTTGTTTTAAACAAGCAATAACCTTCTCTCTTGTTCGTTCTTCTTTATAACCTAGCTCCGGATGATAATATATATCCTCTGCAACCTTTTTTATTTCCTCGTACTGGCTTTTGAAAATCATGTTGTTAACCCCTTTACTATCAAAATCTATTGATATAACTTGATATTTCAATAGATCTCTAACTTTATTTACATATTTTTTATTGATTAATGAGGATTCTTTGAGACTCATCTCTATTCCACATATTGTATATTTATTCCGATAATTATTTGTGTTTGATACTATAAAATTGTAAAAAGTATCTCATCAATAGAAATTCTAATACATATTACGAACGCTTTATATTTTATTCTAATTATCGTTCGATATCAACCCTGAATTATACAAGTATTATTCATCTTACATAGGTGGTATCGGAGACATTAGTGGTGAAATGTAGAATTTTATTTGTTTTTATATCAAAAATACCTAAATTTACCAAAGGGGGACTATAACCCGATATATCTTGTTGATTCAATTTATAAATAATGATCTTAAAACGGTTAGTTTGATTTTTAGCACAGAAAACTTGAGCCAAGTTTTTATTCCTTTACACCCATTTTTGGAAAAAAAAGCTTTTGCATTAAATACCTCTTCGTCCGAATCCAAGTGAGAAAAAACTATCGATACCTTCAAAAGCTTTCCACCATTTCTACTAGATTCCTGTCTCGACAATATTCTTACTACTAAATAGAATTAATCACAGGTTTGACAGCATTTAAAGGCTTTCTAATCAATCGTTTAGTTAAAACCAAATTAACTAATTAAACGTTTAATTAAATTCCGCCTTAGCCCTTTTAATAAATGAATTTTTGGCAATTTCCAAGGGAATAAATTGTCGTATAAAAGTTATGGTTGTTAGGAATAAACTTAAAAACTGACAATAGAATATAACGAAATACACCTTTCAACAAATAGAAACAAATTTTATACTAACTAATCGATTGATTGAAAGTGCAATAAATCCTTTTAAACCAGGCTTTTACCCATTTTCATAAAAAATTTATTGTCGAGGAAATTCTACTATAGGTGAAACGATTGTTGTACAAATCTATAATCCAAAAGTATTCAAGAAATGACAGGGTAGGTATACTGGTATACTTCCTACCAATCTTCTTCCCCTGCATTCAAATCTAATACAAAACCACTAGGGATATCCCGTCCATAAGACGTATTCTGGACCAAATCACTAATTTTTGGCGGATGCGGTGAATCTACAACAAATTTCAATAGTTTCCCCTGCACTTTATCATACGAATATTTCTGCAGGACCATATGCCAGGCATCCAACTTCTGTTGATCAAAATGAAACTTTTCATAATAGACTTGAATAAGTACCATCAACGTATAAATCTCTTTCTTATTCATCTAAATTAAAATCCTCCTCAGTCAATCTCATCTTACCTTCCTGCTGATTGAGATAAGCTTCAAATTTGGTCCCAAACAACGTCTCTGGCCGAAGGAACTTATTCCAAACAGGATCAGACTGCCAATCAGCAGACTTTAAATCAATGACTCTATTAAAATCCTCAAGCGTAAAACCTTCACCACATCTGGCATGAATCAGTTCCCTTGTTTTAATAGAGCTTAGTTTATAGTTCTTTCCAGTCTTCTCATTCAAATAGCGGATAATTTCAGCATAGGGAATCTCCTTTTTCACAGAAGAATGGACTGCGGATTCCTTTGTCTTCTCTGGTCCTTCTTCAGGTGCTATTTCCTCTATAGGAGTAGTTTGGCTCTCCAACAGGCTATCTTCAAACTCCTGCAATTTTTCATAGTCAATGCTGTACCATTTTGTCTTATCCATTTTCATCTGATTCCAATTATCAGACAGAAGTAATCCTAGCATCTCTAACGAGCGAATCGTCCGCTTAATCGTACTCACTGACCAAAATGGCAGCTGCTTCTGCCACTCTTCATATGTATTATAGACCCAGGTTCTCCCCTCAATTTTATGCTTGCTGATTCCGAGCCAATAATGGATTTGCTGCAATACCACAGCCTCATTTAAACCAAGCTTAACTGCCAAACTAGGAATAATCATTACCGGACTTTCATTGATTAATAACCTACTCATCTGAACCTTTCCTCTATTGAACTTTTCATAAAGGAACCTTGATTCGGTCGTAAGACACGAGCAGCCCGTCATTTGGTTTAAGTTCCTTCAACCTGTTATATATAGAAAAAGTTCTATGGTATTGCTTGGGTCAACAAGAGTAACCCTACGTGTCATTCTGAACCTATCTACACATTAGAATGAACGAATCAGCTTGGGCATTTTGGGCTTATGTATGTTCCATTAAACCTGCCAAGAGACGGTACTCAATGTTAGATGGCGGTTACTTAAAAGAGTCAAGTACATTCAAACAATAATGCTAACACTTTTGTACTCCTTTAAAGACATAAAAAAAGAGGCATCTCAAAAGTTCATTCAACTAATGAGATACCTCTATTAATAAATATTTCACTTATATTCAAACCCTAATATATAAAGGGTTGGAACGGCTTATTACATCATGCCGCCCGTAAGATGAGAGTGTGTAATATCTTTAACGATGGATGCAAAAAGTGCAGTATATCCAGGTTTCGGGGAATCTGAGGTGTAACATCTTTAACTGGAATTTACCGTTTTTCATGAGATTGCGTTAGCAAAATGTTAGCATTTTGTAGCGCATATTTGGATAAACAATACTTACTCAATGATTGAACTTAGAAACGGTGCTGATTTTTTAGCATCGATTCGCCTAATTTTTCCCGAAAGGCTATGAAAACGAGAAGTTCTATGATTGATAACGTCTTAGATTCGATAGGCATCGCTACCCTCTAACAGGAATGTGGTGCCAGGCACCATCCAATGAGATTCCGATAAAGGGAAATTTTTTCATATACCTTTATAGGCAAACCTATAAATTTCAACTAACTCTTGTTACTAATGGTAGCTTGGGATTAGCAGTCGAACATTGGTCATAATAGTGTTTTCCTAAAAGGAATTAAAAGATCTGAGTTCAGTAGAATACGAACTCAGATCTTAGAAGCTGCCTAAATATATTCGTCTAACTTTATTGGGTCAGATCAAAATAGCGTTGCTTTTTTTATTCGGGTACTGCGAGGAGTAGCGAACTATTAAACTCTAAATCTACACACTTTGCCCTTATATTTCGTTTATGGTAGTTTCCAAGCTACATTATAGTCATCATATCCACCATAGTACTGCCAAATTTCTGCCTTTTCGTTTGTTCCAGGGAAATTAAGCCAATCTGAATTGCTTGTTGTCAAATTTGTAGGGATGTCACTCGGATAATAAGCGACCCAATAAGCCCCTGGAGTGCTTGGCGAAAAGTCGCCCATTGTGCGTTCCCAGCTCCCTGGAGATGAATAGGTGCCAGGTTTTACACCTTGTCCATATTGATTTAGATAATCCACAAATGCGTTATAAATCATTTGATTATTTGCATAGTCATAGTCTTTCATACCGGTTAGGGCCGGTTCTACATCAATAAAGATAACAGGTCTAACTTTTGAACCATATACACTTTTCATAGTTTCATAGGCTTGTAGTGCTAATTTGGCCTGATGGACTCCCCAATCGCTTGCCGACATTCCTGATGGCGCAGTTTGCATACCGGATAAAAACCAGTAACCGTAAACATAGGTAGCATCCTGTGCTCTAGCGCTACTGAAATAAATTGCACCGCCTGTACTTGCATCAAATTGCACATTGTTCCCATAGCCTAACTTCCCTATATAAAAATCCTGTCCTTCAGGATTCGCTAATGTAGCGGAATCCGATCCGAAAAAATATTCCTCTGTAGCATCCGTTTCGTTCAATTCTGCCACTGAAGGATTAGAAAGGTCATTTGGGTTTTCGGAAGTCTCATTATATTCTGCTACTGGTGCTTCAGAAAAGATGGCAGAGTTTTCCGAAGCATTCAATTTGGCTGTTTCACTGGCATGTATACTTGCCTGCGATTTTCCGATACTACCTTTTTCCTTATGTTGAATCTCGGCTTTTACTTCTTCTTGCTGAGCAGGAACTGCAGGTTGTGCGGGAACCTCAGGTTGTGTAGGAACCTTAGCTTGTGCAGGAACCTCAGGCGTTACTTTCACATTGGCATGTACATTTACGGAACTGTTTGCTTGCGCAGCATGAACAGGCTCTACTTTGGCTTTATCAAGTCCAGCCGCCGCAGCAAAAGGGCCTCCTGCCAGTAGTCCAAATGACAATACTCCAGTTAATACAAAAGATTTAACAAGTTTATATGGTTTAAAATAATGTTTCATTTCTAATTTTGCTCCTTTATTTATCGTTACCTGTGGCTAAGTTAACAGTAAACGTTAGGTAAAAAGGAGCTGCTATTGGTGGTGGTGAAGGTGGAGCATTCACCCATTGATTATTCAACCATGTATGCTGAGAAAGATAAGATTGGACAAGCTGGATTTCATAATATGGATTCCATACAAACCATTTATCTAGAAAACTTATAGTATTTAATCCCTGACTGCCCCGGTCATTTGATGGTCCCCCGTTACTGCCCGTCCGCTGCGTTGGGTTCGGCACCTCACTGACCTTTGGAATCTTTTCCTCAGCTAATGGGATACCACTCTTTTCTTGTGACTCCTGCAAAAGGGGTTCAGAACGATTTTCCTTTTTGACCAATGATAAATCTGTGTCCTTCCCTTGAGGTTCGAAACTTGCAGGGTAGACTTGTTTTTTTACTTCAGTTTCAGAATTATGTAAGGAATCTAAAGCAGAATTTCCAGACCCGTTTTTAGGAGTCGGCGTATTCTTTTCTAATCCATTATTATGTTCCTCAACAGCTGCCACTTTTTCAGGATCGCGAGCCTCATTAACGGACTTTTCAGTCTTATTTAAGGCAGACTGCACATTACCTTTTGCCTGATCATGCAATTTTTGTGATGCTGCAGCTGACTTATGGATAGCTGGATTGTTAGGAGGAACTTTAGATGGCTGCTGCTTTACTCTACCTTGATTGTTCATAGCTGGATTAGGTTCTGCCACAGCTTCTTCCTTGGCTGGAACATTGGATTTCACAGCTGTGGGTCCCACTATAGCCTCTTCCTTGGCCGGAACATCTGGTTTTACAGCTGCGGGTTCCACTATAGTTTCTTCCTTGGCCGGAACGTCTGATTTTACAGCTGCGTTATCAATTCCCACTGAAGGACTAACTTGTCCAGGAGCTTTTTGGGAATTCTGCGGTCCACTAAGTTCGTTCTCCTCAGCAAAGACATTGCTCGGTAAAAACATGGCGGCTCCAACAATTAGACCTGATATAAATAAATGCCGTAGGTACATTATTTCACCCCCTTTCAAAAAAGCAGGGCATCATAACCCACATAGACATTATTCTACATAACTATTATTTTTTTTGTCGGTTTTTCGTTTCTTTAACAAAGAAAGAGTTCTTTTAACCTAAGCTGGTTCTATAATGGATGAGTCAAATCTACTTAAACAAAGGGGCTTTACTCATATACAATTGAGGACATCGAAACTATTAGGTCAAGGTAATGTCTAACCACTAGATTCATAGAAGTTTGAATTGTGTAGTTTTTATTTGAATAAGATTTATAGTCAAAAAAAAATAAACACCTCGACTAAATGAGGTGTTTTCGGCTGCTTAAAAATTTTGATACGATTGTATACCATAAAGCTCCCCGTTCGTAATAATGAGATACTCTTCCTCGGTATTGTCCTTTTTAGCAGTTACAGAACCATCTTAAATTGAAGATCAAAAACATTTCACCTAATTTCTTTACCTTGTTCAAATAAAGGAAATATAGCAACGATTGGTGCACACAGACATTAACACCACAATGAATATTTACGCTTATATGCCTGTCAATATGGAAGAAAAGGCCTCCCAACAGTTTAGCAAACTGATGAAAGACCTTCTCCTATAGATAGCTTTTTAGTCATAGACTGCCCTGTTTTTTATAAAACGAGGACAAATCCGAGGACAAGAAAAGCATATTATCATTTTAGACGTTGATATAACAAGGTTTTAAAACCCCTATTACATCATGCCGCCCCTAAGGTGAGAGTGTGTAATATCGTTAACAATGTGTGCAGAAAGTGCGGTATATCAAATTTTTTCTGAATCTGAGGTGTAACATCTTTAAAGGGATTATACCGTTTTTTATAGGATTGCGTTAGCAAAATGTTAGCATTTTATTTGTACTTTTTAGGAAGATAAGAATTTATATACTAATAATCAATAGTTGAAAAGTATAAAGATGTCAACGAGGTTTGATATAATTAAAAAAAGGTCTCCATATTGCTATGGGAGACAGGTATTAAAATGCAATGTTAATTTTTTGTGAATCACTGATTTTTTTCTTTTCCTTATCAAATGCATCACTTGTAGTTATTTCAATCCAGTCAATGCCTTTTGCCTCATTTGAAATATCATCTTTATGAACTTCTTCTTCACTGTGCTCATCTTTATGTGCATGGCTGTCTGATGCATTGACAATAAAACCAAGGTTTCCATACTTTGTGCTATTGCCTTCTATTTCCCCGTTCAACTCTTCAAGGTAAATATCTTTTTCCCAATCAAAGGTTTCACCTGTGTTCGTTTTAAGCAAGGCAATCGGTGCAAAATTCACTTTCTCATTAGAGGTGTTTTTAATCTCGACGAAAACTTTAACAAAATCGAATTCCTCATCATGTGTTAACACATGAAAATAATCGATCATACTATAATCCGGTCTTAAATGAATCCATTTTATTTCTTTTACTGTTAATTCTATCGGTCCAACTTTATACGTTTTGTTTACGTTTTTGATAGCTTCTAAAGTAGCTTCACCTTTTCCATCTGTATACGTCTGACCAACTTTTTGCAATGTTCGATCATCTGTTACTTGAGGGTTCGGCTGGTATTCATCCATTAAGCTCTGTGTTTGCTCCATATCCTTTTGCTGATTGGTTTCATCATTATTTTTAATCTCGGTGTTTTCTGTCTGGGCATCATTTTCTGTGTTCGTTTGGTCGTTTCCAGGAGCTGAACATCCAACAAGTAACAAGATCAAAAATAACATGGAAAGAATTCGTTTCATGATGATTCCTCCGTATGGATTCTTTATTCAAAAAATTTCCCGTTGCCTTTATGAGAAGCAACGGGATATTCTTATTTCTTTCGTTATTTTTTACTTATCTTCGATTTTAATGTCATATTTCAAAATATCGAAAACATTTTTAGCAATCTCAGTATTATCAATTTGTCCTGCAAATTTTTCACTAGCAGGTCCAAATGCGTATACAGGTACGTCTTCACCCGTGTGTCCGCCTGTAGTCCAGCCAGTATGAGAACGCTTATTGAAAATATTCTCAATCGCATTGTCAATGTTAACAATTTTCTTTGTATCAACTGCATCTTTAACAGATTGAATTTCTGCTGGTGTTAATGTTAGGATATTTTGATCAATATACGTTTTCAATGTCCCTTCAACATCTGCACCGTTAGCAATTTCTTGAGCTATGAAGTCAGGAGTACGTTTTGCTGCTTTGATTGGTGTACCGAACCAGTTATAATTATTGTCAGCACCAATGGAATATCCACCAGTAGAATGGTCAGCTGTTGCAACAACTAGAGTATGCTTGTCCTTTTTTGCAAATTCAATGGCTGCTTTAAATGCTTTTTCGAAATCTTCCATTTCACTCATCGCACCGACAATATCATTGTCATGACCTGCCCAGTCAACTTGGCTTCCCTCAATCATTAAGAAGAAACCATCCTTATCTTGACTTAATCGAGAGAGCGCTGCATTTGTCATTTCCTCAAGAGAAGGAGTTTCTGCTGGTCGGTCAATCATCTTTGGAAGTCCACCCGGTGCGAATAAACCAAGTAATTGATTGTTTGTATCTTTCAACAGGTCTTCCTTGTTTGTTACATAGCTGTATCCGTCTTTTTTGAATTCTTCTGTCAGATTTCGATCTTTACGAACAAAGTTACTCACGCCTCCGCCAAGAAGTACATCGATTTTGTGCTTACCATTCACCAGTTCATCAAAGTAGTCATCGGCAATCGAGTTCATGTTTTTACGGCTGTGGTCATGTGATCCGAACGAAGCAGGTGTTGCATGTGTAATTTCTGAAGTCGCAACAAGTCCTGTCGCTTTTCCTTGCTCTTTCGCAGCTTCAAGAACTGTTTTTACTTCTGAACCGTCGTTATCCACCGCAATCGCGTTGTTATATGTTTTAATTCCTGCAGACATAGCTGTTGCTGCTGACGCAGAGTCCGTTACGTTTTGTTCAGGGTCTTCCGGATAAGTCATTTGTTGTCCTACAAGGTATTTGTCAAACTCTGTTTGTTCAGCAAGTTTTGTCGTTGGATCATTTTTTAAGTAACGATGAGCAGAAGTATAAGAAACACCCATCCCATCACCGATTAAAACAATTACATTTTTAATTTCAGCATTATTACTAGCAGTCTCATTTGCACTTGCAGTTGAGAAACTATTAAATAAACTACCAAACGCAACTGATGAAAGAACAGCCACCGGTATTAACTTTTTGGTTAATTTCTTTTTGTTAAGCAAATTTGTTTCCCCCTAATGATTGTCTTATGTTGCTCACAAAAACAATTTTATAATGAAAGTATTAATCTACTGTTAATCAATCGTAAATTTTATATTAAGATACTTTTAAAAAACCTAAACTAAGAAAATTGAAGAGTAAGTATAGTTAATTTGATAGATTAAAAAGCCCGTCAACTTAATATTATTTAAAATATGGAACCACCTAAGTTGTACCAACCTCATCATCACCAAGCAGGTGGCCATTTGGAGATAATCCTAGACAATCAGTGTTGCCAGACATTTATTTTAAACCCTTCCCCTTAAACCAATGTTCTGTTTTTATGAATAAGAAATATAATACATCGAAAAAATAACTAAAAGTTTATTTCATTATTAGTTACTACATAAGAGGTAAATACATGAATAAATCTATTTTAATTATAGATACAGAAATTAATGACTATCTCATCCTGAAAGAGAGTTAGAAAAACTTAGTTTTACTGTCTATACTTCAGCAGATTATAACGAGGGATTCAATAATGTTTTTAAACTAATACCTGACCTAATCATTTATAATTTTCAATTCTTCCTCCTTAGTGAAAAGGATCTTATTGAAAAACTAACTAGGTATAAAATCTTTATCCCTATCATAATTGTCGATTATTCCATGAAAGAAGAAGATGTACTTAGCGCGTTTGATAAGGGAGCTGCTGACTACATAATTAAACCCTTTAATCCAAGAGAAGTTGAAGCTAGGGTTAAAGCTATACTAAGAAGAATCGAAATAGCCAAATCTCCTCAAGATAAAAAGATCAAAATAGGTAATTTTATCTTAAAACCAGACCACTATGAGTTAGATTTAATAACCCATAAAGTGAATCTGTCAAAAAGAGAACAACAAGTACTTTTATTGCTAATTGACAGAAAAATGATTTCAAGAGAAGAACTTATTAGGTATTTATGGGGGTTTGATTATTATGGAGGGGAAAGAATTGTCGATGTCAATATCAGTAAGCTAAGAAAGAAAATAGAATCAGACCCTAAAAAACCTCAATTCATTAAAACAATAAAAGGGTATGTATACTGTATAAATCAACCTATTATTAAAGAAGGATAAATATCTAGGTATTTGGACTTCTGTTTCTATAACATCAGAGGCTGACACCTATATCTCAACTGGCCAAGGTATGGGAGGTTCTTTACAGATCAAATCTTCAAATCGTTGTTGAGGGGGAAAGACTTATATTTAAATACAACTTTTCACACTAATGGATAGACTTGGCCATTCCAATGTACCAGATCACAAAAAAGGTTTATCTCCAGGTAAAACAAGAAATGAAAAAAAGGGAAGCTTCCCACAAGTTTGCTCAACTTATGAGAAGCCTCCATTAAAATCCTCTATATTAGCAAAATGTTAGCATTCCACTCTCATCTTACTCCAAAACCCAGTCATATCAAGGGTTTGAGGGGCGTTATTACATCATGCCGCCCATTCCACCCATACCGCTCATATCAGGCATGCCGCCTTGACCAGCAGGTTCTGGCTTGTCAGCAACAACTGCTTCAGTTGTTAAGAACATTGCAGCTACAGATGCAGCGTTTTGTAATGCAGAACGAGTTACTTTCGTTGGGTCAACGATACCTGCGTCGATCATGTTTACCCATTCGCCAGTTGCTGCGTTAAAGCCTGTTCCAACTGCCTCGCGCTTTAAGCGGTCAACAATTACAGATCCTTCAAGACCAGCATTGTGAGCGATTGTACGTACAGGCTCTTCGATCGCACGTAATACGATGTTAATACCAGTAGCTACATCGCCTTCTGCTTGAACTTCAGCCACTTTGCTGTATACGTTAAGAAGGGCTACACCACCACCGGATACAATACCTTCTTCAACTGCAGCACGAGTTGCGTTTAAAGCATCTTCGATACGAAGCTTGCGCTCTTTTAATTCCGTTTCAGTCGCAGCACCAACCTTGATTACTGCAACACCGCCAGCTAATTTCGCTAAGCGTTCTTGTAATTTTTCACGGTCAAATTCAGAAGTAGTTTCTTCTAATTGAACGCGGATTTGGTTTACACGAGAAGCGATTGCAGCAGTATCTCCTGCACCTTCAACGATTGTAGTGTTTTCTTTTGTAACAACAATCTTAGAAGCGCGTCCTAAAGATGTGATGGTTGTTGTTTTAAGTTCACGGCCAAGCTCTTCAGTGATGACTTCACCGCCAGTTAATGCAGCGATGTCTTCAAGCATTGCTTTACGACGGTCACCAAAGCCAGGAGCCTTAACAGCAACTGCATTGAATGTTCCGCGAAGTTTGTTCAATACTAAAGTAGAAAGTGCTTCACCTTCGATATCTTCAGCAATCAATAATAGCGGCTTGCCTTGTTGAACAACTTGCTCAAGTACAGGCAGGATTTCCTGGATGCTTGAGATCTTTTTGTCAGTGATTAAGACATATGGATTTTCTAAAACAGCTTCCATTTTGTCTGTGTTTGTTACCATGTATGCAGATGTATATCCACGGTCAAATTGCATACCTTCAACAACATCTAGTTCAGTTGTGAAGCCTTTTGATTCTTCGATTGTGATGACGCCGTCGTTACCAACGCGCTCCATTGCTTCAGCAATTAATTGTCCTACTTCTTTATCATCAGAAGAAATAGCCGCAACTTGTGCAATAGACTCTTTGCCTTCGATTGGTTTAGAAATAGCTTTTAATCCTTCAACAGCAACTGTAACTGCCTTTTCAATCCCTTTACGGATACCCATTGGGTTAGCACCCGCTGTAACGTTCTTTAAGCCTTCACGAATCATCGCTTGAGCAAGAACGGTTGCAGTTGTAGTACCGTCACCAGCAACATCATTCGTTTTGCTTGCAACTTCAGCAACTAGTTTTGCACCCATATTTTCAAATGCATCTTCTAATTCGATTTCTTTCGCGATTGTTACACCGTCGTTCGTAATTAGTGGTGAACCAAATTTTTTCTCAAGAACTACGTTACGTCCTTTAGGTCCAAGCGTTACTTTTACTGTATCCGCCAGCGCATCAACTCCACGTAGCATTGCGCGGCGTGCATCTTCACTAAATTTAATCTCTTTAGCCATGTTCAAAAAACCTCCTCGTATTTTCTAAACTATTTTTTTATTACTCGCCAACTACAGCAAGGATATCGTTTTCACGTAAAATTAAATATTCATTTCCATCAAACTTAACTTCAGTTCCAGAGTATTTTGAGAAGATAATACGATCGCCTACAGAAACTTCAAGAGCAACGCGTTCGCCACTTTCAAGCACACGACCAGTACCTACAGCAACTACTCTTCCTTCTTGAGGCTTTTCCTTAGCAGAGTCCGGTAAAACGATACCGCTTGCAGTTTTTTCTTCTGATTCAACAAGCTCAATGACAATACGATCACCTAGTGGTCTTAACAAATCAAACAACCTCCTCAAATAGATATGTAATTCTGACTTATTAGCACTCTCTTAACATGAGTGCTAACACAATTATTATCATAATCAATGCAAAAAAAATTTGCAAGTATGAAGCAGTATTTTTTTCAATTTTTTACAACCTTACAAGTATGTGATTTGCTCGCAGGAATATACTTCGTTTTTAAAAATAAACATTAAAATTGAAACAACCCTGCCATTATTAGTAGAATGAACTATAGGTTAAAATAACAAGAAGGCTTCTTAAAGGAGATATAACATTTGAAAAGGGAATATTGGATAATATTAATTGTCTATATAGCTATGCAGTTATCGAGCCTGGTTGGCATTCCTGGGCTGATGTTTCTATTTGGATATTTAGGGATGGATCAAAGACTGGTTGTCCCCTACTGGTTAATTTTCAGCTTTACCCTGGCACTCGTGATGATTCTTTTCCTATTACGAACAGAAATGAAGAAACCTGCGCTGAATGAAAGAGGCAGGTCCATTAGCTATTCTGCTGCCTGGGCAGTAATGGGTGTCTTCCTAGCCTTATTTGCCCAAGCCCTCGCTGCCAATATTGAACAGCTTATTGGGGTTGATATGGGATCTGAAAACACCCAGCAAATTCTAAATATTATTGAATCCTTTCCTCTAGCCATTTTAGTCAGCTCTGTTATCGGGCCGATATTAGAGGAGATTGTCTTTCGGAAGATTATTTTCGGTACTCTTTATAAACGTTTTAACTTTTTTTTATCGGCTCTAATTAGCTCGGTCATTTTTGCCTTGGCTCATATGGAGCCGCACCATATTCTGCTTTATTCAGCTATGGGTTTCACTTTTGCCTTTCTCTATGTAAAAACAAAACATATCCTTGTGCCGATTTTTGCCCATGTTGCCATGAATACATTAGTGGTCGTCATGCAGTCGGTTTATAAAGATGAGATTACTGAATTCATGCGTAAGGCAGAAACCATTCAAAACTTTATCGGAGGCTTTCTATGAAACGTTCACCTATGTTTTCCGGAATTATTTATGTTGTGCTTGGTTGTTTATTTACCTATTTTGCAGTCGAAGATGTCGCACAAAACGGTTGGGGGTTTTTCAGCTATCTGCTCGTTATCCTTGCCACCTTTGACTTCGGATCTGGTTTAAGAATCATTTTCTTTTACAATAAATATAAAAAACAAATTAAAAAATAAGTGTAAGTTAAAAGGTCTTCTCACTGAATGTGAAAAGACCTTTTAACTATAGCTTTGTCTTCGTTTTTATCGTTGAATTTTTATCCTGTGTCAGTTCGGTTGAATATTCAACGGTTCCAATTTGGCAGCCTGCTCCGATTTTCACACTTTTTCCGCGAACGATATCTGCTCTTGTATTTTCTAAGGAAACGATATCCCCTTCAATAACCTTGGCAATAAGCATCCCCGTTTCTTTTCCAAATGGCAGGAGGGTGTTACTCTTCTTCTTAACCGTAATCACCCCTCCGCCAATTTCTTCTGCAAAACTCTGCCCAAACCGTAACGATATGTTTATTTTATCTGCATTAAGCAAACCTTTAATTTCAAAGCCTCCTGATGAATCAAAGGTCTCATATTCAACGTCGCCGCCTACAGATATCATTCCTTTAATATTGGCTTCATCACCTGTTAAATTATCACCAACATCAAGAGTTCCGAGTATTTTCATTTTCTTCAAATCCGCCCTGCCGCCGACTGTCATAGTCCCCATAATCAGCATTTCCTCTGACTCCAAATTTCCCTTTACTTCTGCCTCACCAAAGACCTTTACAGACTTTGTTTTCACACTTTCCAAAGCTTCACTCGTTCCAAAGATATTGAAAGCAGAACATTCTACATCAGAAGCAAGCGTGGCATCTCCCCTAATGCTAATTTTGTCGTATTGGCCCCCGGAGTAATTCCCGGATCCATTAATCGTTAGGTTATGACCTTTTTCCATTTCTCTTCCACCCTTCACCTATATTTTTCTGATGTCCTTCACAATCGAATTTTTATCCATTGTAAATTCACCCGAGTATTCAACCACATCAATTTCGCAATTAGCTCCAACTACTACATTTTTACCACGGACAATCCCAGCCTTGGTGTTTTCAATCTCAATTTTATCCCCTTCAATACATTCCGTTTTCAATTGGGTACGTACAAAAGGTTTAAAAAAGCCTAAAAGTGAGTTTTTTTGCTTTATTAGGATGGTTTGACCGCCAATCTCTTTTGCATGGCAATCAGCAAAAATAGTGATATCCACTAAATCAGCATTTAACAAGCCGCCGATACTAAATTGTGATTCTGCTTTAAACGTTTCTGCTTCACAATCTTCTCCCACCGTTAACCTGCCTCTTATCTTTATTTCATCCCCTTTCATTTTCCCTCCGACATTCACTTTGCCTGATACCTTCAGCTCCTTTACAATCAGGTTTCCTATCACTCCCGCCGTCCCATCAACTCTTAGAACCTGACTCTCCATATTGCCTTTAATCTTTCCGTGTCCATTAATCCGCGCATGATTCACAACAACGTTCCCAGTTACTGAACCTGAACCATTAAAATCCAGTTCCGAGCATTCCACATCACCTGTAACACTGCCTTTACCATTTATACTGACCGTATTGAATGATCCGCCATTTGATGATCCAAAGCCATTTATGAGCAAGTCTCCCCTTTTTTTCGTCTCCATTTGATTCTCCTTTATAATAATTTCGATTTAATTTCTTCCATACATGCCATTAGCGATAGCTGGGTGACTATTTTTGTGCCCCGTTCAAATTGGAAGTTCTCTGTATTAATAAGTAATAGACAAGATGAAACACCTAATTTCCGAGTGATCACCAATTCTGCGTTCTTTTGCTTAATCACTGACTTATTGTCTAGTAAAACCTGTAACAGCATTTTTCCTTCATCCAAATTAATTTCACCTGATTGAAGCAGCTTTTCTAAAACATACACTTCAAGGATTCGTGAAAAATTAAACGCAGGACCGCCCTTTTCTATTTCTAAATAATAATCAAGCACTGTATTTGAAACAATGTTACGCTTTACTAATTCATCTTTCTCCAGCTGCAAATCAGCCATATTCGGTGAAAACATATCAGCTAGTTCATCTAAAGAAAGGTTTTCTTTCATAAGTTGAATTTTATTAATTCGTTCTAAGATCTTAACTTTCGGAAAGAATGTTTCTTGACCTGTAAAGGTTGATTTTCTAATAAACCAATCCTCAGGTATAAGGTCTTTTCGTTTCCATCTATATAATTGCCCATAAGATATTCCGGCTAAATCCAACAAATCCTTCTTCGAAATTAATTCCTCGCTCATAATGAAAACCCCTTTCATAGAACGAATGTAACATAACACTGTTACGTTTGTAAAGTTTCCATCTATATTTTTATCCGACAAAAAAAGACCTTCTCACTATATACGTGAAAAGGTCTTTACTCTTATTCTTCTGTTTCCTCTGTTGGGTAGTGCTTCAGGAAGTAAATAAGTGATTGTAATTCGACAGCCAAGTCAATATGATGCACGCGAATCGATGGCGGCACATTCAGTCTGGCAGGAGTAAAATTCAGGATTGCCTTAATATTGGAATGTACAAGTCTATCGGTAATCATTTGTGCCACAGGAGCAGGTACAGTCAGAATGGCTACATGAACATCATCATTGCTTAAAACCTTCTCCAGCTCATCCATATGAAACACTGGTACATCACGAATCGTTGTACCCATCTTATTCGGATCCACATCAAAGGCACATTCAATTCTTGTATTATTATTTTTTAAAAAATTATAATTTAAAAAGGCTGTGCCAAGATTACCTACACCAATTAACGCTACTTTCGTTAATTCATCTTGATCTAATGTTTTCCGAAAGAACGTTAATAAATAATTGACATTATAGCCATATCCCTTTTTTCCTAAGGCTCCAAAATAAGAAAAATCCCGGCGAATCGTTGCCGAATCCACCTTCACTGCCTCACTTAGTTCTGCAGAAGAAACCCTCTGTTTACCGGAAGAATGTAGATTCTTTAAAAATCGATAATATAAGGGCAGCCGTTTTGCTGTCGCTTGTGGTATTTTCATTGTTTCATTACTCATATTCTCCCACCCCCTATAAATAGTTTGATCATTTATCTAACTTGTTCCGTCCTATGGAAATCTCCGTTTTTCCCACCCGTTTTTTCAACCAAATATGTTTTTCCTATAACCATACCTTTATCTACTGCTTTACACATGTCATAAACCGTTAATGCACATGTGGAAGCAGCTGTTAACGCTTCCATTTCAACACCTGTATTTCCTTTTGTTTTGACAGCAGCGGCAATATTTAATGTATATGCGGTATCATGTTCCTTTTCCCATGAGAAGGATATATTTACCCCTGTTAAAGGAATCGGGTGACACATCGGGATCAAATCCCAGGTCTTCTTTGCTCCCATTACTGCAGCCACTTGAGCCACAGCAAGAACATCGCCTTTTTTCATTTCGTTATTTGTTATTTTATCATAAATTTCTTTACTGACCGTAATACTGGAATGAGCTAGTGCCGTACGGGCCGTTTCTGGCTTATCGCTAACATCCACCATTTTCGCTCTTCCTTCTTCGTTAAAATGAGTAAATTCAGACATAAACAGTATCCTCCCATAAAATCATACTATATTTTTCGAAATTTGTCTGTGAAACCTTGAGCGAATGATAAAATATTTACATTTTTTTCTTAAGAGATATTCTCTTATTTTCCCCAACACCAAGACACTTTATTGCCGACTTTCTTCGAATAAGGTACACTTATTTTAGTGATTGAGGTGAAAAACAATGATTTTATTACAAGTGAATCAACTAGCAAAATATTATGGTGCAGACCTAATTTTATCGAATATAAAACTAGAATTACAAACGCGGGACCGCGTTGCACTTGTGGGGCGAAACGGAGCAGGGAAATCGACATTATTGAAAATTATAGCCGGGCACCTGTCCCATGATGGCGGAGAAATTATTAAGCCAAAGGGAGTAAGCATTGGTTATTTAGCACAGAATACCGGATTAGAATCAAACTTGTCGATTTGGGATGAAATGCTAACCGTTTTCGAACCACTTAGAAGTATGGAAAAGACACTTCGACATTTAGAGGTTTCGATGTCGGATCCTGCCGCTATGGAGGATAGTGCCCGCTACGACCGAATTTTAAAAGAATATGATGAACTGCAAGTGAGATTTAAAGAACAGGGAGGCTATCAGTACGAAGCAGATATTCGCTCTATCCTCCACGGTTTAAATTTCCGCAATAACTCATTAATGATATCCAGCTTAAGCGGCGGTCAGAAGACTCGTCTAGCATTAGGGAAACTCCTTTTAACGAAGCCCGATATATTAATTTTGGATGAGCCTACAAACCATCTCGATATCGATACACTTACGTGGCTGGAGCAATACTTACAAGGCTATGACGGGGCCATCTTAATCGTGTCCCATGACCGCTACTTTTTGGATAAAGTGGTCACACAGGTTTATGAAGTTTCACGGAGACAAATTCAAAAATTTATCGGAAACTATAGCTCCTATCTAGATCAAAAAGCGGCAAATTATGAACGTGATTTAAAAGTATATGAAAAGCAGCAGCAGGAAGTTTCGGATCTTCAGGATTTTATCCAGCGTAACCTAGCGCGTGCATCGACGACCAAGCGCGCTCAAAGCCGGCGTAAAAAGTTGGAGAAAATGGAATTAATGGACCGTCCCTTAGGAGACGAGAAGTCTGCCACCTTCTCTTTTGAACTAGAGAAACAAACTGGGAATGATGTTCTATTTGTAGATACCCTGGCAGTCGGATATGATGGAAAAAAGGTATCGGAGAACATCTCCTTCCGTGCTTATCGTGGTGAAAGTATCGCCTTAGTTGGCCCAAATGGAATTGGTAAATCTACTCTACTAAAAACAATCATAAAAAAACTTCCGGCCTTAGCCGGTACGATTCAATACGGGGCAAATCTGGCAATTGGTTACTACGACCAGGAGCAGGCAGAATTGACCTCCAATAAGCGAGTTCTAAATGAGCTATGGGATGAATGGCCGTTAAAAAGCGAAAAGGAAATACGGACTGTCCTAGGTAACTTTCTGTTTTCAGGTGATGATGTATTAAAAATTGTTTCTACATTAAGCGGCGGCGAAAAGGCAAGACTGGCACTAGCCAAATTAATGCTTGAGAAAGCAAATGTTCTAATATTGGACGAGCCTACAAACCATCTTGATCTAGACAGTAAAGAAGTCCTCGAGAATGCATTAGTCGACTACCCAGGTACGATTATTTTTGTATCACATGACCGCTACTTTATTAACAGAATTGCGACAAAGGTATTAGAGCTTAGCGCACACGGAAGTCACGCGTATCTCGGTGACTATGACTATTATTTGGAGAAAAAGCTTGAGGAAGAAGAGCTAAAGGCTTTAGACCTTGCCAGCAGCACAAAGAAACAAACTCAAATTGAAGTACAAGAAAGAAATACTTATCAACAGGATAAAGAAAGTAAAAAGCTTGAGCGGCAGCGAAAGCGAAAATTAGAGGAAATTGAATTACGTATTGAAGAGCTGGAGGCACTTATCCAGGAGAACGAGGAAAAGCTATGTGAGCCTGACATATTTCAGGACCATGAGAAGGTCCTTGAAATCAATTTAAAAAATGAAAAAGCAAAGGCTGAACTCGAACAGCTAATGGAAGAATGGGCCGAACTAGCGGAATAAATACAAGGGGGGCTTGGATAAACACTATCCAAGCCCCTTTTACTATTTTAGTGGAATGGTTAAGATGTCTGTTTTAGAACCGTCCTTTGCGGAATAAACAAATAGCTCGAACGAAACTTCTTCTTTTGTCAAAAGCTCCTTGTCGATTGTTATTTCAAAGCTTCCCCATGCAGGGGCACCGTCTGTTTGGTAATGATTTTCTTGTAATATCTCCGTTCCAGAGATTACAGCATATTGAAAAACACCTTCAAACACCCTTGCCTTTCCCTTTACCGTTACCTCGCCATTCGATTTTGAAAGTGTAACTTCTTTAAAGACTTCATTTTGATACTGTTTATTGTCTACCTGTTCTTGATCATTTCCATCATCAATTACCTCAGGCTTTTTATCGTCTGTTGATATATTAATATCTAAGCTGCAGGCAGTTAATCCAAAAAATAGAACCATGAGAATCCCTAATAAGAACTTCCTTTTCATCCATATCCCCCTCTTCTACTTTTTAACTACTATATTCGCCGAAATTAAAAAATTCCCTATGGAGACAGCTCTACATTTTCACTTAATAATCGACAAAATTCGTGAAAAACCCTTAAATTTCTTCCCCAAGATCCTTTTTCCACAACTTTATACACATATTAGAACTGAGTACTGCAACCTTATTCCTGCTTTTCCACATTATCCACAGAAAAAGCTCTACTTATCCACATTGTCCACATAATACAGGTGACTTACCCACATTCTTCATGTAATGCACAATTTTTTTTAAAAAGTTATCCACAAAAAAGTCCTTCTTATTCAGAAGGACTAATTGTATAATTCTATATCTAACCCTGGATTTGCATTTAATGAAAGGTCAGCGCGAATTCCTTTTTCGAACATAACGCTTCCTGCCGCAGCAATCATCGCAGCGTTATCTGTACACAAGTTTAAAGGCGGTATAACTAAATCAATATCGGCTTTTTCTGAAAAGGCCATTTCGAGTGCCTTTCTAAGACCTTTATTCGCAGCAACTCCACCAGCCAGCAGCACTTGCTCAACCTTATATTCCTTGGTTGCTTTTACTGTCTTTTTCACCAATACTTCGATCACACTTTCCTGGAAGCTTGCTGCAAGATCCTCTGGTGCAATGATTTCACCACGTTGTACGGCATTATGAACGGTATTAATAACGGCTGATTTTAATCCGCTAAAGCTAAAATCATATGAACCTTCTTCCAGCCAAGCTCTAGGCAATTTAAGGGTATCACTGCCTTCTTGAGCCAGCCGGTCAATATGCGGTCCGCCGGGATATGGCAATTTCAAGGTTCTGGCAACCTTATCATATGCCTCACCAGCAGCGTCATCTCTGGTTTCACCAATGACCTCAAAATATCCCTGTTCTTTCATATAGACTAACTCCGTATGACCTCCAGACACCACTAAGGAGAGGAGAGGAAAACGTAGCTCCGTCACAAGCCGGTTTGCATAAATATGTCCTGCAATATGATGAACAGGAACGAGTGGAATGTTATGTGCAAATGCTAGTGCTTTTGCAGCATTTACACCAATCAATAAGGCACCAACTAATCCAGGACCTTCCGTTACGGCAATTGCATCCAACTCTGAAAATGTAAGTCTTGCTTCCTTTAAAGCCTCTTCCATGATCATCGTAATTTGTTCAACATGATGACGGGAGGCAATTTCAGGTACCACTCCGCCAAAACGCTTATGACTTTCAATTTGTGAGGCAACCACATTGGCAGCAATTTCCCTGCCATTTTTGATAATCGCAACAGCTGTTTCATCACAGCTTGTTTCAATTCCCATAATCCACTGATCTTTAATCATATATTCACCCACATCACTAGGGCATCTTCTTGATTATCTGAATAATAATTTTTCCGAATGCCGCCATTTTGGAATCCTAATTTACGGTAAAGAGATTGTGCGACATGATTTGTGACGCGAACTTCTAGAGTCATGCTCTTCGCTCCCATATCCTTAGCAAGTGTCATCATTTTACGAAGCAATGCTTCCCCAAGCTTTCTGCCTCTATACTCAGGAAGAATGGCCACATTCGTTACATGGGCTTCATCAATGACAATCCAGGCACCAACATAACCAATTATCTTCTGGTCTTCTTCCAAGACAAGATAAACGGCAAATTTATTGTTATAAATTTCATTATAAAAGGCTTCTCGGCTCCAGGGTGTAGCAAAAGAGGCATGTTCAACCTCTAGAATTTGATCGATATCCTCTTCCTTCATATAACGGAAAACATAAGAATCTACCATATTTCTTTAATCCTATCCTTTTAAAATTTTCCCATTTGCCTCTAACCACTTCGCTTCTGCTTCAGCTAAACGGATATAATTAGGAACAAAGGAATGAATGTCTTCCCCCTGTTTATCTTTACCTAATAACGCAAGCTCCGCAGGGCGAGGATTATGCTCCGTAATCGCAGCAAATACTGCTTGAGAGCCCAGGGTATCGTTTATCACAGTTTGATGCAGGGGTGTATCATTACCAACAAACAATATGGGTTTCTTTAACCCCTTTAATGATTCAGCCCAATCTGCTGACAGGACCAAGCGATCGTCTTTAACGGCAGTTAGCTTCCCGCTTTGATATTCATATAGCCCTGTGTAGATTTGTCCTCTTCTAGCATCAAAAAGTGGTGAAATATAACCATCAAAGTATCTCCCTGCTCCTGCTGCAATAATCTCAAGACTAGAAACTCCGACTAGAGGAATCTTTAACGACCAAGCCATTGTTTTGGCTATTGTAACGCCAATGCGAACTCCTGTATAGGAGCCTGGACCCTTCGCCGCCACTATTTTAGTTAACTGTGCTGGGACTCTTTCACAATCCTTCATTAACGTTTGTATGGCGGGCATAATTCGAACTGAATGATTCTTCTTTAAGTTGGTAATATATTCGCCCAGTACCTGATTATCTTCAATAAGCGCAACCCCTAATGGATAATTAGAAGTATCAATCGCTAAAATGGTCATTTAGAAATATCTCCTTACATAATTGCTCATATCTCTTTCCTTTTGGAACAAACACAATTTTTCTTTTATCAGGACCCTCGTGATACAAATAGATGGTTAACAATTCAACGGGTAATTGTTCTTCAATTAAATGAGCCCATTCCACAACGGTGACACCATCGCCTTCAAAATATTCATCAAAGCCTAAATCCTCGCCAGAATCGGCAACTCGGTATACATCCATATGATACAAAGGCAGCCTGCCCTTATACTCTTTTATTATGGTAAAGGTCGGACTGTTTACGGTTTTTTTTATATCTAAACCTTTAGCTAATCCTTTCGTGAAGGTGGTTTTACCAGCACCTAAATCTCCCTCTAGGCAAATCACATCGCCTGGCTGTAATAACGCTGCAAGTTTAGATGCAAGCTGAAAAGTTTCACTAGGATCTATCGTATTTTTTTCATACTGATTCATATTATCACCTTTTACGAAACAATAGCATGCCGCTATCTTCATTCTACCTTATTTTTGTAAAAAAAAACCTTAGGATAGCTCCTAAGGATGTCCATTCACTATGTATTTTACCTAATTTCCGCCATTTAAGCAAAAAGGCAAAAAAAATACGAAACATCGTTTCGTGTTTTTAAAAATATAAATGGCGGTCTGGACGGGACTCGAACCCGCGACCTCCTGCGTGACAGGCAGGCATTCTAACCAACTGAACTACCAGACCAAAGTTTTTTCAAGTGTTTTTCTTGAAAAGAACTTAAATTGCGGGGACAGGATTTGAACCTGCGACCTTCGGGTTATGAGCCCGACGAGCTACCAGACTGCTCCACCCCGCGACAATAATATTAGTGCACCTATATATTATATGTTAAAACCAATAATATATACACACATTTTTAAAAATAATACAGCCTGGCAACGTCCTACTCTCACAGGGACAAAGTCCCAACTACCATCGGCGCTGAGAAGCTTAACTTCCGTGTTCGGTATGGGAACGGGTGTGACCTTCTCGCCATTGCTGCCAGACTATAAAATTGAGGTATCATTCCCTCAAAACTAGATAATTTCAGAAGAAGTGTGTAAAACGAGTTCGCTTTTAAAAATTGGTTAAGTCCTCGAACGATTAGTATCAGTCAGCTCCACATGTTACCACGC